>JAFAKX010000070.1 GCA_019234945.1 Silvibacterium sp.
CTGACCGAGGATCAGGAGCAGCTTCGCAAGGAGATCCGCGACTTCGCCGTCCGTGAAATCGCGCCCAACGTCATGCGCTGGGACGAAGCCAGCGAATTCCCGGCTGATGTGGTCAAGCAGCTTGGCCAGATGGGCCTGCTCGGCGTCATCTTCCCGGTCGAATACGGCGGGGCTGGCCTTGGCTACGTCGATTACGTCCTGGCCATTGAAGAGCTCTCCGCTGTCGATGGCTCCGTCGGCATCATTGTCGCCGCGCATAACTCCCTCTGCACGAATCACATCTTCCTCGCCGGTAGCGAGGAACAGCGTCGCAAGTACATCCCCCGCCTCGCGAGCGGCGAATGGCTCGGAGCTTGGGGACTCACCGAGCCCGGCTCCGGCTCCGACGCTGGCGCGGCTCGCACCACCGCCGTCCGGAAAGGCGACCGCTGGGTCCTCAACGGCAACAAGACCTTCATCACCAACGCCCATTACGCCGACGTCGCCGTCGTCATCGCCGTCACCGACCGCGAACAGGGCACCCACGGTCTATCGGCCTTCGTTGTTGAAAGAGGCACCCCTGGGTTCCGTCCCGGCAAGAAAGAGAACAAGCTCGGCCTGCGCGCCAGCGATACTTCCGAGCTGATCTTCGAGGACTGCGAGATCCCTGCCGAGAACCTCCTCGGCGAGCTTGGAGAAGGTTTCGTCGACTCCATGCGCGTGCTCGATGGGGGCCGCATCTCTATCGCTGCGCTCTCACTCGGCATCGGTCGCGGCGCACTTGATGCTTCGGTGAAATATGTCAAGGAGCGCCGGCAGTTCGGCAAGGCGATCGCCGAATTTCAGGGAATCCAGTGGAAGCTCGCCGACATGGCCACGGAACTCGATGCCGCCCGCCTCCTCACCCAGCGTGCCTGCGTCCTCAAGGACGCCGGCCAGCGCGTCACCCGCGAATCCAGCATGGCCAAGCTCTACGCCAGCGAAGTCGCCGTGCGCATCTGCGACGAATCCGTCCAGCTTCACGGCGGATACGGCTTCATTAAGGACTATCCCGCCGAAAAGTTCTATCGTGACGTGAAACTCTGCACCATCGGCGAGGGCACCAGCGAAATTCAGCGTATGGTCATCGCCCGCGAGATTCTGAAGGTCCACCCATCCCGCGGCTGATTCAGGCTGGAGCGGTTCCAGTGCATCTCGCGGAAGGTACATGCCAATCATCGGCCGAAACTTGCGGAATCGCCAACGTTCCGCCCGGAATCGCGACTATCGTTTGGATTGCGGCTACGAGTCCCGCAAGCTCGCCTGTGGTGCTAGTTCGTCAATGCGGCTCAACCGGAACAAGATTCCACGTGCAGACGGCTGGCAAGTTGATGAGTTCTCTTTCCGACAGCTTCCTTACGATTTCTCGCTTTGACAGCGAAAGAATGAAACCATCGGTGAAGTTTGAATAGCAGAAACCTGATGACCAAGCATTAATCGAAAGTAGCAGGTGATCCTCATCTATCCACTTGATCGCCGTTGTATTTGCCCCCGGAGTCTTGCAGATGCGTTTGGCGTCAATGTTGAACATTTTCTCTGCTAATGTAATCAGCTCTGTGTCCCCTATGATCCCGCCGTTAGTTGTCACGCGGAAAAGCTGCGTTTCCGCGCTGGTGGCTTTGGGATCTTACCCTTTGACCTAAGCTCACATTCCGGCCGTATTACCGGATTTACAGAAGTTTCGATCTCAGAAAGCCCGTACTAACACTCTTCGCGACCAGCCATAGCACAAAATCAGCATAAGGATCTGAACCGCTTTCGTCAGCACCGGATCCCTGTAAGGTTCCGTCTCGGCATCAGAACACGGTTTTGGCCGTGCCGATAAGCTTCCAGCTATTCGTACGCAATCGCCTGGGTTACGTCCTGCCTCGCGGCCTTCAGCGCGGGCACAATCGCCCCAAGCAATGCCCCCGCGAGAGCAATGGCTCCGGCGATCGGCCACCAGCCATACACCGTCTCCTGCGTCAGGATCGAAGGCACCAGGTGCCGCATGCACCACTGCGTGCCATAGGTGAAGATGATGCCCGCCACAATCCCACCTATCGCGATGAGGAACGTCTCTTTCAATAGCAGGCTGAGAATCGTACCGGACGACGCTCCTATTGCCTTCAGAATCCCGATCTCACGCGTCCGCTCGAGCACTGCGGTGTACATCGCCATGTAGACCACGATGAACCCGACGATCACCGCAACCCCGATCACCACGCCGATGAAGTTTCGCAGAAGCCCGACGCTGCTGATCGAAAGCATCGACGTGAACTCCTCCATGGTGTAGATGGGATACCCAGGCATCTTCTTCTTCAGCTCGTTCACCACTTCCTGCGCGCGGCTCGGATCGTCGAGCTTCAGATAAATCTGGCTCAGATGGTGCGGATTCCCCGTGAGTTCCTGCAGCACTGGCAGCTGCACGGCGATGCGCGTCAGTTTTCCTGACTCGAAAATGCCGGCAAGATGCCAGTCATGATCGATCAGGTGAACCGTATCCCCGACATGCAGATGCTTCTCGCGCGCGTAATACTCATCGATGAGCATGTCGTCATCCTTCTGGAACGGCCCGCCCCGAAGGAAGTGAAAGCCGCCGCTCATCCGGCCGAACTGATCGAGGTCGAGGCCCGTGATCGTATCCAGCCCCGCCAGCGGCTGCACCACCGTACCCGTCGCCACTACTACATGCGGCTCCTTGGCCAGCATCGGAACGAGCTTGTCTGTCATAGGCGCTGAACTGAGCGAGATCACCGAAGATCCTGGCGGCCGGATCATAATGTCCGCCCCTGCTCCCCGTGCGCGGCGCGCCGTGGCATCGAGGGTGCCATAGCTGACACCCACGAGCGTGAGGATCATCGTGACTTCAACGGCAATGGCGAGAATGCTCAGGGCTGCGCGGACAGGCCTGTGCCCAAGGTTGGACAGCACATATCGGTTGATCGCACCGGAGCGGGAGGACATCAGTCAGGGCCTGTTAACACTATTAGGACGGCAGCGACGGGAGCCAATTTTTTCTGGCTTCTAGGAGCGAGGAGCGACGAATGTTGAAACCTTCGAGCGACGAGCGACAACGAAGACGAGAAAATTGACCCCGTCCCTTCGGGTTGCGGCGAAAATCGGGTCATACTTCCTTGTCATCCTTGCACGCGGTCGCGCAATGCGCTGCGGACTCAGCCTCCTCTAACCCGATTTTCGTTCGCAACGCTGCTCGCCCTAATAGTGTTAGCAGGCCCTCCGCTTCAGTCTCCCGCCATCGCCAGCCTGCTGGTCTCTTCGGTCTGCGACCGAAGCTCGGCTTGGGCCCGCAGTGACTGCTCGAAAGCCGCGAGCTGCGCCTCGATATCTCCCTCGATCTTGCGCCGCTTGATAATGTCCTCGCGATACCGCCGCAGGAAGTAATCGATCGTCTCTACGCGTATCCGAATCGAGCCAGACGGCTTGTTCTCATCCAGGTCCTTGAACGAGAAGTAAGGCGTGCCAGAATTCTCGATAATCCCTTCGATGACCCCATAAATCGGAGCGTCATGACCGCACTTGAAGCTCGATACCTCGAGCGCGACCAGGTTCGGATGCCGCGCCGTAAACTTCGCCGCCCACACCTTGTGGTTCGTGCTCGTCGAGTAGCGATTCTTCCACACGTCGCTGATGTCCAGCGGATGCGTGATAAGCCCTGCCCTCACCTCATCGCCGAAAAGCCGGTCCAGCAGGTCTTCATCGAGCGGCAACGTGCTCTGCGAGAACACCGGGTAGCCGAGCTTCTGGAACTCCTCCATGATCTCGTGGTTCAGCCCCGGATCGTGGTGATACACGCGCCCCAGCATCACGATGCCGATGCGGTCCTCGCGCTCCAGTTGATCGAGCGTCTCACGCGCCTGCCGCCGAATTTCGTTCTCGCTCTCGGCCAGTGCCTTGAACCCGGCCGCAATAGCCCGATCATTTTCCTCGCGCGACAGCCCAAGAAGCGGCGTCCACGCCTTGTACATCTGATCCGCGCAGATCTTTTCATCCCGCAGGTTCAGAATCGGATCGAGATACGCGATCCCGTTCTCCGTGAATACGTCACTCTCTTTCGTGAACGCCGCCTTGACTACTTCAGGCGTCGCAGTCACCGTCGGGCACGCATTCGAGCCCGTCAGATTCACGAGCGGCGTATGCAGAATGTCATACATCGGGAACCAGACTGCATTCAGCGGCTTCTTGTTGTGCTTGGTCGCCAGCAGATTGTAGACGTGCGCGATCCCGATCTTCGATGGATAGCAGGGATCGATTGCGCCGCGGCTCGCACCCGCACGATACAGTTCCGGCGTCGTGTAGTCCGAGTAGAGAATGTTCTCGGCCTTGAGTCCCAGGCTCGCAAAGTACGCATTGAACAGCGGCGCATATGTATAAGTGTTCAGCAGGCGTGGAATTCCGATGCGGAAGTCCTTGCGCTTCTCCATCAGCGCCGCGCGCTCCTTCACCGCCTTCGCGACGAAGAATCCCTTCGTGCTCGGAACAGGATCGGCAATCTCGTCCACCTTCCGGTGCTTGAACATATCATGCGCCGCAATATCGACAAAGTTCGGATTCGCTGCCTTGATCTTGTCGATATCCGCCTTGATATCCTTCATGTCGTCAAGATCTTCGACAGTGCCCTTCTCGCACGTGGCGATAATCAGGCGCTGTTCGCCCACGCGCAGCGGCACCTTCGTCTTGCGGGGCTGGAACTCCACCGGCTTCGGCAGCTCAACTACCTTACTCGACCCCGGAGCAACCTGAATCTGGATCAGCGGCTCAGCCTTCGCCCTGAAAGTCGACTTCGACGTCGTGCTACAACCGCATCCGCCTGCGTCGCTGTGCCCGGCCGTGCCGCACGACGAACCATGTGCATGCTCCGCCGGCGGCAGATTGGCCTGAATCTGCTCCAGGCTCGGCAGCTTTGCCGCAACCGCCACTTCCTCCGCCGTTGCCTCACGATCCCCGCCATTCACATCCACGTCAATAAACGTGCGCAGGCAGTTGTTCTTGCAGAAGTAGCAGCGCGTGTCTTCATTGCGCGTCGTGCGGTAGCGGATGCTGGCCACGGCTTCCAAGCCGATGAACGTCGTCTCACGCCCGTTCTTCCAGAGCCGCAACGCCTCCTGCGCCGCGCCAATTGCGCCCGATTCGCCACAGTGCTCGTGGACGATGATCTCCGGCTCCTTGCCGTTCGCTCGGAAGCTCGACTTGATGAAGTCCACCTCGGCCTTCACCACCGCCATGTTGTTCTGCGTGCCGCCCTGCAGCACGAATCGCGAGCCCAGCGTGGCGAGATTCGGAATGCTGGCTACGTAGAGAAACACATTCTTCGGAAGGACATCTGCCAGACCGGCCAGGATCTCCTCTGACCGCCAGCCCTGCCGCTGGAAATTCACGATATCCGACTGCATGAACACCGCGCAGCCGTAGCCGAACGAAGGCATTGACTTCGCGGAGAAGGCAAGATCCGCAAACTCCTCGACCTTCATGCCGAAGCCTTCCGCAGTCGACTGCAGGAAGTATCCGTTACCCGCCGAGCACTGCGTATTCAGCTTGAAGTCTTTGACGCGGCCGTCTTTGAGCACGATCAGCTTGATGTCCTGCCCGCCCACGTCGATGATCACGTGCGGATCGTCATAGAACTTCAGCGCCGACTCCGTATGCGCGACCGTCTCGACGAGCGCCACATCGGCGTGCAGCACGTCTCTGAGGATGTCCTTCGCATAGCCCGTGGTTCCAACCCCGAGCACTTCCAGCGTCGCGCCCTTGCTCTCCACCTGTTCGCGCAGCTTCTCGAACATCTCGATCGTGTCCTCGATCGGGTTGCCGTTCGAGAGCTGGTACGTCTTGCAAAGAATGTCGCCGTCCGTACTCAGCAGCGCCGCCTTTGTCGACGTCGACCCGCCGTCGATGCCGATAAACCCTGAAACAACCTGCCCCGGCTGAAAATCCGCCGCCACAAACTTCTTCCGCTTGAACGCGCCCTTGAAAGCATCCAGTTCGGCGTTGTCCGTCACCAGGCCCTTCGTACCCGCCGACGCCTTCTCTTCCGCGCGCCCGTAATCGATGTAGTAGAGCAGCTTCTCCGTGCCTAGATAACGCCCGAGTGAGGCTTCCTCATCCTTACCGAACTCCACTGAGCCCAGCGCAGCGAAATACTGCGCGTTGTCCGGAACCTTGATCAGGTCTTCCGGCTTTGCTCCCTCCGGAATTTCGACCTTGCGCTCCTTCCACATCCGCGGAATATTCGCCTGCCACGCCTCGCGCATGCCGCGAATGAATCCATTCGGGCCACCCAGCAGCAGCACATGCGGACGCAGCGTGTTTCCACGCGTCAGCACGCTCAGGTTCTGCAACACGATCGCTTCAAACAGCGACGCCATCAGTTCATTGGATGGAGTACCGGTCTTCTGCAGGCCGTTAATGTCTGTCTCGGCGAATACACCGCACTTGCCGGCAACTTTGTGCAGCTTGATGCCGTGGTAGGCCTGATTCGACAGCTCCGACGCCGGAATCTTCAGCTTCGCGTTGATCTTGTCGATGACCGCGCCCGTCCCGCCGGCGCATTTGTCGTTCATCGACGGAATCTTCTTCTTGCGGCCCGTCTCCTCGTCATCCTTGAAGACGATGATCTTGGCGTCCTGCCCGCCAAGCTCGATGACGGAGTAGACCTCCGGGTGCAGCTTTTCCACCGCCAGCGAAACAGCGTGCACTTCCTGCACGAACTTCGCCCCAATCATCTCGGCTATAGTGCCGCCGCCCGATCCCGTGATGAAGATCCGCGTGTTCTCTGTCGAAATCCCCGCCTCAGATTCCATGCGGCGCAGAAACTCCAGCACCTTTTCCGGCTGCCGTGTCTCGTGTCGCTGGTAATCCTGCCACAGAATGGCATCCGTTGCCGCGTCGACGACGATTGCCTTGACCGTCGTCGATCCTACGTCCAGCCCAACCATGAGCTGCTGCATCCGCCATCTCCTCCGCTACACCGTTAGCGAGACCAAAAGTTCCGTCTGGACCAATGTCCTCGTCCTGATGCGGGTCGCCTCTCAAGCGCAGCCTCGCGCACGCGCTGGCGGCGCAGCGCATCCCACAGCGCGAGTTGCACCAGCGCGACCGTCAGCGCCAGCCCGAGCTGCACGACCCACTCCACCGCGTTTCGCATCAGGTAACGCATAGTCGCGTCGCTTACGCCGCGCCCGCCGTCGCCATCGACACGCGAGCCCGGCGCTTGTACGCGCTGTCCTTCTTCATCAGGTCGCTCACGTGCGAAGCGAATTGCGCCGCCGTACCGGCAATCCCTTCCTTGTGCGGGAACTTGTACAACGCCCGCGACAGCTCCGGATGCTCCGCCACATACTCGCGCAGCTCATCGAGCGACCGGCCCGAACGATCGAGCACACTCTGGAACTCCGCGCGCGCCTTGGCCTTTGCTTCAGCCAGAGCCATCTGCACGCGGCTGTGAGCATTCACTTCACCTTCGCCGGAGGTCTCGATGGGCAGGAAGATCATGTCCTTGTACTTGTTCACCACCCGCGACTGCACTCCGTCGGACTGCGTCGAGGGCATGCATCCAAACGGCTTGAGCGCCAGCACCATGTGGCACAGGTGATTCACGGTGTAATAGACGTTCTTGCCCACCTCCATGAATCCTTCGCCGCCGCGCGCAAGCTGGTGATAAAACGGGTGCGCCAGCCGCGACAGCTCCTTCTGTGGAACCAGGTGGTGCGCCGTGTCGCCCATGTGCTTGATCGTGCGGTGATAGAAGTAGGTCCACATCGCAGAGCCCACGGTCAGCCCGCCCGTTTTCTTGAAGAGCTTCAACTCGTTCGCCAGGCGCTTCTTCACTTCGAACCACTTCGGATCGCGATACGGAGCCTCAACCTCAGCCCGCGCCTTCGCGCCTTCCTTGGCCACATACATCATGTAGGCGATCCACGTCGCAATCGGCTCAACCAGCACCTGCGCACCTTCCTTCTCGAGGAAAGCGAACATGTTGAAGTTGCCGTCGCCCTCTGTCGTCTGCGCCCAAAACTCGCCCGTGATTTTGATCACCGGCTTTACCCGCAGGCGATCCACTTCAATCGCGTTAATGCTGTCGCGACAGGCGTGCAGCGCGTCGACATACTCCTTGCCGTAGAGATTGTCCGCAATCTTCCCCAAGGTGCAGCCGATCGACTCAATCTTCTTGTGCTTCTCGATATATGGCTTCGCCCAGCTCGGCGCCGCGTCCATAATGTGCCAGCGCTTGCGATCACGCAGCGTATCGGTCAGCGTCTTCGCCGCTTCCTGAATTACGCGATCCGTCTCGCCCTTATTCACCTCAAACGGCCGCACCTGGTAGACCAGCTCATTCAGCACGTCGCCAAGGTTCAGCGCATTCAGCATACCCATGCCGAAGTCCACCGAGAACTTGAGCCCCGGCTCTCCGCTCGCCGCTTTGATGCCATCCGTCTGCTGGAAGAGCAGCACGCGGAACCCCTCGAAGCCCGAATTTTGCAGCGCAAAGCGATACTCCGCTTCATACATGCCAAAGCGGCACGGCCCGCACGAGCCCGCCGTGAAGAAGACGTAGTTGTCGATAATCTGCTGCTTGGTCATGCCTTCTTTTTCGAGACCCTGCAGGTAACGCACCAGGTTCCCGACGGTGAAATACGTGGGATTGCACTGGCCATTATTGCCGTATTCCTTGCCTGCCTGGAAATCGGCGACCACCGGCGTCGGAATGTTCTCGCACTTGTAGCCGCTGCCGTGGAATACCGCCTTGATCATCTCCTCGTGCTTCCAGGTCAAGCCGCCGAAGAGGATCGTGACGTAGTCCCGCTCTTTGGCGGTGAAGGTGCGCTCGACCGGCTTCTTGAACTCGCGCATCCGCGCCAGGCCGGCTTCCGCGCGAAGCCTTGCGCGCTCGGCGTCGATGCGCGCCTGAATTTCCATCTCGAAGTCAGTCTGCACGACCTCAGGTGCCGTTGCCATATGAGTCTCCTTGAATCAGATCTGCGAAAAGTCTTTCTGTATGTGGAGAACAACCGGGGCAGTCCGACTACATCTGCCCCTTCATTCCCTGGAATCCATGTGCGAGCTGCTTGAAGAAGTACTTGATCACGCGCTGGTCGTTGTAGCACCAGCCCAGAATGTGATTGAGCGTCGAGAAGCAATGCGTCTGGCAGCTCTCTTTCTGATGATCAAGCTGCTTGGTGTCGAACTTGTGGTCGCCCACCACGCCCCAGTCGTAGTTGGCCGTGTACATCGGGAAGCACGGCGCCAGCGTCCCGTCCACGCGGATGATCATCGAGTTCTGGCCGGCACGGCAGTTCCAGGGGAAGTGATTGCCCTTCATGAAATCGACCATCTGCCATAGCCGCGTGTTTGAGTTGACCATCTTGTAGCCGGAGTCCTGCTTCTCGGTCAGCCACTGGATCGTCTCGTCCACCTTTGGCCAGTCTTCCTTCGTGATGTAGGTGACATTATTGTCGGCGTGCTTGAAATGCTCATCCTGCTCGAGCAGCGGAGACTCGTTGATATGGTAGTCCGTCGCGATGCCGCAGTCATGAGCAATCTCGGTCAGTTCGCGTACATCGTCGAGATTGTTCCTGCAGATATTGATGTTGAGGAACACCGTGTATCCGTACCCGAATTGCTTGCGCACCAGATAATCGAATTGCTTCCGGATTGGCACCAGCGCTTTCGGCAATCCCGCCTTGATATCAACCGCATCAACGGCAATATTGAATGTTGAGATGCCGGCATCGGCCAGCTTGTCGATCACGCCCGTACGCAGCAACCGCGCGTTCGTCGGCAGGTAGATCCAGAAATTCTTCTTCGCGGCGTAGTAGGTGATCTTTTGGATGAAGTCCGGCCTCAGCAGCGGCTCGCCGCCCATGTACGCCAGCACGCGGCAGCCCGTCCCGTGCAGCCAATCCACGGACCGCTTTGCCGTGTCCTCCGACATTCCCTTCACCTTATTGTCGAAGGCCCAGCAGTAGTGGCAGTCAAGATTGCATTTGAATTCGGTAAACAGATACGCGATCAGCGGATGAAAATCGCCCGCGGTCACCCGTGACCGGATGTACGGGAAAAGCCATCCCTGCATCCCGTGGTAAATCTGCCCTGGCGTGTATTTGCGCTTCTCAGGAGGTGCCCACTCTGCCTCGAAATCAATCGGACCCAGCAGTTCGGGGCGTTGCGGAAAGACGGGATCGGGAAACCTCTGCGGTTCGCCGATTGGCTGCAAGCCCGAGGTATGCCCGTTGGATTGAGTCAGAAGAGTGTGGAGGGGAACATCGAGCCGAAAACTTGGTATGGACTCGACCGGCTGCTCTGTGTGCATTCGCGTCTCCTGTCGTGAATGATGACGGCGCTATCAGGAGCTACAAATACTGCAATCCGTTTGGAACTCAACCCCAAACCGGCAAACCCATTTCGTGAAACTGCTGCCCGTTACCGAAGTATCAGTGGACCTGAGGGCCTCTGCTTCTTACCGCACAACCAATCGTCCTGGCGCTAACTAACTAAAGATGACCGGTGTTATTACTCCGCTTCTCAAAAATTTACTGCCGTTAACTCTTTCGCTACCCTCGATCCTCCTCCAGCCAATAGACGAGAGCGCCAGTAGCCTTGCTCGACTCTCGTTGTCTGTGATCTGCGTCACACCTCACGAAAGTCGTGATGTCCGCCAGTATGAACCAGACAGATAAAGGACGCAAGCAGCGCTGGCTATGGTAAGCGTCGATCCACCAGTCTGTGGGAACAGCCCGATGAGCCCCCGCAACTGGCGAAGCCCGAATCACCCAATTTCGGGCGGGACCGTTCGCACTCAAACAATGCCGGAAGACGGTCCTGAGATGGCCGCGCGTCCCAGTTCCACTAACATACTATAGGCGGAGGGGGAACCCTACGGCTGCTTCGCTTTGCCCCACCCGCCCCTTCGAAATCCGCCTCTGGCCGTGAGCGCGCCGGCGGTGAGACAGTTTTGTTATGATCCGTGACCGGCAGCGCCACGTCGCCCTCTTCTGCTGCCAGGCGCTGCTGCTTCTCGCCGGTCTCGACAGCCCCGCCCAGACTCAACCAGCTTGAGGTCCGGTAGCCGCCAGAATCACGCGAAATTTCGGCGCGGCGGCCGATCAGGATGCCCGCTGCACGAATATGCACGAGAAATACTGGCGGTAGTGGATGAACAGGATGATCCACAAGATCGCCGCGAGCACTCCAGGTTGCCATCCCACGGGCGGCAGCAAAAACGTGAACAGGAGGATATTGACAATGATCGGCGCGAGGATCGTCAAGGCGAACGGAACATAGCGATCCACCAGCAACAAGGCGCCGCAGATCACCTCGATTGCGCCCACGAAGAGGATGTAGCGGGATTGGAACATTGCGCCCACGAACTGACCTGCAAGACCTGGAGGTAACCACTTGGGGAGAAAGTGCAGGAAGGCATTCAGGCCGAAGGCGGCAAAGATGGCGCCCAATAAGATGCGGGCGATGATGACTACGATTTTCATGAAGGCTCTGTTTATTGCAACAGCAAAATTAGGCCTCGAAGTATACGCCAATCGGGACTGACGAGCAGGTTTTTTTGGGTTTACAGGTGACCCTCAAGGGAGCGGCATCGAGGACGCGCTTCTCGGTTGTTGAGCGGCGTCGCGGCGAGTCGGACGGAAAAGGCGAGATTTCTCCCTGGACCAAGTCGGAGCTACTC
>JAFAKX010000149.1 GCA_019234945.1 Silvibacterium sp.
GACCGGCGCGGCAGTTCGTGCCCGGTCCTGTTTGCCTGGGATGGCAAGCAGTATCAGTTTATCTCTGATGTGATTGGCGCCGCCGTTGTTGGTCACTGGGTCTCGCCGACTGCGACGAACAAAGCCGATCCTGACGAATGGATCAAGGTCGATGGCTCACAATTGAAAGCTAGCAATGGATACCTGAGCCTGCGATTCGGCGAGCCGATGGAGGAAATCAACTACGTCGACCAGGTGCGGCTGGTGGCGGTGGATCATCCGGAGGGAACAGAGGTCTATCCTGACGAGCGCTTCCTTAGCGAGCCGCCGTTTGCATCCGGCAAGACGGTGGTTGCATCCCCGCAGACGCATCCGCTTGCAGGCGCGTGGGACGACAAGGGAAATGATGTGCTGGCTCTGCTCGCGGTGCGCGATCACAAATACGTGCGCGACTTTACCAACATGACCTATGCGGGCTATGCGAACATGCACACGCTTACGCTCGACCTGGGAGACTGGACACCGCATAATCCGCTGCGGCTTTTCCTGCACGGATTTATTGAATACTTCAGCGCAAGTTCGATGTATGCGGCCTGGCAGGCTGGGCTGGAGCCCGTGCCGCCTTACGTCGAGGTGCAGATGCCGGACGGAAGCTGGAAGCGAATCATCGATGACATGGGCTTCCCGGCGGGGTTGCCCCGGACAATCGTAGTCGATCTGACGGGCAAGATACCTGTAGGTGCGCGGCGCATCCGCATGACGACGAACCTGCAGATCTATTGGGACCAGGTGCTCGTCGACAACGGGCCAGATGGTTCGAGCGAGCTGCGGCAGACGGAATTGCCGCTGGACATGGCGCATCTTGCGTTTCGCGGATATCCGCAGCAGGTGGATGGGGAGACGCCAGGGGATCTGACGTATCACTACGACCAGATCAGCACGTCGGGGCCGTTCCAGTGGCAGCGTGGAAGCTATACGCATTACGGCGATGTGACTCCGCTGCTGAAGGAACCGGATAACCACTACGTGATCTTCGGAAGCGGCGAGGAGATCGATGCGGAGTTCAGCGCGGCGCCATTGCCGCCGCTGCCGGCGCACTGGAAGCGCGATTACTTCTTCTATGTGAACGGATTTGTGAAGGACATGGATTTCTATGAGGCCATGCCCTTCACGGTCGCACAGATGCCGTTCCATCAGATGACCACGTATCCGTATCCGGAGGGCGAGCATTATCCAGACGGCGATGCTGGGCTGAACTATAGGCTCGACTGGAACGACCGCTTCGAATCCGGGCAGCGGGTGCAGAGATTTCAGTTCAATTACCAGCTCACAGTCTCGCAGCCAATCACCGGGCAGCCATGAGCGTCACGTTGCTGCCTGCGGTAGAGCAACTGCGGCTACTCGAACAGAGGAAGATTTCAGCGGCGGAGCTTGCGGAGGAACACATCCGTCAAATCGAGCGCTTCAACCCGCGGCTGAATGCGCTGATCGAGTTCGAGCCTGATCTTGTCCGCGCTGAAGCACGCGCGCCAAAGAGCGGACCGCTGGCGGGTTTGCCCATTACTGTGAAGTCATCCATTGAGGTAATGGGATACAAGTGCGAGATCGGCAGCGTGCTCAATCGCGGACACGTTGCTCATGAGGACGCGGAGGCAGTAGCACGGCTGCGACAGGCTGGCGCAACCGTGCTTGGAACGACGAATTGTCCCGAATTTCTGATGGCGTATGAGACGGACAACGTGCTCTACGGCCGGACAAACAATCCGTGGAATCTGGAGCATTCAGCGGGAGGATCGAGCGGTGGCGAAGCCGCGGCAATTGCGGCGGGGCTCTCCGCGTGCGGCTTGGGCAGCGACAGCGGCGGGTCGGTGCGAGAGCCGGCGCACTTCTGCGGGATCGCTTCGCTGAAGCCCACGCCGGGCCGGGTGCCAGGACGCGGGCACCGTCCCTCTTCGGTGGGGCCATTTTCGATTCTTGGCGCGGTTGGACCAATGGCGCGCACGATCGCAGATGTCGCACTGCTTTTCCGGATACTGTGTGCGCAGGACCCCCTCGATCCGGAGAGCGCGCCAATCAGATTCCGCGACATTCCTGCGAATGAAGTGAAACCGATTCCGATCGGATGGTTCGATGATGATGGACTGACGCCGGTTACGCAGGAGACAAGGCAAGCTGTTCGCGATGCGGTGGGCGCGCTGCAACGGCAGGGCTTTAACGTGCAGCATTTTCGCCCCGTAGCGCTCGAAGAGGCGCGACGGCTGTGGTCGATCTTCTTTGTTCAGTGTGGCGAGATGTTCTATCGGGAAGTGATCAACGGGCGCGAGCATGAGCTCAGTCCTGTGTTTCGCGGATTCCTTGAACTCGCTCGCGCGGAGCAGCCATTAACGGCGGACTCGCTGCTGGGGGCGTGGGCGGAGTGCGACATGGTCCGTCATAGACTGCTGGCGGAGATGCAGCAGGTTCCCATTCTGCTGTGTCCTGTAAGCGCTGCGCCTGCATTCCGTCATGGTGAACGAGAGTGGATGATTGAAGGGCAGGTAGTGCGCTATCTCGATGCGATGCGGTACACACAGTGGTTCAATCTTTTTGCAGCGCCCGCGGCGGTTGTGCCTGTAGGAAGATCCGCAGATGGCCTGCCGATCGGAGTGCAGATTGCTGGGCGGCCGTATGAGGACGAAGCGGTACTGGCGGTTGCAGCGGCTGTCGAACGCGAATTCGGATATCAAACACCGACGATCTGTCGCTAGCTTTCAATGAGGGCATCAAGGGCTCGTTCAAGCTTTACGCCGCGCGAAGCCTTGAGCAGCACGATGTCGCCGCAACGGAGAGTTTCTCTCAACCAACGTCCGGCATGCTCCGGCGATTCGAAAAATCGGGTTTCGGTTGAGCCGTGATCTTTCGCAGCTTCGATGATGTGCAATGCGTTTCCCCGGACACCGGTGACAACGTCGATTCCGGCTTCCGCTGCCGCTTTTCCGCAGGCAGCGTGCAGCGCCGCCGATTCGGCTCCCAGTTCAAGCATCTCTCCGGCGATGAGGATGCGGCGGCCACCATCACCTACGGGCATCGAGGCGAGAGTGCCGATCATCGCCTTGAGGGCTTCGGGGTTGGAATTGTAACTGTCATTGATGACTGTCGCGCCGCGCAACCTCAGGATTTGCCCGCGCCCGTCTTCCGGACGAAGTTCGGCGAGGGCGTCGCAGCAGGCGGCGAGTGGAATACCGGCCTCTACCCCAACTGCAACGGCCGCGAGCGCGTTCGAGACGTTGTGTTCTCCGAGAAGGTGAAGATAAAGGCTCGCGCGTTCTTCTCCCGCGCGGACAACGATACGCTGACCGTCAGCGCCGAGCGATTCGATGCTTTCTGCCTTAGGGTCGGCGCAGGGACCGCGTCCGAAATAGACGGCTTTGCCGCGAAAGTCGCGCCCGAACTGGGAAACATAGGCGTCATCGCAATTCAAAAAGGCGACACCGTGTAGTGGCAGCGACTCGATGAGCTCGTATTTCGCGCGGGCGATACCGGCTATGCCGTCCGTGAAGAACTCTGCGTGCGCGTTTCCGACGTTTGTAACGACTCCCCAGTCCGGAGCCGCGATGGCGGCTAGAGCGGCGATCTCTCCCGCACTCGACATGCCCATCTCGATGACAGCGATCTCGTGTTCGGGCTCGAGCTTCAGCAGTTGCAGGGGAAGGCCATAGCCGTTGTTCAGGTTACCCTGAGACTTGAGCACCCGGAAGACAGCACTGAGGACCTTTGCGATGGCCTCTTTGGTGGTGGTTTTCCCGGCCGATCCGGTGACGCCCACCACACGCCTGGCCCAATGTTTTCGAACCGCGGTTGCAAGCTGCTGCAAGGCGGCGAGCGGAGAATCTACCAAGAGCAGCGGACGCTCGCGCACCTCCTGCGCAAGGGTGGCCACTTTGTCGCGAGCCACCATCGCGGCGACGGCTCCCCGTTCAAATGCTGAGGCGACAAAGTCGTGCCCGTCGAAGCGCTCTCCCTTGATGGCAATGAACAAATCGCCGGGCTTAAGGGTGCGCGAGTCGATGGAGTATCCGGTAGCGTGGATTGCGGAATTGTTGTCGGCACGCGGCAGATCGGCGCCAGCCCAGAATGCAATCTGCTGCAGGTCGAGTTTCATGCGCTCACTCCGGTGCGCTTCAGTTGGCGCAGGATTTCGGTTGCAACCTCAACATCATCAAAAGGGATGATTCCACTCCTCAGCGTCTGCGTTTTCTCGTGGCCTTTGCCGGCTATAAGAACTATGTCGCCGCAGTCCGCTGCTTCGAGCGCCAGGCGTATCGCTCGGGAACGATCAACTTCCGATAAGAACGGCGTACCGGTTTCGCTCAGGCCAGGCAGAACTTCCTGAAGAATAGCCTCGGGATCTTCGCTGCGCGGATTGTCCGACGTAAGCACAACGAAATCACTGCCTTCGCCGGCTGCTAGCCCCATGAGCGGACGCTTGGTTTTGTCTCGGTCGCCTCCGCAGCCGAAGAGGGTAATGACTTTCCCACAAGTCTCAGTTACAAAGTCGCGAGCCAGTGCGATGAGATTGCGAAGTGCGTCATCGGTGTGTGCGTAATCGACGACCACCGTGAAGTCCTGGCCGGCATTGACGGTCTGAAAACGGCCCGGCACGCATAAGAGTGAAGCTACCCCCGTTCGGATCTCGTCGAGTGACAAGCCGCGGGCGTACGCACCCGCGCAGGCGGCAAGGAGATTGTAGACGTTGACTTTCCCTGTCAGGCGCGTCTCCAACGGGATGGCTCCGGTAGGCGTCAGGAGAGTAAATCTCATACCCATGGGTGACATCTGGATGTCCTCCGCGCGGAACTCGCCGACACCGAGGCCGTAGGAGAAGATTTCCGAGCCGGCTTCACGGGCGACCAGGGCAAGCTGCGCGCCGTGGATGTCTTCGATATTCACAACGGCCACGCGTGGCGGGTCAAGTAGACTGCCATCGAAGAGCTGTCGCTTGGCGGCGAAGTAATTCTCCATCGTGCCGTGGAAATCGAGATGGTCGCGTGTGAGGTTGGTAAAGATGGCCACATCGAAAGGCAGGCCATAGACGCGGCCCTGGGCGAGTGCGTGCGATGAGACCTCCATAATGGCTTCGCCGGCTCCTGCGTCAATGCCTTCGCGAAAGAGTTGCAGCAGGTCGCGCGACTCAGGCGTGGTGTGCGGGGATGAACGGACGGCTCCGGCGACGTGGTACTCAATCGTGCCGAGCAGGATGGTCTTTCGGCCGGCGCGGTTCAGCATGCCGTCGAGCAGGAACGCCGTGGTTGTCTTGCCATTGGTTCCGGTTACACCGCTGAGGGCAAGCTGCCCTTCGGGATGTCCGAAGAAGTTGGCTGCGATGAGAGCTAGCGCGTTGCGGCCGTGTGGCACCTCGGCGATACCGATTTCGGGGTGGCTCAGCGCGAGTTCGTTGAACGTTGTGTGGGAGTCGGTGACGATTGCGGATGCGCCCGCCGCAATGGCATTTGCTACATACCGATTACCGTCGGTGGTCCCGCCCTGCATCGCCACAAAAAGGGAGTCGTTCACGACAGCCCGCGAGTCGTACTCGACGCTGGTGACTTGCATGTTGGGTCCCGAGCGGCGGATGCACGAAACTCCGCGTAAAACCTCTTCAAATCGCACAAGCCTATTTTACGGGTGACAGTCGTGAATCAGCGCCCGAAGCGAATGACGACTTCTGTGCCGGAGGGCACCATGGTACCGGCTGGAGGCGCCTGCTCCCGCGCAATTCCGCTGCCGAGCACCTGCACGGCAAGCCCGGAGCTACCGGCCTGCTCGATAACCTTGCGCACCGGTTCCCCGACAAAAGATGGAACAGCCACACGCTCTGCGGAGGCGACGACGATCGAGCCCTTGTCCGGAGATGACGGTGCCGGTCGCACGGTCAGAGGAACTGTCCCTGCGACGGGCGGAGGAAGCGGGCCTGATACTGTGCGCTCAGTGACAACCTCAAGGGGCGAGGTGACGGGGGAGGGCAGTGCAGGCTGGGGCGTCTGCGAACTGCCTTGCGTCTTCGATTCAGGAACCCGCTCCTGCGCTGCAGTGTTCGCACGGAGAGGATCGTCGGCGGGAAGATTGTTTACCTCGGCAAACAGCGCGTTAAGGTCGCCGACATTGTCGTCAGGCTCGTCCTGCGGGCCGATCTCCTGCGCCTTCTCCATTGCAGCGGGGATTTGCATCGGCTCATCGTGTTGTACGCCCAGATATTCGAGTATCTGCTGTGCCAGATCCTGGAAAACGGGCGCGCTGGCCTGTGCCCCAAAGTGCATGCTGTGGTCGGGCGAATCCATCACAATCGCCATGGTGATGGCGGGATTGTTTACCGGAGCAAATCCTACGAATGAAGCCACAAATTTCGTTTTGGAATAAGTATGGGTGTGGGGATCAATCTTCTGCGCGGTCCCGGTTTTGCCTGCCGCGCTGTATCCGTTGAGATGAACAGCCCCGTGCGCTGTGCCCATGAGCACCACATCCTGCATCATCTTTCGCATCTGGGCCGCGGTCAGCTCAGAAATGACGCGATGGGCGCCGTCAGGCAGCGGATTGGGCAGTTCCGTGGCCGGATGGAATGTCGCCGGCTGAAGTTTTCCGCCGGCCTTGGTATCGTCAGTGCTCTCCAGCAGAATGTGGGGAGACAGGTAGACTCCGCCATTGGCAATGGTTGAAACCATGGTGGCGATCTGAACGGGCGTGACGGCAATTTCCTGACCCATGGGAATGGCGCCCATGGAAGCCGGACCCCAGTGCTTCAAGGGCTCCAGCAGTCCTCTTGTTTCGGCAGGAAGCTCGATGCCGCTGCGGTCACCAAAGCCAAAGGCACGGATGTATTTGTAGAGGTGTTCGGCCCCCACGCGCTGGCCTACACGGATAGCGCAGACATTGCTTGAAACCGCAAGGGCCTTCCACGCTGGAAGCAATCCAAAATGCTCGCCGGGAGCATCGTGCACCGTGTGGCCGGCGATGTTGAGCGCTCCACCGCCGCAATCTACCATGGTGTCCGGAGTGATGTCCTTTTCTTCCAGCGCTGCCGCATAGGTCACCGGCTTGAATGTAGAGCCGGGCTCGTAGACATCGCTCACCGCGTGGTTTTTCAGCAGACCCGTCGTGGCATGGCGAAAATCATTTGGATTAAAGGTAGGCCGGACAGCAAGCGCAAGAATCTGCCCGCTGTGCGGATCCTGGACCACAATCGTGCCGTATTCGGCATGTGTCCGCGCCATGTTCCGGTCGAGGGCTTGCTCGGCCATGAACTGAATGTTTTCATCGATGGTGAGGACGAGATTCTCACCCGGCAGAGGCTCGCGCTCGGCGCTGCCCAGCACGTGCCGGCGCGCGTCGAGAGCAGTCAACATGTGGCCGGGCGTGCCGTGCAGGTCTTCGTCGAAATTCTGTTCCAGGCCGCCAAGTCCGTTGTCGTCGATGCCGACGTAGCCAAGCACCTGCGCAGCGATCTGATTGTCGGGGTAGAAGCGCTTGAACTCTTTCTGGATATAAACGCCTTTGAGGCTGAGAGCTTTCACCTTGTCAATGATGGCCGGGTCCTGTTTGCGGGCGACCCAGGCAAAGTTACGCGAGGCGTTCAGACGGGCGAGAATCTGTTGCTCGGATGTGAAGCTGTCCGTCGGGTCTGTGTGGACGATTTTCGCGAGCGCGGCTGCTGTCCGAGCCCGCGCGTCGCCGATCTCCTTCGGGACGGCGTAGACGGAATCGACAAGCACCGTCATCGCCAGTTCATGCAGGTTACGATCGTATAGGATTCCTCGGCGCGGAGCGACGTCGAAGCCGCGCTCCTGCTGCATCGCTGCGCGCTCCACCCAGTCCTGATGACGGAAAACCTGCAGCCAGACAAGGCGGCCGCAGATCAGGACAGACCATATCGCGAAGAAGGCCAGGATATTGAGCACGCGCATGCGGCTCATGGGGGTGACAATGCCGGTCTTCGCTACCGGGGCCGGAATTGCGGGATTCACTGCTGCCGGTTCCTCTCGCGAAAAATGAAATCAGCGAATAGCCGGAAGCACAGGAGTCGCTTCAGCCAGCGCGGGAGCATTGGGATCGGCGGTGGCATCGGGATGAACCACCTGACCGGGACGCGGCGACGCGAGCCCAAGCCGGCGAGCCATCTGGTCGATGCGCGCTGGATCTCCGAGCTGGGCTTCGGTCAGGCGAAGCTGGCGGTTCTGCTCCTCGAGCTGCTGGATCTGTTGCTTCTCAGACTCGATACGATAGCCGTATTCGATGGAGCTGAGGTGCTGCCACCCGTAGATCATGATGAGGCCAAAGAGCAGGGCCATCGCGCACGCGAAGGTGCGCATCTCCCTTGCGCGCGTGGGGTCGGGAGCCTTTACAAGGCGCGAGTTGTCGAAGCGCTTGACGAAGAAGATCTCAGGCGTGGGGCCGCGGCGCGCCCGCTGTTGTGCCGCGAGAAGCACCATGTTGTGCTCCATGATGCGGTCATAGCTGCTGCGGCCTGTGTCGATGCCGGGATGTGCTGCGATTGCCTGCGTTGCCATGGGTCTCTCCTCAAATCCAGCCAATAGCTATGAGGGGTAGCCATCAGACTGCCTATGCCGTACCGCTTACAACTTCTTCCTTCTCCCTCCAACGACCGGGCCTGGGTCGCTGTGTTTAGGAGGGGAGTCTTACGAGTGTCGTCTTGAACTACTTTCGCCGTTTGCTGCGGTGGGACGACCCCGGCCCGATGTTTAGGGATTTGGAATTAAGCCATTACCGATTAGGAAGACCACGTCTAATCGCTAATCCCTAATCGCTGTTCCCTGCCTTTCTTTCCGCTGCCCGCAGCTTCGCGCTGCGCGCCCGCGGGTTGCGATCCGTTTCCTCGGCGTCGGCCCTGACTGGCTTTCGCGTGAGTACCTCATATATTCCCTGCAGCGCGCCTTCGCGCAGGGCGTCTTTTGCCAGCCTGTCTTCGAGAGAGTGGAAGGTGATCACCACCAGCCTTCCTCCTGGCTTCAGCAGCCCGGGCGCGGCGTTCAGCAGAGCCCTGATCTCGTCGAGTTCGGCATTGACGTAGATTCGAAGAGCCTGAAAGGTCCGCGTTGCCGGATGAATCCTGTCGGATTTCATTGCCGGGGCCGCGGCCGCTACGGTTCTGGCCAGTTGTGCCGTCGTCGTAATCGGCCGGGCCCTGACAATGGCTCTGGCGATTCTCCGCGACCTCCTTTCCTCTCCGAATTCGTAAATCAGGTCGGCGAGCTCTTTTTCGCCGAACTGGTTTACCACTTGTTCGGCGGTCAACCCCCGACGAGGATTCATCCTCATGTCCAAGGGGCCTTCCGCCTGAAAACTGAATCCTCTGTGCGCCTCGTCGAAGTGCATCGAGCTGGCTCCGAAGTCGGCCAGCAAGCCGTCGAGGCTCGTCGGTTCGAGCAAGTCGGCCATTTCGGAGAACTCCACGTCATGCAGGATGACTTCAGGCATCTCCGGCCCAAGCTCTTCACGCAGGGCGTCAAGCCGTTGCTTTGCAAGCGCCATGGCGTCGGGATCGCGGTCGAAGGCGATCAGCCTGCCTTCCGGTCCGAGCTCCCGCGCGATTGCGCTCGAATGCCCTGCGAATCCCAGGGTGGCGTCTGTGTAGGTGCCGCCCCGGCGCACATTCAGGTATCGGATCGCTTGTTGTAAAAGAACCGGCACATGCCGCTCATGCTCGCTCATGTGCTCCCCCCTGAGGGGTGGTTACAACTTGAAGCTTTCGAGCTCCCGCTCGTCCGCCTCGGTCATCGGCTCGAGGGTTGCTACGAACGCCTCGCGGTTGATGACCTTCAAAAACGTCTGCATCCCGAAAACCAGGACATCGCCGACTGTGTTCGTCTTCTCGCGCAGGATCTGCGGCAGCAGTACCCGCCCTTGTGCATCCATGTCGGTCGTCTGGCCGTAGTAGTTCACGTAGTTCAACAACTTCTTTTTGGCAGGATTGAAGTTGGGAATTTCAGCCAGCTTCTCTTCGAATTTTTCCCATTCCTGCATCGGATAAATCTCCGCGTCGTTGCCATCACGGCTAGTGATGTAAAACTGCGTTCCCGTTCCGTAATTCTCCTCAACCACGCGCTTGAACTCGGCGGGAAGCTTGAGCCTCCCCTTCTCGTCAACCCGGGTTGGGTGATTTCCACGGAACATCGGTTCCCATTTCGGTCATTTTGGCGGCAAGTTCCCGGATCTGCCGGTTTATCGTTCGATTGGGATTATGCCGACCCAAAAGCAAACCGCTTACTCCCTTTTGGACCTTTTTTGACCGCTTTCGACCACAATCGTAACGTACGAAAGAAGCACCTCCAAGTGGAAAAACGAGACAATTTCGGGCCAACTGATAGGAACGAGAAGGGCTAATAGGGAGGCCGAGCTAAATACCAATAGGTTGCGACAGGAAATCTGAGCACGCCCAATATGTAGTGTTGTCAAGAAAGATTCCGGATTTGAATATCGCCCTTGCAAGATTGAAGCGCTCAAGGTAAAGCGAAAATTTGGCGATAATACATAGCTTGGGGCCGCGCAAAGGTCAGGAATCCTGCTGCGCTCCGTGTTGCCGAACCTTTGACTGAACATAAAAGGCCAGATAGATGACAACTGCGAGATTCAGAAGCAGAAGTACGAATTTGATCCATGTGCTGTGCCGAAGGATTTCAATGACTTCCCAGGGCAGGAAGGATGCGGTGAGAATCAAGGTGATGTATTCGGCCCAGACCTTCCTCAGGACCAGTCCGACTCCCTCAATGATGTGAAGCCCCGCTCCAGCGAAAACGGCGATGCTGATCTGCTTGAGTCGGTGGGGATCGATCAGCGCGACTTTGTCGAGGATAAGGTTGGCGAAGTGTCCCTCAGGGTCCCGGCCGATGTCGATGATGAAGCGGGTGACGACATCCACCAGGTCCCTGTGCAGCAGTTTGAGTGCTCCGATCCCGAGTATCAGCAGTAAGGTTGCTTCAAGCAGTTTCCACACGCCAATGGCTACGATCCATTGCTCGCTGGCGGATACATTGGGACGTTTTTTGACGGTGGCCGGAGTAGACATTACTGATGCATTTCTCCCCGCGTCCGCCTTGAAGTTTCCGTTTCGGCAAGCAATGGGATTCTTCTACAGGATACCTGCTGGGTCGGGGTCTTGCGGAGAAATCAACGTTCTGTCCCGGTTCTTCGTTCCCATAAAAGGCAGGAACAAATCCAAACCGCGTGATCCACGTAGTTGACGCCGTGCTGATGCCGTACAGGCTGGCGCTCCTGTGAGCCCGGGCTCCGGTAGGAACCTGCGCGTTCTTGCAGCACGCGAAGTCGTTTAGCGGGCGACCAGCCGTCGCCGGCTCTCGGTTTTGAGGTATGGCGCGAGCTTCTCCATCGCGGCTTCTACGCTGATTCCGTATCGAGCCCGTAACTGATCCACCTTGCCATGCTCGATGAAGCGGTCCGGCCAGCCGATGCGAATGACGGGCGTGCTGAATCCCATTTCGCTCAGCGCTTCAAGAACGGCGCTGCCGAAGCCGCCCATCAGAACGTGATCCTCGAACGTGACGATAGCAGTTACATGCTTCGCATACGATGCCAACAGCTCGCGGTCGAGCGGCTTGACAAAGCGTGGATTGATCACCGCTGCGGAATATCCCAGTTGATCGAGATTGTCGGACAGTTCCACGGCCATGGGCAGCAGCGCGCCGAGACCGAAGATGGCGAACTGCTCTCCATCACGCACTACCTCGGCTTTGCCGATGGGCAAGGCGGCGGGATGGGCCTTCATGGTAGCTCCAGGTCCGGTTCCTCGCGGGTAGCGCACCGCAGCCGGCCCATCGTGCAGCATGGCTGTATAAAGCATATCCGCGAGTTCATCCTCATCCTTGGGGACCATGTGGATGATGTTCGGGATGCCGCGCAGGTAACTGATGTCGAACAGGCCGTGATGCGTCGCTCCATCGTCGCCGCTAAGGCTGCCGCGATCCATGCAGAAAACCACGGGGAGATTCTGCAGGCAGACGTCGTGCACGACAGGGTCGAAGGCCCGCTGCAGGAATGTGGAGTAGATCGCACAGAATGGCTTGTAGCCTTGCGTGGCCATACCAGCGGCAAAGATGACCGCGTGCTCCTCGGCGATGCCGACATCGAAGTATTTCTTCGGATGATGCGGCCTGAAGAGATCCAGCGCCGTGCCGTTGGGCATGGCTGCGGTGATGGCGACCAGCTTGTCGTTTTCGTTCGCCAGCTTGACCAGTGTTTCGGCGAAGACCTCCGAGTACGTGCGCTGGCCGGCGGGTTTGGTTTCGCCTGTCTCGGGATCGTAGGGTCCGAGGCCGTGGAACTTCTTCTGCTTGTCGAGAGCAGGCTGGAAGCCGCGCCCCTTTTGCGTAATGGCATGGAGGATTACGGGCTTGTCCTGCTGCTTGAGGAACCTGAAGGTTTCGACCAGAAGCGCGATGTTATGGCCGTCAAGCGGACCGTAGTAGGTGAGGCCGAACTCCTCGAAGAAAACAGAGGGCCAGAGCAGACCTTTCGCGGCTTCCTCGGCGCGGCGGACGACGTTCAGGGCTGTTTTGCCGCCGACACGCTCAAGCAGGCGTGCAGCGCTGTCATGCAGGTGCGATACGTGCTCGTTGGTGACGATCTTGTGCAGATACCGGGCAATGGCGCCCACGTTGCGGTCGATCGACCATTCGTTGTCGTTGAGGATGAGGATGAGGCGCTTCGTCTGGTCGGCGATGTTGTTCAGGGCTTCGAAAGAGATGCCGTTGGTGAAGGCCGCGTCTCCAGCAAGGGCGACGATGTGCTCCTTGCCTCCGGCCAGATCGCGGGCGACGGCCATGCCCAGCGCCGCTGAAAGCGCTGTCCCGGCATGCCCTGCGCCGTAGGAGTCGTGCTCGCTTTCCGTGCGAAGCATAAAGCCGTTCAAGCCGCCAGCTTGACGAATGGTCTCGAAGCGTTCGCGGCGTCCGGTAAGGAGTTTGTGAACGTAAGCCTGATGGCTGACGTCGAACACGAAACGGTCTTTCGGAGTATCGAAGACGTAATGCAGCGCCAACGTCAATTCGACGACGCCGAGGTTCGGCCCAAGATGTCCCCCGGTTTTGGAGAGTGTAAGAATAAGGCGCTCGCGAATTTCCTGCGCAAGGGTTTCAAGCTGAGGGATCGAGAGCTTTTTGATATCTGCCGGAGAGTGGACGGTGTCGAGTAGTTTGCCCATGAACGATGCGAAGGCATCCGCCGGGATTAAACCCGGAAGACGCGACCGAGTTGCCCGATATCAAAAAAGACCCCTAGGACGGGGCCTGTCTTCCGGCGGGCGACGGCTATCTTCCTGTAACCATCATAACAACTGCCCAGTGTATCTCTTTTGAGAGAAAGCGGAACAGCGTCGCCCGGGGGTGCGTAAGCGTCCACAAATGAGGTCACCTGTGTGGGATTTGCGGACCGCATGAGAAGAACTGGCGTCAGCCCCAACCGGATCGTTGCGTTCTTCGCCCTGGCATTCGCAATTTCATGGAGCGCTGCATTCGCGGTTGCCGCTCCTCGCCTCCTTCGTCATGACCAGATGACGCAGCTGATCGGCATTCTGATGTTTCCGGCAATGCTTCTTGGTCCAAGCCTCAGTGGACTCACCTTCACCGCTTCTACAGCGGGAAGGGCTGGCCTGCGCGATCTCTGGACTCGAATGACGCGATGGAGATTTTCCGCGCGCTGGCATGCGCCGCTCCTGCTTCCTCCGGTTCTCATTCTGAGCATTCTGCTCGCCCTGAAGACGTGGGTGTCCCCCGCCTACACTGCCAACTTCTTTCTTCTGGGCGTGCTCTTCGGCGTGCCTGCAGGCTTTCTGGAGGAAATTGGCTGGACCGGATTCGCGTTTGAAACAATGCGGGCGCGCGGGAATGCCGTCGCTGCTGCGGTTCTGCTCGGCCTACTGTGGGTAATGTGGCATATCCCGGTTATCAATTACCTGGGAACCGTCACGCCGCACGGCTCTCACTGGCTTCCGTTTTTCGCAGTATTCGGCCTGGCAATGACCGCCATGCGCGTGCTCATCTGCTGGATGTACGTCAACACGAGAAGCGTGCTGCTCGCGCAACTGATGCATGTTATTTCGACCGGATCGTTGGTAATCTTCAGCCTTCCGCACGTGAACTCACGGCAGGAAGTGCTCTGGTACGGTCTTTACGGGGTGGCTCTGTGGATTGTCGTGTCGGTCGTGTATGCGGTATTTGGAAGGCAGCTCTGCCGTCGAGCAGCCTCTTGAGTCAGGATTGGCCCAGTGCTATCACCGCCTCGTCGGCTGCCGGCTCTGACCGGAACTGACCCTCCCATTGCGCGACTACCGCCGAGGCCAGGCAATTCCCTACCACATTGACAGTGGTGCGGCCCATGTCCATCAGGGCATCGATGCCTAGCAGGACAAAGATCGGCTCTTCGGGTAATCGGAAGATGGATGCGGTGGCGAGAAGCACAACCAGCACTGCCCGGGGCACGCCCGCCACGCCCTTGCTCGTAAGCATGAGCGTGCCGAGCATGACGATCTGCTGCGTAATACTCATGTGGATTCCCGCAGCCTGCGCAACGAACAGCGACGCCACCGCGAGATAGAGGGCCGATCCGGCGAGATTGAAACTATAGCCGGTAGGAATGACGAATCCGACGATATTCCGCGGCACACCAAACGCCTCCATCGATTCGATGGCGCGCGGCAGAGCGGCCTCGGACGTACTGGTAGCGAAGGCGATGGTCGCGGGCTCTGCGACGGCGCGCAGAAATTCGCCAACCGGAATGCGCGCGAAGAGTGCGGCTGGAACCATCCCGATGAGAGCAAATGCAACAAGCGCCGCGTAGAGCGTGACCAGCAGCTTGCTTAGATTCACCATCACGCCAACTCCGGAGTGCGCCACGGTATACGCGAGCGCAGCGGCCACGCCGACCGGGGCAAAGTACATGACCAGGTTGGTGAAGGCGAACATGGTCTCGGTCAGCGATTCACAGACACGCATCATAGGCGCGCGCTTTTGTTCGCTGAGGCGGCCAAGCGCGAGTCCGAAGAGAATGGCGAAGACCGCAACCTGGAGGATCTGGTTATCCGCAACAGCTTTCGCGATGTTCTCGGGAAAGATGCGCAACAAAAACTGCTGCCAAGAGAGTGCGGGTTCATGCTCTTCGCCAGGTTGAAGCTGGGCCTGATGAGCGCCAATAACAGTTACGGTCTGGGCGGTGTTCAGTCCGACTCCGGCCTTCGAGATGTTAATCGCAATGAGGCCGATGATCAGAGCGATCGTGGTCAGTACCTCGAAGTAAATGATGGACTTCAGCCCGAGACGGCCGACTGCGCGCAGTTCTCCATGGCCGGCAATGCCGGTGACAAGAGTGCCGAAGATCAGCGGCGCAACGATAACCTTGATGAGGCGCAAAAAGATATCACTGAGGACCTTGATGGATAGGGCTGCGCGCGGCGCATCTAGGCCCAGTTCCACACCGGCAAGCATGCCGAGAAAGATCCAACCGGTAAGCGAACGCCTTAGCAACGCGGCAGCGCCCAGAAACAACAATCCGGCGATGCGCAAAGCCACAGCCACGTACAGGTGACTCATTGCAGCTAAACCGATGCCCGCCGCGTACATGGCGATGCCGGCTGCTATCCACATTGTTAAATTGCGCTTGCGTGCGTTTGCGCTCATAGGAGAAAACAGCAAATAAACGGTATAGCATAATGTTTCACTGCGGCATTCCTGCAGCGTAGTTCGGAGGCATCTGGAAGCGATGGTTCGCGCGGTTTGTCTGTTGATCGCTGGTTTCGTCGTGTGGGTTTCCGCGGCAGCTCAGACGCTCGAGCCCGCAAAGCCGGGGACGAGCGCGGACGCCCTTACGAACCCTGCGTATTCGCCGGGCGTGTCGTTCCTGTTCGACCTGGAAGCAAAATTCGCAGCCGATGCGGCAAAAGGCGGAGGTGCCGCATTCGCAAAGTGGTTCGCCGACGATGCGGTTACGCTGTCGAACGGACAGGCACCTGTTATCGGCAAGGCCGCGATCGCTGCGAGCACGACCTGGTCACCGGCGGACTACCTGTTGACGTGGAAGCCCGACGGAGGCCGCATGAGTCCTGCTGGCGATATGGGCTTTACCTGGGGACACTACGAGGGGCACTTCAACAAGCCGGACGGCTCCGCAGGTATAACGAGCGGCCGCTATATGACAGTCTGGAAGAAGCAGTCCGACGGCTCGTGGAAGGTCGCGCTCGATGCGAGCAATAACGAGCCGCCGAAAAAGGAAGACTGCTGCAAGCTGCCGTGATTAGCTGAGCCCGCCAAGGCACAAATACTTGGTCTGCAGATATTCGTCCATGCCGTACGGCGAGCCCTCGCGCCCGTAACCTGAGTCTTTCACGCCGCCGAACGGAGCGACTTCCGTGGAGATTGCCGCCTCATTGATCCCGACCATTCCCGATTCGAGCGCAGCGGAGACCCTCATGACACGAGCGATATCGCGCGAGTAAAAATACGCGGCGAGGCCGAACGGCGTACTGTTGGCAGCAGAAATGGCTTCTTCTTCGGTGTGAAAGCGAAAAAGCGGCGCGACGGGCCCGAAGGTTTCTTCACAAGAGAGGACCATGCTGGAATCCACGTCGACAAGAACCGTTGGCTCGTAGAAATACCGCCCGAGGGCGTGCCGCTTCCCGCCAATGAGCACGCGGGCACCGTGTTCGACTGCATCGGCAACATGGCGTTCGACTTTCACGAGAGCACGCGCATTGATAAGCGGCCCGATCTCAGCGTCACCTCCAGCCGGACCGACGCGCAGGTTTGCCACAGCCTGCACAGCGCGCTCCGCAAATTCGTCATAGATTGCGTCGGCGATGTAGATGCGGTTGGCACAGATACAGGTCTGGCCTGCGTTGCGAAACTTGGCGGCGATCATGCCTTTAATAGCCCGATCGAGGTCGGCGTCTTCAAAGACTATGAAGGGCGCGTTTCCTCCGAGTTCGAGGGAGAGGCGTTTCAGCGTTGATGCCGAGGCCTGAGCGAGGTGCTTGCCAACAGCTGTCGATCCGGTAAAGGACAACTTGCGAACGCGCTCGTCATTGAGCCATACGTCAGCCACCGCTCCGGCATTCTTACGCGAAGCAGGGACGACATTGACCACACCTTCGGGAATGCCCGCTTCAGCCGCAAGCAACGCCAGAGCGAGCGCCGAGAGAGGAGTGTCCTCGGCGGGCTTGGCCACGATCGTGCAACCGGCGGCGAGCGCAGGCGCAATCTTGCGGGCGAGCATGGCAATGGGAAAATTCCAGGGAGTGATGGCGGCCGCCACGCCAACTGGCTCCCTGGTGACGATGATTTTGCGCCCCGGAGCAGTTTCGGGAATGATATCGCCGTAGGCGCGTTTGGCTTCTTCCGCAAACCACTCGATGTAAGCGGCCCCGTAAGCCACCTCGGCGCGGCTCTCGGTCAGGGGCTTGCCCTGCTCGATAGAGATTAAGCGGGCCAAGTCCTCCTGATTCTTTTTGACCTGCGTGAGCCACGACTGCAAGTGCGCGGCACGCTCCTTGGCGAGAATCTTGCGCCAGGAAGCAAAGGCGCGATGCGCCGCATCTGCAGCGGCCTTGGCTTCGGCAGATCCGCAGTCGGCGACTTCAGCAATCAGCGAACCATCGGCTGGATTCTCTACGGGGAAGGTGCGGGCGTCGCTCGACTGAACACGCTTGTTCGCAATCCATGCACGAGTAACGATCAGGTCGGACCGATCGAGCTGCAGCACCTGTTTCTCTGCTGCGGACGTGGAGTGATTCTGTATTTCAGCTGGGGCTGCCATAGCGCGACTCCCAATCTCCGCGGAGGAACCTACCAGAAGAATTTGGATGCCAAGTTTTCCTTGACAGTCATCAAAATTTCACTAATCTTGCTGAATATATGTAAGGTTTTTCGAGCATTTTCGGAATACTTGCGTGTCTGATTTGCATGGTACACCGTCACGCTACACTCGCGTTGACGCAACGATAGCCGCCTCCGGGACAGCATTTTCAAGATGCTGTAGCTCGCCGCGATCCATCAGCTTTGCAGGGATGCAGTCCATCCGAGTTCACTTCGTACAGAACGTTGGCTTGATCCTCCGCTCATGAGGTGTAGAGAATGCTGTCTATCGCAGGTCGGTGTCGCCCCGTCCCCTTTACGCTTTCCTCACTGCTAATTCTTGTGCTCTTCACGCCTCTCTATGCGCAATCGACGGGCGGCCGGGTTCTTGGCCGGGTGCTCGATCCCAGCGGAGCCCTCGTGCCGGGCGTAACACTGACGCTCACCAACTCCGAATCGGGCATCGTGCAGAAGGCTGATTCCAGCAAGGGCGGCGACTATATTTTCCTGACTGTGCCGGTGGGAACATACCGGCTGCAGGCGGAAATGTCAGGGTTCAAATCGTTTATTGCGGATGGAATCAACGTACAGCTGAATGCGACGGTGACGTACGATGTGCATCTTGTAGTCGGGACAAGCGCGCAGTCGGTCGAGGTGACGGCTGCTCCGCCGATCGTCGACACTACTACCACGCAGCTTGGAGCCGTCGTCAATTCGCGAGCGGTCGAGAATCTTCCGCTGAACGAGCGCAATACCTACCAACTGTTGCAGCTTCAGCCCGGTGTGACCGGCGTGAGCGGCTCAGATCTCTTCTATGGAAGCGACCAGGCGGGCGCGGTTTCGGTCAACGGTGGACGCGGCCGTTCGAACAATTTCAGCGTGAACGGGGGCGACGCGAACGATCTCTTTGTAAATTCACCGGGTATTGAGCCGTCTCCCGACGCGATCGACGAGTTCAAGGTCATCACCAATACTTTCGATGCTGAGTACGGACGCAATTCCGGCGCGGTGATCAACGTCGTCACGAAGAGCGGCACGAACGATCTTCACGGCAGCATTTACACCTATGTCCGCAACCAGGCAATGGACTCGAAGGGCTATTTCGACCTTACGACCCCCGACGATAACCAGCTGCAGTTCGGCGCTACTATCGGCGGCCCGATACGCAAGGACAAGACTTTTTTCTTCGTTTCGTATGAGGGGCGGCAACTTCGGAAGGGCATCAGTTCGGACCGGGTTCGTGTGCCGACTCAAAACGAGCGCAATGGAGTTTTTGATGATACTGCGCCGTTTTCTGGAAACCTGACGGACGCAACGGTTGCCTCCATTATTCAAAACCGGCCCGGTTGCGCGCAGGCCATTACCACAGCGGGGGGGACAGTCCCCGATCCTGCTTCAGTCGCACAGGGTAATGCTCTGCCCTGGAGCCAGGTGTTCCCGGGCAATGTGATTCCCACAAGCTGCTTCGATCCGGTCGCAGCAAATATCGTCAACAACTACGTTCCAATGCCCAATGTGGCGGGTAATCAGTTTCAGGGCGCACCCAACCAGCATGTACGTGAGAACCAGGGGACGGTGCGCATCGATCACACATTCAGCCCTAAGAACTCGCTCAGCGCCTTCTACTACGTTGATGACGGCTGGGATGCGAGCCCGTTCACGCGGTTCCAGGCTGAAATTCCGAACCTGCTGCCGGGGTTCGGCAGTGATAACGCCACGCGGAACCAGCAAATCAACATTGCCGAAACGTGGACCATCACCCCAACGATGCTGAATGAGGCGCGCGCCACATATTACCGTGAAGGCCAGCGGACCTTCCTGCACCCTCAGCACACAAATCTGGTGACCTCTTCGTGCTCCGGAGCGGCTGCGGCGTTTTGCTTCAATGGAAACACCGACACCCCTCTTTACTCCTACGACAATCTGGGAAATGCGACTCCTATTCCGAATAACGCGAAGCTTGGAATCACACCAGGCCTGACGGCGGAGCACGAGGGGGTTCCTTATGTCAGCATTAGTGGCGGATTCACGGTCGGCAATGACTATGAAGGAGAACTGCCGCAGGTAGGCAACACATACGCGTTCATGGATAACCTCTCGAAGACTGTCGGACGCCATTCGATGAAGTTCGGCGTCGACGTACGCAACCAGCGATTCGATCAGACGCTCTATTACAACCTCAACGGCTTCTACACCTATACAGGAGGCAGCGAAAACGACCTGGGCGCCTCGAATCTTTTCGGCAATTACTTCCTGGGCCTGCCGGACCTCTATTCTCAGGGCTCACCGCAAACGGAGAATATCCGCGCCTGGGCTGTCTATCTGTTCGCGCAGGACAGCTTCAAGATCAAGCCATCTCTGACTATGAACTATGGGCTGCGCTGGGAGCTGAACCAGCCTCTAGCGGATGTCTCGCACCGGGTTCAGACATTTCGACCGGGGCAGGCCGATACTGTCTTTCCGTGCCAGCTCTCAGCGGATAGCCAGGCTTCACTGGGCACAAACACGGCAGACTGCGGTCCGGGAAGTGCGAACCAGGCAGTCTTTCCGCTCGGATTGGTTGTACCCGGCGACAAGGGGATTCCGGCCGGATTGACCGCGACCTACTACAAGGCATTCGCGCCGCGGGTCGGCATAGCGTGGAGCCCCGAAAAATGGCAGGGCAAGCTGGTCATCCGCTCCGGTTTCGGAATCTTTTATAACCCGATGGAGCAGCTTGTGATGGAGCAGTTCCAGGGCGAGCCTCCCTTCGGCGGAAGCAACAGCCTCTCGGTGCCATTGTTCCAGACCCCCTTCGTAAGCCAGACGGGCACAGTCGCGCCGAATGCCTTTGGCGGCTTTATAACTCCGAAGCCCGGCGAGGCGGTCGACTGGTCGAGGTTCCGTCCCATCCTGATGTTCGGGGAACTCGAGCCCAATCTAAGGACGCAGTACACCACGCAATACAATTTCCAGGTCCAGCAACAACTCGCTCCGAACCTGGTGATGACGCTGGGGTATGTCGGCTCGCAGGGTCATCGGCTTCTCGCGACGTACGACCTGAACCATGGCAATCCGCAGACATGCCTCGATCTGGCGGCGACATCCGCCTACAACAACGATGCTAGCTACAACTGTGGACCTTTCGGGGAAGACTCGGCATATATGATCCCCGGCGGAGAAACGATCGCTCCCCAGGGCCTTCATCTGCCCTACGGATCGACGACGTTCATCCCGGGCGGCACCGTATTACAGAGCCCCATCACACTCGTCGGCATCAGAAAGTATTCCTCGCCGTACTGCGATCCTATCTCCGGCACGGATTGTCCGCCGGATGGAGTGCCGGTGTTCTCCAACATCTTTGCGCAGAATGTGGTCGCGAGCTCGGCGTACAACTCACTTCAGGCGTCGCTGGAGAAGCGTTTCTCCCAAGGCCTGCAGTTTCTGGCTTCCTACACATGGAGCAAGTCGATGGACAGCGCGTCCAGCTTCGAGCAGAGCCTTAATCCGCTCGACCTCCGTAGCAATTACGCTCTCTCGCTCTTCGACGCGCGAAACCGGTTCGTCTTCAGCGGGGTGTGGGACCTGCCGGTCCGCAAGTACTCCGGCACACGCGGCGTGTTGCTCGATGGCTGGCAGGCCTCGGGAATCCTCACTATCCAGACGGGATTCCCGATACGCATGGGCTCGAATCTCGACCAGGAACTACAGGGCAGCGCAGACTTTGAAAGTCCCGGACGGCCCGATCAGATCAGGCCATTCAGGCATCGCAACCCGCGCACACCCCTGAACGGAGCAACTGGATACTACTTCGACCCGTCGATCTTTGCAGTCCCAGCTCTCGGGTCGGGCGGTAATGCTCCACGGAGCATCTGCTGCGGTCCGCCAATCGACAACACGGACCTCGCGGTGCAGAAGCTGACGCCTGTTGGAGACCGGGGCACGCTCCAGTTCGTCTTCCAGGTCTTCAATGTCTTCAACCACACACAGTTTCTGAATCCCGACGGCCAGTTGGGCGATGCCCAGTTCGATTACAGCAGCAATCCGAATGGAACGCCCGTAGCAGGCGGCTTGTTTGGCGAAATCACGCGCGCACGCGAGCCCCGGCAGATTCAGCTGGCAATTCGCTTCAGAATGTGAGGCTCTGATCGGGCCGAGTGCCAACTGCTCCGCCTCAAAACGTCGGTGGAGTATTGACCCAGAGCAGCACTGCCTGTTGCTTGTAGGGATTGCTCCAGCGGTGTGTCTGCGAGCTCGAGAAATAGAGGCTGTCGCCAGGGCGAAGCCGGTAGTACTCCACCTCATCGAGCCACACGTCACAGCTGCCGCTGATGACAAAGATAAACTCCTCGCCTTCGTGATGATACGAGCCGCCGCTCGATGTTCCCGGGGCAAGGCGGAACAGATGCGGCTCCATTGCGGTGGAACCGTGTGCCAGCAACTCGAGATGCACGCCGGGTTCATTTGAAAGTTCGATGCGCTGGTTTGGCCGCACCAGCTTGCCGTTCTGGTCCGCTCCACCAAAAAATGACAGCACATTGGTGTCGTAGAAGACAGCCAGCCGCTGTAGCGCGGCAATCGAAGCGTGTGCCTGCCCGCGCTCAAGGCAGCTTAGAAAACTTACCGACAGATCCGTACCCTTCGCAGCCTCCGATAGAGTCATCGAACGCTCGCGGCGAAGCTGGCGAAGGCGCTTTCCAATGGGCAGGCTGCCGCCTCCGTTCGTCGCAGCTGAAACCCCGTTCGACAGTGAACGATGGGTCTTTCTGCCAGCCATCCAATGACGGATAGCGTCCACGTTGAGATTCTTTTCTAATCTGAGATGCTGGATCGACTTCAGCCGCTCGACTTCTTCGAGGAAGTAGGTGCGATACCCGCTCTTCGTCCGGCGCGGATGCGTGAGTCCGGCATTCTCCCACTGGCGGAGCGTGGATGAGCTGACGCCAAGCATCTCCGACACTTCGGAGATGCGGAAAGCCAGATGATTCCCGAGCGACGATTTCCTGGATTTTGTGTTTTTGGGCATCAGGGGCAAGGTCAGGCTACAGTGATTCAAAACTATCTTAGTAGCAGCCAATGATGTGGAGAGCAATGAGTTGATCAGGGTTACATGATTTCTGTAGGCTTTTCTTTGTTGAATTAACCTTTCATTCAGGAGACTCGCCATGAGTACAGCCGTTGCCAGCTCAGTACAGTTGCCGCACTTCATCAATGGAGAGTGGGTAGAGTCCACCGCGAGCGAGTGGCTGGACGTGCCGAATCCCGCAACCGGCGAAGTGCTGGGGCGGGTACCGATGGCTGGCACCGATGAGGTGAATCGTGCGGTTGAGTCTGCCGCTGCAGCTTTTCCTTCATGGCGCAGGACGCCTCCCGAGGACCGCATTCAGCCGCTCTTCAGAATGAAAGCGCTGCTCGAAGAGCACATCGACGACCTGAGCCGCACCATCACCCTGGAAAACGGCAAGACGTTTGCCGAAGCCAAAGCCGAAATGCGGCGGACCATCGAAAATGTCGAGGTGGCCTGCGGGATCCCGATGATGATGCAGGGTCACAACCTCGAAGACGTGGCTCGCGGCATCGACGAAACAATGATTCGCCAGCCCCTGGGAGTGGTCGCGGTCATCACGCCGTCAAATTTCCCCGGAATGACTCCGTTCTGGTTTCTGCCTTATGCCATTGCGACCGGTAACACTGTGGTTCTGAAGCCGTCGGAGCGGGTGCCCCTGACGATGCAGCGCGTTCTGCCGCTGTTTGAAAAAGCCGGCCTGCCGAAAGGCGTGCTGAATCTTCTGAATGGCGGGCGTGTAGCGGCGGAAACGCTCATTGATCATCCGAAGGTGCGTGCAGTCAGCTTCGTTGGATCGACGCCTGCTGCACGAGCCGTCTATGCCCGCGCTGGGGCGAGCGGCAAGCGTGCGCAATGCCAGGGTGGCGCGAAGAACCACGTTATCGTGCTGCCTGATGCAGACATGGAGATGGCTACCCAGATCATCAGCGACAGTGCCTTTGGATGCGCGGGGCAGCGGTGTCTTGCGGTGTCGGTCGCTGTCACGGTGGGCGAAGCGCAGCGCAGCTTCCGTGATGCCATCGCCGCGTCTGCTTGCAAACTGAAGGTAGGCTACGGTCTTGACGAAGGCGTTCAGATGGGCCCTGTGATCACGAAGCAGAGCAAGTCGCGCGTCGAGTCATTGATTGGCCGAGGAAAGGATCAGGGGGCAAAGGTCCTGCTCGATGGCCGGGGAGCAAAAGTTTCAGGCTACGAACAGGGCAGCTTTGTGAAGCCTACGATCCTCGATGCAGTGCCCGCGACCAGCGAGCTCACCGACACGGAAATTTTCGGCCCGGTACTCAGCCTTGTTCATGCGAACGATCTCGACGAGGCGCTGGCGTTTCTGGAGCGCAGTCCTTACGGCAACCAGGCATCCCTGTTTACGTCCAGCGGCGCGGCTGCACGGCGTTTTCGATACGAAGCCCCGGCGGGCAATATCGGCATCAATATTGGAGTGGCCGCACCGATGGCGTACTTCCCATTCAGCGGCTGGAAGGACAGCTTCTTCGGTATCATGCACGCACAGGGGCACGATTCCGTTGAGTTCTTCACGGAGAAGAAGGTCGTCGTGGAGCGTTGGGCCAAGGAGCACTCGCGCAAATTCTGAGCGGCGAAAGCTAACTCGTCGCAGGCGACGCAAGCAGCTACGACGTTGTATCGACCAACTCGCCCAGTTCGGCTGTGACGGTATTCAGACCCTTCTCTATAACTTCGAGTGCTTCACCGAACTGCTCGTCTGAAATCACGAGCGGCATCAGAAGGCGTATTACGTTGTCGTAGGTTCCCGCCGTAAGAATCAGCACGCCCTGGTGCAGGCAATAATGGGCCAGCTTCTTCGCCGGCGCGGAAAAGGGCGCGCCGTCGCGATCCACGAACTCCATAGCCTGCATTGCGCCCAGTCCGCGGACGTCCCCGACGAATGCGTGTTGCCGCTGCCACGCATATGCCCGGTGCTGGAAGCGCTCCCCGAGTGTCCGCGCGCGAGCCAGCAGCCCTCCGTCAGCAAATTCTTCAATCACAGCGAGAGCGGCAGCGCACGAAGCCGGGTTACCGCCAAATGTACCGCCGATGCCGCCAGGGACGGGCGCATCCATGATTTCGGCGCGACCGGTCACGGCGGAGATAGGCAAGCCTCCGCCCAGCGATTTAGCAGTGATGATCAGATCCGGTTCAATACCAAAGTGCGAGCATGCGAATAGTTCTCCGGTTCGGCCGAAACCTGTCTGAATTTCGTCGGCGATGAAGACCATGCCGTGCCTGCGGCAGATCGTCGACAAAGCAGGAAGGAAGCCCGCGGGCGGGACCACGAAGCCTCCCTCGCCTAGAACCGGCTCGACGATCACCGCCGCGACGGATTCGGCCGCGACGAGCCGGCGGAAAGCTTGGTCGAGCAACTGCTCGACGTCTTCGTGGCTCATCGGTACACGACCCCCGAGACGCGAGCTTGCGGGCTCACCGTAGGGAATGCGGTAAATGTCCGGCAGAAACGGCCCAAAGCCCTGCTTGTATGGGTGCGTCTTGCTCGTCAGCGACATGCCGAGCATAGTTCGACCGTGGAATGCGTCTTCGAAGCAAAGTACAGCCGGCCTGCCCGTATGGGCACGAGCGATCTTCACCGCGTTCTCTACACCTTCAGCGCCGCTGTTCACGAAGAAAGTTTTCTTCGCGAAATGACCCGGCGTGATCGCGTTGAGCTTCTCCGCGAGCTGCACGTAGCTCTCGTATCCGGTAACCGAAAAGCAGAGGTGCAGAAATGCATCCAGTTGCCGACGCAGGGCGGCGAGCACTCGCGGGTTGCGATGGCCGACATTGATAGTTCCAATGCCGCCGGCCAGATCGATGTAGCGGTTCCCGTCCACGTCTTCGAGGACAGCGCCCTCGGCATCACGAATAAAGATGGGGGCAGCAGAACTAAGTCCGCGTGGAACAGCGTGCGACCGGCGCTCCGTCAGCGCGCGCGATGCCGGTCCGGGGATTTCTGTATTCAGTCTGATGGTGGACATGGCGTTCAATACCAGCCGATCGGTTGTTCGTTGAGGTTAATGTGAACCTGCTTGGTTTCGAGATATTCGTCGATGCCGTGCACTCCGAGTTCGCGGCCGAACCCTGACTGCTTGTAGCCGCCCCACGGAGCTTCCACATACGTGGGCTGCATGTGGTTGACCCAGACAATGCCGGCTCGGATGGCCTTGACCATCCGCAGCGCGCGATAGATGTCGCGGGACCACACTGCAGCCGCAAGGCCGAACGGCGAGTCATTGGCGATTCTCACGGCATCGGCCTCGTTATCGAAAGGGATGACGGCAGCCACAGGGCCGAAGATTTCCTCTCGGGCAATTCGAGCTGAGTTATCGACGTCGTAGAAAATGGTCGGCTCGACGTAGTAGCCGCGGCCGAACGACTTAGGCTGACCGCCGCCAATAGCCAGCTTCGCTTCGCTCTTGCCGACAGTCTGGTACTGGCGGACGCGGTCGAATTGTTCGCGGCTCACCAGGGGGCCCATCTTGGTCGTGCGATCGAGCGGTGCGCCCAATTTGATGGCTCGGGCTTTTTCGGTCATCGCATCCACGAATTTTGGATAGATCGAGCGTTCCACCAGGATGCGGCTGCCCGCGGAGCAGACCTCGCCCTGGTTGATGAAGACGCCAAAGAGCGCGCCGTCGATGGCTGCCTCAAAATCTGCATCGGCGAAGAAGATGTTCGGCGATTTGCCACCCAGTTCCAGCGTGACGCGCTTGAGCGTGTCGGCGGCGGACTTCATGATAACCTTTCCGACGGCGGCGGAGCCTGTGAAGGCAATCTTGTCCACCTGTGGATGAGCGACGATATGAGCGCCCACACTTTCGCCAAGGCCCGTGACTATGTTGACTACGCCCGGAGGCACGCCGCATTCGGCAAGCCATCCGGCGAGCTTCAGCGCGGTCAGCGGGGTCTGCTCTGCTGGCTTGAGCACGCAGGTGCAGCCTGCAGCCAGCGCGGGTGCGAGCTTCCACGCCGCCATGAGCAGCGGGTAGTTCCACGGAATGATCTGCCCAGCCACGCCGACGGGTTCTTTAAGCGAAAGGCTCAGAGCGTTGTCCGGAACAGGATTGACGCTTCCAGAAATCTTCGTCGCCAGGCCGCCGTAGTATTCGAAACATGTCGCTGCGTCTGCCATGTCGAACTCCGCCTCCACGATCGGCTTGCCGGAGTTGCGCGATTCGAGTTCAGCGAGTGAAGCAGCTTCGGCGCGAATCTTGTCCGCGATGCGAAACAGGATGCGTCCGCGCTCATGCGCTGTGGTTTGCGGCCAGCCGCCCTCATCGAAGGCGTGCCGCGCGGCTGCAATCGCGGCATCAACTTCGGCAGGGCTCGCATCGGGAATCTCAGCGATGACCTCCTCGGTCGAGGGGTCGTACACGGGTATGCGGCTGGCTGAGGCGCTTTCGGTCAGTTCACCGTTGATGAGCATAGCTTCAGGCTTGCTTTGCGTTACGGGCATGGTTCCATCCTTCCGATTTCTTTATTCACGAGACCCGGTGAGTGCTGCGGCAGTGTCGGCCACCTCTTCCGCACTCGGCGCGGTCCGAAGCGCATTGCGATAGAACAGATACGCCGATCCGAAGACCAGCACGCATCCAATGACAAGCTTGATTTCATAAAGCCAGATGGAGTTCACCTGACGCGACGGAACAAACGCTACGATCAAGCCGACGGTCGCCGCAGTGAGGCCGGCGGCCCCGTTGGTCAAGAGGTACGTCTTTGGCGCGTTGAGGGAGCTTTGCTCATCGAGGGTGTGCTTGAGAAGCGCGCCGAACATGTAGCAGGTAGGCAGCAATTGCAGAATCACCGCAAGATCGAGAAGCGTGAGATACGCCTCGCCAACCGAGACTCCGAGGAAACTCATGAGTGTAAGCAGCGAGGAGAGGACGGCATAAACGATCAGGCTGACATACGGCGTCTGATAGCGCGGGTGAATCCTTCCGATGATCGGTGGAAGATAGCGGTCGATCCCGGCGACGAAGGGCAGCCGCGCCGCACCGCTGAACCACGCTGACGCTGTGCCGAGAATTGCCAGGCATTCAAGGAACGCAAGAGGAGCCACGACAACCAGGAGTCCATTGTGCCGCGCCATCACGTTAATGGCCTGCAGAATGCCCGAGAGGATGCCGATCTCCTTGTGCGGCACGGCGATCAGCATCGCCGCTGTCGTCCCCACATAGATAAGCGCCGCAGCCAGGCCGCCCCAGAAAATCGCCACTGGGAGATTTCGTTTCGGCTCGCGAATTTCGTCACCCATAATGGACGCGATATCGAGGCCAACCAGGCTGTAGCAGATCGTCCCGAAGACCGCAATCAAGCGCCAGTCGAACTGCGGATGCAGGTCGGCACGATGCAGCACGCTTCCATGGTGATGCAGAGTGAGCGCGGCAAGCAGGACAACGACTGCAGCGCCACCGATCGTACCCACACCGCCGAGATTGTTGATCCACTTGCCGAGTGAGAGACCACGAATGTTCAGAACAAGCAGGAAGAGCAGGATGCCGATCGCCATGCTCGACGTGAAGAAGGGGTTGCTCTCGAGGTGCTGAATGCGGGGGCCAAAGACATACAGGCCCACGCCAACGCAGGAGAGCACCACCGTGGGCAGATAGAAGACGTTGGAAAGCCAGTAGCACCAGCCGGCAATGAAGCCGTGCTGCTCGCCGAAGCTGCGCTTGGCCCAAAGATAGATGCCGCCTTCGCCGGGCCACTTCTGCGACAGTTCTGTAACGGTCGCTCCTTGCGGCCAGAAGTAGAAGACCAACGCCGCAAGCCACAGCCACAGCGAAATGGGACCGGAGGCGGAGATGGGCGGCACCATGTTGAGGTTCGAGACCGCAACGATGAACAGCAGGATCAGGTCTCCGCGCCCCAGCACGCGTCTGAGGCCCGGAGTGTGATTGCCGCCCGGAACTATCTTCGCCAACTGCCGCCTCCGCTCTGGACTGGGCCTGCCCTAAGCGACCACCGGTGTCGAACTCTCCTGCTGGGCCTGCGCGATCGATGGAGCAAGCTCTTCAAATGCTGAAAGATGCCGGTCGACATCGCCACGCGTGTGCGCGACGGAGAGCGTCCACTGCTCATCCCACCAATAGGGCTGAGGCATCACGCCGCGGTTAACCATTCCAAACCAGTAAAGCCGCCACAGGTCCGTATCCACCGTGAGCCATTCGCGGTAGTTGCGGATCTTCTTGGCATAGAAGAGCAAGGCCCCGTTTGCGCCTGCACTTTCCACGTAGCCCTCGATGCCGTGGGTCTTCACGATCTGCCTGTACCCTTCGACCAGCGCGCCGCCGATCTTGCCGATGTGCGCATACCCTTCGGGCGTCAGCACTTCGCGGAAGACCGCGAGGCCAGCGGCCATTACCAGCGGGTTCGTCGCATACGTGCCGGCATGGAAGACCTTGTGATGGGCGATCAGGTCCATCACTTCCTTGCGGGTGGCGAAGGCCGCGAGCGGGAAACCTCCGCCGATCGACTTGGCCAGTGTAACGATATCCGCTTTGATGTTGAAATACTCGCAGGCGCCCCCGCGACCCAGCTTGGCGCCGGTTTTCACCTCATCGAAGATAAGAAGAGCACCTTCCCTGGTGCAGATTTCACGCAGGCCCTCGAGGTATCCGGGCTCGGGCATGCAGATGCCGATGTTCATCATGATCGGCTCGACGATGATGCAGGCTATTTGGCCGGGGTTTTCACCAAAGAGGCGCTTTACCGCGTCGAGGTCATTGAACTGCGCGATCAGCGTGTTCTTCACCGTATCGGCGGGGACGCCTCCACCCGCCGGCACCTGCGTGGGATGGTGAGGATCGCCATAGAGCGCGGCTGAAGGCTTCATGCTCACCATAACGGAATCGTGCACCCCATGGTAGCCGCCTTCCATTTTGATGATCTTGTCGCGGCCGGTGAATCCGCGCGCCAGGCGGACGGCATGCATGGTCACCTCAGTTCCGCTGCTGCCGAAGCGTGCCTGCTCGACCGGGAAACGCTGACATATCTCCTCAGCAAGTTCGTATTCGAGCGTGTGGGGCATGCCATACATCGTGCCGACTTCCAGCCGCTGCTGCACGGCTTTTACAACGGCAGGATGGCAGTGCCCGGCCATCAAAGCACCGAAGCAAAGATTGAAATCAACGTACTCGTTGCCGTCGAGGTCGTGGAAATGCGTGCCTTTTGCATCTTTCACAAACAGCGGCCATGGCTCATAGCTTCGAAAATTGCTGGCAACCCCGAGAGGAAGGCGTGGCTCGGCCTTCTTAAGTGCGGCGCGCGATGACGGAGTGCGGGATTCAAACGTCGACAATTCTTTTTCAAGAAGCGGATGCATACGATTTTCCTTTGCCCCACGTCGGGGCGGTCAAAGATTCACGCGGCAGAAGCGGCGGCGTCATAAATCGAACCAGATTGCTCGTCAAAACGGATCGCTCATCCCCTGCAAGTCTTACGTCAGGGTCGGCAGGCACAGAAGCGACTCACTGCGGGCATAACGCGCAAACCAGCGTTGGCGGCAAAACGTGCCCGCGATGCGAAACCGGCGGAAAAGTATCTGCGGAAAGATGCGATCCGGGCTCTTGAGATAACCAGCCTCTCGGCGAAAGGGACGAAGACGCGAAGGCGGGGTGATGCCGCGCGCAAATCGACAGTCGCCGGAATTCGATTCAGAAGCCATTGCCGCCCCTTCTTTTGAGCCGTTCTCGCCTGTTCAGGGAATCGGAGTTCCGCTGACTTGCGGCCTCGTTTCAGTTTGTCAGGAAAGACGTTGCCACGCGGACAACCTTGTAGTAATTTTGCAAAAATTAGTAAATTTTGCTTCTCGTGTCAAGCCAGACAGACTCCAGTTTAGTCTTCTCTGACACATCCTTACGAGGCCACTCAAGCGGCCTCTGCGATTCCGAGGGACGGCACTTGTTCAGTCTGCGAAGGAATGCCCTGCGAACCACTCCCGGGAGGCTCTTCCTTCTCTTGGTTTTCGCGTCGCTCTGTTTTCTTTCAAGCTGCGGCAAGCCGGCGCCCACCCTGAGCCTGCTGGTCTGGGAAGGCTATGTCGATCCTTCATTCATTCAGGGCTTCGAGGCGACATGCCACTGCAAGGTAGTCGCCGCTTATATGGGATCGAGCGATGAACTCGTTGCCAAGCTGCGCGGCGGCGCGTCCTCAAATTACGACGTGATTTCACCATCGAGCGATGTCGCGACGAGCCTCTCGCGCTCGGGACTGGTCGCGCCGCTCGATCTGTCGAAGATTCCGAACTACGCCCAGGTCTCGCCGAAGCTCACCAGCATGGCACTGGTAAAGAATGACGGAAAAGTTTTCGGTGTTCCGCTGACGTGGGGGCCCAATCCCCTGCTCTACGACAAGACGGCGTTTGCAAACCCGCCTGCAGCGTGGGCTCAACTCTGGGACCCAAAATACAAAGATAAGCTCTCTCTCTGGGACGATCTCTCGTCTGTCTACATGGCTGCGCAGGTTTTGGGTTTCGGCAAGCAGGATCCGACTGCAATCTACAACCTCAGCGACGAGCAGCTGGAGCAGGTGAGGGCGAAGCTGATTGCACTCAAACCAAATATTCGCAAGCTGTGGAGCACGGGGGGCGAGCTCACCAACCTCTTTCAGAATCACGAAGTGATCGCCGCGATGGGATGGCCGCTGATTACAAACCAGGTGCGCAAGGCCGGCCTGCCGATCGAAGAGGAAATTCCGGCGGAGGGCACAACCGGCTGGATCGACCATCTGATGATCACCTCGTCTAGCGACAACAAGGATCTCGCTTACTCGCTGCTGAACTACATGATCTCCGCGCAGACGCAAAAGCGGCTCAGCGATGTGACCGGATACATCCCGGCGAATCCGCAGGCCGCCGCGCTCATGACACCCGACCAGCGGCGCGGACTGCACCTGGATGATATCGACAATTACCAGAAGCAGATCGTCTTTTGGCAGGACGTGCCCCGCCGCGCGAAGTATACCGAGATATGGAACGAAGTGAAGGCCAGCCAATGAGCGGTCATTTCCAAAGGCGGGAGGTCGATTGAACGGCAGTCCCGCGTCCCTTGAAAATACCGCCGCTCCACCGACGGTTGAATCCGCTTTCCTGCGGATCGAACACGTAGGCAAAAGCTTTGGGGCACAGCGCGTACTTGAGTCGATCTCGCTCGATATCGAGCGCGGTGAATTTCTTACCTTGCTTGGCGAGAGTGGCTCCGGAAAAACCACGCTGCTGCGAATTATCGCCGGATTCGAGCAGGTTTCCGCGGGCCAGGTTTTTCTTGAAGGTCAACGGCTCGATAATCTGCCGCCGCACCGTCGCCCTGTGCACACCGTCTTTCAGAGCTATGCACTCTTTCCGCACATGAACGTGTTCGACAACGTGGCCTATGGGCTGCGTGTTCGCGGCGTCAGCGCGGCCGAGACGAAATCACGCGTGCATGCTGCCCTCGCGAAGGTCCGGATGGAAGCCTTTCTGGCGCACTATCCTCGACAGATCAGCGGAGGCCAGAAGCAGCGCGTCGCGCTGGCTCGCGCGCTGGTCAACCAGCCAAAGGTACTGTTGCTCGATGAACCGCTCTCGGCACTCGACGCAAACCTGCGTGTCGAAATGCAGCGCGAACTCAAGCTGCTGCAACAGGACCTGGGCATCACGTTCCTCTTTGTGACACACGACCAGAGCGAGGCATTGGCCATCTCCGATCGCGTTGTGCTGCTCCATCGGGGACGCATCGAGCAATGCGGATCGCCGCGCGAGATTTACGCTCGGCCACGCACGGCTTACGCCGCGAATTTCCTTGGCAAGAGTAATCTCGTCAGGGGTGTGGTGAGGCGCGGCATCGCCGAGTGTGGAGTCTTTTCGATTCCGGTACAGCTTCCGGACGGACCAGTCGTATTCTCATTGCGGCCAGAGGCGATTGCTCCAGCTTCCTCGCTTAGCGACGATAGCGTCGTCCGTTTTACCGCTCGAGTCATCGCCGGGCAGTTTCACGGCGCAAACACGCTTCTCACCTTGCACTGTTCCGGGGAAATCGAACTGACGGCGCGCGTTGCCCTTCCGATCGGCCTGGCTGAAACCCTTGAATTCGCATTCCGCGCAGAAGAATGCGTTCCACTCGAAGGTGGGGAGCAGGACTAACCATGCAACCTGCGCGCCGCAATGCGTTGCTCGCAACACTCCCACCCTTCGTCTGGATCGCACTCTTTCTTTTTCTGCCATACTGCCTGCTCTTCTGCTACAGCTTCTGGAGCCTCAGCGAATTTCAACAGATTCTGCACCACCCGGCGCTGGCCAACTATGCGCATCTGTTCTCCAATCCGCTCTATCTCACGGTAATCCTGCGCTCGCTTCGCATCGCGTTCTCAGTTGTAGGGCTCTCGCTCCTGATCGGCTATCCGCTGGCCTTCTTCCTTGTCTTTCATGCCGGGCGCCGTCGCTACTTGCTCTATCAGGCAGTCATTATTCCGCTTTGGGTCAGCTACCTGGTGCGGGCATATGCATGGAAGGTCATCTTCGGCAACGAAGGAGTATTCAATACACTTCTGCTGTGGTCCCACGCAGCGTCGCATCCGCTCAGCTTCCTGCTGTACAGCCCTTTTGCCGTAATTGTTACCCTCACCCACATCTACGTGCCCTTTGTTGTGCTGCCGGTTGTTGCTTCGCTCGAAAAGATTCCGCGCGAGCTGATCGAATCGTCGAGTGACCTTGGGGCTCGGCCCGGGCAGACCTTTCTGCGCGTGATTCTTCCCCTTTCGCTGCCCGGAGTCATCTCGGGAGCCACGTTCGCTCTGCTGCTCAGCTTCGGAGATTTCCTCGCGCCGCTGCTGCTCGGCGGCCCAAGCAGCGTGATGATCGCGAATATCGTCGCTAATCTTTTCGGAGCCGACTACAACTGGCCCCTCGGAGCGGCCGTTGCCGTTGTGATCATGGTCATGGTTGTGGTCATCCTGACCGTCACACAAAGGCTGGAAAAGCGCTGGAGAACAGCATGAATCCAGTCCGCAGGCCTACAATGCTCATCGGACTTGCTGCCTTCTCCTATGCGTTCCTGTACTTCCCTATCGTCATCCTGGTTCTCTACTCATTCAATCGCGACGGAGTCGGTGGATTTCCTCCGCGCCACCTGACGTTCGAGTGGTATCGCGCGCTTTTCGCTGATGCATCTATGTGGAGCGCAATCGGGAACAGCGTCATCGTTGCATTGGCCGCAGTCGTCATCTCTATACTGATCGGATTTCCCGCTGCTTACGCCCTCGATCGGTATAGCTTCCCCGGCAAAGCCGCATTCCGGCGGTTTATTTTGCTACCACTCATTGTGCCTGGAGTGATTACCGGCATTTCTCTGCTTCTGCTTGTTGTAAGCGCTGGAATTCACCTGAGTCTCGTTACAGTCGCGTTGGGGCATGCAACCGCGCTTACCGCGGTCGCCACTACGGAGATCTTTGCTGGGTTTTCCAGGCTCGACCGATCCTACGAGGAAGCTTCCGCTGATCTTGGCGCAAGCGGATTACAGACCCTGCGCCGCATTATCCTGCCCCTGATGCGCACTTCCCTGCTTGGTACGGCGCTTCTTGTCTTTACGCTCTCCATGGATGAAATCGCCGTCACGTTTTTCCTGATTGGCCGTGAGAACACGCTGCCGCTCGAAATATGGTCGCGGCTGCGGCGCGGCGCAACTCCGGAGATGAATGCCATTTCCACGCTGATATTTGTATTTTCGGTCGTAACCATATTCATTTCACAACGGCTGATTACGGATCGCGAGACGGACCTTAGTCCCACTCCAGAGATCTCAGGAGCAGCGCAATGAACACCAGCGCGCTGAGCAAGTACGCTGGACCCGCTCCAATCACACGGCGACTCTTTCTTGCCAATGCAGCTCTGGCCGCGTTTGGACTACCCCTTTACGCGCAGGTCAAAGCGGCGAAGCCCACCCACTCGTGCATCGTTGTCGGGGCCGGGTTCGCCGGGCTGGCCGCGGCATACCGCCTCACAGCTGCCGGATGGAACGTCACAGTGCTTGAGGCGCGGAATCGCACTGGCGGCCGCGCCTGGTCGTACCGCTTTCCGCAGGCTCCGGAGTTGGTCTGCGAGATGGGCGGCGAGTGGATCGGCAAGGATCATCCACGTATCTTGGCGCTCGCAGAGGAGCTTAACGTACCGCTTGAGCCTCACGCATACCGTGTTTGGCTGCTGCAGCACGAGGAATTGCATGCGCCGGGAAGCTGGAATTTCTCCGCCGAATCGCAAGCCGCATGGAAGCGATTCATGGACAAGTACAAGAGTTCCACCGAACAGGAGAGGCGCCGCCTCGACGACTACGACTGGTGGACTTGGCTCGGAAAGATTGGCATCACTGACGGCGACCGCCGCATTCGCGAAATCATGGATTCGACCGACTACGGCGAGTCCATCCGGCAGGTCTCGGCCTACGTCGCCGCAGATGAATACGTCGACACCGACTACATCAACCCTAACAGCACTGACGAAATGGACTTTCACGTACGCGGCGGCAACAGCGTGCTTATCGATGCGATTGCGGCGCGCCTCGCGCCAGGCGCGTTGCACCTGAATTCGCCAGTGAAGTCAATTACGGAGCGCGCCGGTCGCGTGACCGTCGCAACAGCAAATGAAAGGTTCACCTCCGACTCCTGCATCTTCACTGCTCCAGCTTCGGTGCTCAACTCGATCCAGTTCGATCCGCCGCTTTCATCCGCAAAGGCCCTCGCTGCCGATGAGCTCGAGTATGGACGCATCATTAAGTCGCAGATGCTGTTCGACCGCCGATTCTGGCCGGCGGAAGATTTCTCGCTAATGAGCGACGAAACCTCGCAGCAGTATTTTCACAGTACACAAGGACAGCCGGGACCGCGCGGCATTCTTTGCTCTTATGCGATTGGAGACAAAGCCGACGTACTTTCTTCGCAATCCAAACCGGATCGCCAGGCGCAGTTGATGCGCGATCTCAAGGCAGTATGCCCCGACGCTGCTGCGGCGCTTATCGACACCTTCGATCAGCCCTGGCAGTACGACCCGCTGGCGCATGGCGCTTACGCGATCTACCGCCCTGGGCAGTGGTTCCGCATCCGCCCGCTGCTCGAGCAGCCTCACGGCAAGGTGCTCTTTGCGGGCGAGCACCTCGGTGAATGGCAGGGCTTTATGGAAGGTGCGGTCAGCACAGGCGAAATCGCCGCCCAGCATCTTCTGCGTTGAGCTATAGATAGGATCAATGGCCTTTACCGACAAAGAACTCGGCATGGATCGCAAGATCACCCGGCGCGATTTCATGAATGGCGCGGCCATGGCGATCGGCGCTGCTGCCGTATCGCGACCAGCGGTGCTCTTTGCACAAGAAGCCTCTGCACCGATTCAGGAGGCGCAAAATAAGCCGGGATACGATCCGCCCGCGCTCCATGGCATGCGCGGCAGTCACGAAGGAGCGTATGAAATTGCGCACAGCCTGCGCGACGGCAACTTCTGGCGAAATGCCGGTCAGCCGATCGACACTGAGGAAACCTACGATCTTGTTGTCGTTGGAGGCGGCATCAGCGGGCTCTCGTCTGCCCGGTTCTTTCATGAGGCGGCAGGCAGACAGGCGCGTGTATTAATTCTTGAGAATCACGATGACTTCGGCGGTCACGCGAAACGCAACGAATTCGAGGTTGACGGCGCTTTCCTCCTTGGCTATGGAGGGACCTATGCGATCGAGAGCCCCGCTCCGTACAGCCCCGTCGCCAAACAAGTGATCCGCGAACTGGGTATTGATGTTGCTTCCTACAGCTCGCATAACAACGCTGCGCTTTATGGCTCGCTGGGGCTCAAACAGAAAATATTCTTCGACCGCGAGACCTTCGGCGCGGACGGTCTTGTCACGAGCCCCTATTCACGGTGGGGTGCGGCCGAGCCCGATCCTTCCAGTCAGAAATGGAATGAGTTCGCCACGCAGGCTCCATTGTCCGCAAAGGCAGTAGCGGATGTGAAGCGCCTCTACACACTGAAGGAAGATCTGTACCCGGCTCTCACTTCCGACCAGAAGAAAGCAAAGCTGGCCCACATGAGCTACGCGAATTACCTGCTGAGGGACGTTAACGTCGATCCACAGGTGGTTGCTTTGCTTCAAGCGCATCCGCAGCCGCTCTACGGCCTTGGCATCGATGCGGTCTCCGCGCAGGACGCCTGGGGGCTCGGACTGCCGGGCTTCGACGGTCTCAAGCTGTCTCCCGAACCAGGCCCCGGCATGGGCCGCGATGCGATCCGCAACGAGGAGGCGGAAGCTTACTTCTTTCACTTCCCCGACGGAAACTCGTCCATCGCGCGCCTGCTCGTCCGCTCTCTCATCCCGGATGCCGTTCCTGGCAGCTCTGCTTCAGATGTTGTCACAGCTGACATTCACTACGACCAGCTCGATCGGCCCGGCAATGCCACGCGCATCCGGCTCGACAGCACGGTAGTTCGCGTTCGCCACATCCCCGATGTCGCGAATGCAAAGGAAGTTGAGGTCGCGTACGTGGAGCAAGGCAGACTCTTTACACTCAAGGCATCGTACTGCATCCTCGCCTGCTGGCACGCAATGATTCCGTACCTTAGCAAGGAACTGCCGCCCGAACAAAGGCAGGCTCTCCATTCCGCCGAGAAAGTTCCCATCGTCTACACAAATGTGGCCCTTAGGAACTGGCAGAGTTTCCAGAAGCTTGAGACATCCAGCATCTACTCACCCGGATGCTACTTCAGCGAAACCAGTCTCGATCACCGTGTCAGCATCGGCAGCTACCACTGCACCACGAAACCGGCACTGCCTATCGTGCTCACCATGCACCGTTATCCCTGCTCACCCGGACTGTCCAGCCGCGAGCAGCATCGCGCGGGCCGGCAGGAACTCTATGAGACACCCTTCGAAACCTTCGAGCGCAACATCCGCGAGCAATTGGCGCGCAGCGTGGGCTCGGGTGGCTTCGATCCCGCGCGCGACATCGCGGCAATCACGGTCAACCGCTGGCCGCACGGCTACGCGTACCAGTACAACTCGTTGTGGGATCCGTTCTGGCTCGAAGGCGGTCCGCTGCCCTGCGTCGCTGCGCGCCAGCCGTTCGGTCGGGTGGCAATTGCCAATGCCGATGCCGACGCCTACGCCTACTCCGACTGTGCCATCAACCAGGCCAACCGCGCAGTCAGCGACCTGAATGTGGGGAAGTTATCTAAGACCTAGGCGACGGCTCAGTAGTGCCAGATCAGGTCTCCTGCAAAAGTCAGTTGGGTTGTCTTCGTCGGTGGACCGTTCGCTCCATTGATGAACGGCGCATCGTATGCAGGCTTGTTATAGGCGTGTTCGAAGCGTAGCTCCGGCCGGAATGTAATCGTACTACCGACCCAGAAGTTGAACCCGAACAAGTGCTCGGAATATGCAGTCTTAGTTCCGGTGCGCTGGCCGGCAAAGTCGTTGAAGTATTCGTTGCGAATCGTGAAAGATGAGTGGTGATTGTTGAACTCGTGCTCGATGTAGTTCACGATGGCGTAATCGGGGGCATAGCAATGCGTCTGCGCCGGATTGCATTGTGCTCCGTTGGCGCCGGTAATCAGCGACGGAGAAGTAATCGACCCGGCAAACTGGCCGATATTCGCATTCGACCCGTAACTGATACATGGATTCAATTGATAACAAAGATTCGGCACAACTGACTCCCACTGGTACCAGGTCTCTGTGTCCATGTGCCACGTAGCATTGAACTTGTGGTACCAGGTCAGATAGTACGCAGCTAAATTATTGTAGGCATACTTGCCCGAATTGACCGAGTTAGCGCAAGCATAGAGAGCATCGCCTCCGTCGGACCACGAGTACTGCGCGCAAAACGTTCCAGTCAGCTTGGCATTGGAAATCCACACAGCCGATTCGCAGCCGCCTGAGACACCCGCCTGAAAAGTCCAGTGATCGCTGTATTTCACCGTGTCGACGATGCCGTTTTGTGTATAGCAGTCAAAGGTATAGAGAAGAGAGTGGCTGTAGGTGTAGTTATTCGGCGCTAACTGAGCTTCGATATCCGGCAGCGAGATATAGCGGCCAACTCGAATGTTCATCCCCTTGCGGACCTTAGGGACGTAAAAGTCGAAGTAGTACATCACTGGGTCGTAGCCGTATTGCTGGCCGCTCGGTCCAGAAAGCAATTGCTGGCTGAAGATGCCTTTCGCTGTCGTATAGCGATAGTCGAGGCCGTAAAGGTTCGCAAGCCGGAATCCCCAGTCGAAATGGTCCGTCTGCACCGTGTCCGGCAGGCGCTCGAGATAAAGTACAGCCTGATCGAGTTGAATCGAGTTGGGAATCACATCGTAGGCAGTTGGAGCGTTCGCGTACTTGCCTTTGTTGGAAGTGCTCGCGTTGTAGCCTATACTTACCCAGCCATACATCTTGAATCGTGTCTTGTTCTCGTTGATGGCTTGCATCAGCGGATAGGTCTGTCCATCCGGTTCGCCGATGACGGGAGTGCCACCGATCGGCCAATCCGATGAAGGAAACGGCGGCGAATTGAGCGGGGCCGGATAGCCACGCCGGGCAGGTTCAGGCCCCGGCAGAACACCGCTGTACTCCGGCGCCCAGTCCTCCAGATACGCATGGCCGAGACGCGAAAAGAAGCCGCGCTTAACCGGCGGACTGGGAGCAGCGGGAGCAGCGGGCGCATTTTGTGCGCTGTCGGTTGCGAGGCTTGCAAAATAACGCTTCAGATCCATCAAATCGGCAAGCTGGTCTGTCCCCGTCACAGACGCTGTCGAAGCAGCCGGGTTATCTGACGGAGCGCTTTCCTGCCCTGTTCCGGCAAACGCCGCCCAGGGCTTCGCAACCGCTAAGAGAAGTACCAGAATGAGGAAACGGCTCGACCCATTCTTGCAATTGCGCTGTACGGTCCAATCGAGCATAAGACCTATTCCTGTTTATCCCGCTCTTTAGAATGAGACTCTTACTGGATCCATGACCTATCGAACGGACACGAAAAACAGGCCGACAAGATCGATCGAATCCTATAAATGTGGATGATTGTAGGAACTCACGCGGGGCATCAAAATTACATAAAGAAACCAGAATGAGAACGTAAGCGTCATAGCTGTACTCCTCCTCATTCAGCTCCTGCTCATCGAATCCCGGAGTTTTCGCGAATGTGACGTCCGGCGATACAATTCGCCATGGCCGTCGAGCCAGAAAGCGGTCCTCGCGAGGTGTTGGCGCGCCTCGAGCGGGACATGGCGAACGTGAAGGATGCCCTTGGCCTGCTCGGGGCAAAGCCGTGCACAATTTGCGGGAAGTTCTACCTCCGTTCCAATCCCGGCGACCTTTTCAAGGCCTGTGGAGATTCTGTCTGCTACGCCTGCTTTTCAAGCTGGTGGTCGGACGCCTGCCCAAAACTCCCTGTCCATGACAGAGAGGCAATCGAACACAAGCTCATGCGTTGGCTGATCGATCATCACCATGCCACAGTATTTCGCGAATTTTCAGAACTCCCACCCAGGGAACTTCAGGACCTCCACATAGTCGTCGGATGCCAGGAGTGCAAGGGCTCAGGCAAGCAGTACGGCACCGAGCGCTGCCGCTGTTGCCACGGAAACGGCACAGTCTGGGTCGTCACGCTGAAGTAGCGGTGATTCCCATCGGAGTACGGATTTCCGTCGAAGGATATAAGGCCGAAATCCTTGAAGATTGAGAGCGTTGTCTGTCGGTACCGCCGAGTTGCCGGAATCCGGGTCCCGGGTGTAAAGTCCGCTGCTAGACGCGCTCGACGGAGGTGCATCATGCCGAAGAGACGGATATTCGTATGGACAATGGAAGCCGTGTTCGCGGCCGGAATAGTCGCTGGAACCGCGATTGCCGCTGATAACACTCAGAAGGTCGATGCCGGAATACCAGCGACCAAACAATTATTGCTCCTGATGGATACAGACAGGAATGGGAAAGTCTCCAAGCAGGAGTTTATGAACTTTATGGAGGCAGAATTCAACAGACTCGACATTAATCACGACGGAGAGCTGGACGTTCACGAATTGACGCAATTGCAGGTGCGGCCAAAGGGCGGATATCACCGCTGAGGGGTTGTGCTTCTCCCTTTCTTCTTTGGATAACGCAATATCTTTGCTCTATCGTTTTCTCTTGAGCTCTCAGGCGCCTTTCCTTTGCGGCGTTGCGCATTAACCTGAACGCGTCGCACCCATCCCACACTGAGGAAACCTCATGCAGCTGCGCCCCGGTCTGCTCTGGGATCTCGTTCGAAGCCGTCGAACTCGCGAGAGCAATCAGGGAGAGAACGGCTGTGGTCCGGACCGACACATTCATCACACTTCCTGTCGCCTTTGTAGACGCAGATCGAGTTGTTGCTGATTTGCTGCAGCAGGCTAGAGCCCTCGCACACTCGACCCGTTTGTGAACGATGAAGTGCTCGATCCGGAAGGGGTCGCCGCTTTCGATCGCCCTTCCTATAGGAGACTCACTCCGGACATTAGGAAATCGTAAAGATTTCTTCCAGGGGAACATAAAATGGGCCATTTTGGCGTGTTCAAGCGCGATCTCCCAGCGAAGCTCTATTTGACGCTGGCCGGCGCGCGCTACAAACTTGCCCCCGCTCTTACGCCTTCCT
>JAFAKX010000157.1 GCA_019234945.1 Silvibacterium sp.
CCCCATTTGCGCCGCAAAAGCCACTCGGCAATCGGCAGCCCCAGCAGCAGTACGAAGACGACCGGCATGTTCCACAACTCATTGGTGGTCCGAACGGAAATGCCTGCTTCGGAATATGCAATATCGCGAGGCAGGTTCTTCAGATCAGAAGGCTCCCAATAGCGCCCGCCGGTCTGTGATGAGAGCTGCTCGAGCAGCGGCCGGTTCTGCTCCGTGTGAAAGTTCTCGGCAACGCCATCCTCACGCTGGAAGGTCAATACATCGCTACCCAGTTCCTGTGGCTGATTTCCTCTAGACTCAGCGGTTACCTCCGCCAGGTAGGCGCCGGGAGTTTCCGCAGTCCAGTCCGCCTGATACAAGCCCAGCGTATCTGGCGATGGCACGAGATCGATCAGAGTATTCGCGCCCTCCGGCCCCATGATGTGCGCTGTGACGTGTGCAGTTGCCGCGGGCTGAAACTGCCGGTCACGCACCTGCGCCGAAAGCTGCACATGCCCTTCATCCATCAAGACACGCTCGGGCATGGACACGGTCACAGGACCCGGTGAATCCGCTACTAGCCAGCGCAGAAGCTGCTGCCAAAAGAGATCGTGGGACGGATCGCCCAGGGCTTCACTCATCTGCCAGCGCCATGTACCGCCCGTCGCCATAATCGCAGTGCGTCCGTGACCGTAGTTCTGCGTGATCAGCATCGGCAGCTTGCGATGACCGGCGTTCATCTGTGCCAACACAGTCGCTCCCGGCTTGGGAGAACCCGCATCCTGATAGTCGGCCAGATAGGTCAGCTTCCTCCAGCGCTCGGCATTCTTTGCCGGATCGTCAAGCAGCCGCGTAACAGGCGAGTCCATGCCCGCCGCCGTAAGTTCCACCGTAGCGGAATTACGATGGAAGTTATTGCGACCAGCGGGAAGAAAGGTCGGCAGCAAATCGTTCATGCTCGACGCGCTCCAACCACCGTCGCTCAACGACGAGCGCCCGCCCAGGAAGAGAACACCACCGCCGCGTAGATCGACATACTCGCGCAGTAACTCCTGCTGCAGTGGCGTGAAGTAGTCGGCGTCGACAGAACCGATGATGATGCCTGCATAACCGAACAGATTTTCCGGCCGTACGGGAAAACCATCTGCCAGCTCACTGGGATCGCTGATGCCCTGCCGGTAGATCTTGTTCTCGCTGGTGCGCAGCATGGAGACAAGCTGCATTGTCGGATCGTCGTCTTCCGCACGCCGAATGAATTTAAACTCCCAGCGCGGTTCGCCTTCGAAATACAGAATCCGTCGCTTGGCGTTGCTCACAAGCACAGGCCGGGTCATCGCATTGTTGCTGATGTTTTCCTCATCGGCCAGCGGCTCGATCCCGAATCGAAGGCTCTTCGCGCCGGCTGCACCGGCCGAAAAGAAAACCTGTTCCGACTGCAGGACTCCATCGGGTGCCAGCGTCACCTCGCGTGCCGCGAGCGTCTTGTCTCGATCGCGCACCGTGAGCATGGCCTTCTGGCCGGCGTAGCCAAGCTGCTTCAGGCTGACCGTCGCGGTCAGTCTCGCGTTGGCGATCGCGCTCGAAGCAACACTCACGCCCTCCAACTCCACATCATGCGCTCTGTCCACTTTGCCGAATCCCACCGTATGAACAGGCAGGCGGCGATTTCGCAGGGACTGGAGGGCATCGACCGCTATTCCCGATCCGCCCATGCCGACCGTGTTCTCTCCGCCGTCGCTGAGCAGCAGAATGGCTCCAATCGGAAGGTCTGCCGTCTCTGCAGCAAGCTGCTTCAGCGCATTCCCAATGTGCGTCGCTGTTTCCACGGGCGCGAGTTTGTGCAATCCATCCAACTGCGTGACTCCGCTGCCAAGCCGATAGAGACGTGTCTGAAAACGCTTCTGCAATCCGGCAAGTACGCCGTCCTGAAGCGCGGCCACCGCCGCTGCCTCACGCGTTTTGCCATTGCTGTCAGCAATCGCCATGCTGCGCGAGTCATCCACGACCACCGCAATGATGTTCTGTTGCGAGTTGAGCGCTGACACGGTAATCGCGGGCTGCCAGAGTAACAGGAGAATGAGCGCCACGAACGCCGACTGCATTCCCCATACAGTCCATGCCCTCGAGGTTTGCAGTTTGGGCGCCGCAGCGCGCAGCCGCCTGCGTACAAGCAGGGCGAGTCCTGTCGAAAACGCGATGATCAGCACCGGCAGCAGCCATTTGGGCCACGTTGAGAGCAGCACAAACCGTCCTTTAGTAAAGACCGCGCTCGGGTATTTGAAGAGAAATTGAAACATTCACGCTGGGCCCTGAAGAAACTTGTGCGTATCTGCTGCAACTTCGCTCGCCTCTCAACTACGGGCGAATCTAATGCGTCATGCCATAGAGTATGTAGTCGAGCCCCACCCGAAAGGCCATCGATGCGAAGGGTTCCGGATAATTTGGATCATCCGCCCATTCCCACGCGTCGCCCAGGTGCATGTTATGGCAAATCGCCACTATGATCCGCCCCTTGTCGTCTCGGATCGCACGCCACTTGGGCTGATAACCGTCTTTCTCATACGTGCGTCCGGTGCGAATCCACTGCTCGCCCGGGATCTGCATCTTGTCATCCACATCGTAGAGTGTGTGGAAGATCTCATCGCCGCTGGCAAGATCCTCGACAGGTCGGTCAGGCAACACTTGCCGCATGCCGTTCATGAAGTTCTCCCAATCCTCGGTCCCGTGAAAGTCATCCACCATCAGAAAACCGCCTTTCAGCAGATACTCGCGTAGCCGCTTTGCCTCTTCGTCACTGAAGGACCATAGTTGTACTTGCACTGCGTAAATCCAGGGATAGTTAAAGATCTCGTCGGAATCGAGCGTGACGACCTGCTCCGTCGGCCGGCCATCAATGCGAGTCAGACGGTGCATGGCAATCAGGAACTGGCGGTCGGCTTT
>JAFAKX010000189.1 GCA_019234945.1 Silvibacterium sp.
AATTCCGATCTCTCGAAGGTTGTTCGCCGCTACGCCGGTTGGTGCGATGCCATGTACCTCGTATCCGGAGACCCGGCGAGCCATTTCAGCGACGGGCTCCATAGCGGCACTCTTGCCGACCCCGGCGGCGCCACGCACGATCATGTACTGGTCGCGTGTTGTGAGAACGTTGTAGGCCATCCACATCTGCGCGTTGTTGAGCACGATTTTCCGGCCATTACTCAGCCGCTGCTTGTATTCGGCGCGGAATTGATCCCGAGTCAGATGTGGGGCTATCGGCTCACTCGATCTTTGCCGCTTCCGCACCAGGTCGATCGTGTCGATTTCGCGGCGGCGCATTTCCTCCGTCGTGTAGCGCGCCCCCGGTGCGTTTTCGCGATAGTGGCCCACCCGGACGAACTCTTTCTCCTGCTGCGCCAGACGGTGCTCAAACGCTCGCTCGACATCGGCGAGGCGCAAGTGGCCTAGACCGAAGCGCAGCGCGTCCCGCGTTAGTTCGTACTGATCGACAACGGCTTGCACATCATACAGACGCTGTTTTGCATAATCGACGGCAGCCTGCGCCATCCTCCAGCGCTGGTTCTCTGATATCTCGTGTGCCAGCCGTTGCCGCGCTGCTGCAACTACCCGGTCCGGGTAATTGCCGTACTGTTCGGCCTCGCACCGGTGCTCTATCTGCAATGCCTGCTGGTCCCACCATTGTTTTGCCTCGCGCAGCCGTTTGTTTACCCGCTCGTCGGCCTCGGCGCCGATGAGGCCTTTCCCGGCTTTCTCCCGCTCAATCTCTTCCGTGCGGGCACTCACGGCCCGCAGATATTCCTCGGTATAGCCCTTGATACACGTCGAGAAGTTCCGCCCGTGCTCGAGTTCGTATCCTCGCTTCCGGGCCCGGTAAGCCATTTCCGCGTGATAGATCGCCGAGATGTAACTCTGGATCCGGTACCATTCATGCGCCTGCACGGAGCGGATTTTTGTCCCCGGTCTCCGTCATATTGAAAACCACCGCGTGAGTATGCAGGTGCGGATTCGGTGCTCTCCCCTCTACCGGTCTGGCAGTGTCATGCAGAAACAGTGCGGCTGCCCAATTCGCGGTCGTAACCGGGGCATTTGTGTTGCCCATGCGCGCTTGCGTGTACTTCTCGCCGGCATCTAGGGCAATGCGCACTGCCTCCTGGTGATCCTCGATGATGCCGCGATCGTCGCCGACGAGCGCTGTCACCGAATAGGATTTGTGCGGCGCAATGGTGAAGTCCCAGGCCGCAATGTGCTCGAGATATTTCTTCGGTTTTTCGACCGGCGTTTCGGGCACTTCGAGGTACTCCGCCACCTCGGCTGAGATGGCGGCGCGATGAAGGCCCTGGACCGTTTCGAGCGAATCGATTATCGAATGGATCGCGTCGATCTTGCCTTCGACGGTCGTGACATCGTAGCTTTCCCGCGCCCGGTCTGCGAGCCATTCAATGAGTGGACGGACCCGGTTTATTTCCCTGCGATAAGCGGCGGCGCCCTTCTGCCCGATGTATTCGGCCGGGTCGCCGGGAAGATCGAGCGCCCGCACCTGCAATCCGTGTTGAAGCAATAGCTTCGCGTCCTTGATCGCAGCACTTCGGCCGGCATCGTCCGCGTCGAGATTCAACACTACATTCCGCGTCGAGGCCTTTAGCTCTTGGGCGTGGGCGTGAGTAAGCGCCGTGCCGCAAAGCGCAACGACATCCCGCACGCCGGCAGCATACGCTCGAAGCGCATCCAGGTAGCCTTCGACGATCACGATCCGACCCGTAATTTGACCCTCTCGTTCGGCCCGGTGCCGGTTGTAGAGCACCGAACTTTTCCGATAGATTTCGGTTGCCGGCGAGTTGAGGTATTTGGGGCCATCCTCTTCGGAGAGTTGCCGGGCTCCGAAGGCGACCACCTCACCCGCCGCGTTCTCGATCGGGGACATCAGGCGGCCCCGGAACCGGTCATAGAACTCTCCACGCTTGTTCTTGAAGAACAGACCGGAGGCCTCCATCAGTTCTGGCCCAAACCGCTCGAGCTCTTTGACGAGTTGTCTGCCCGAGCTGTCTGAGAATCCGAGACCAAACTCACGCGATATCGCGGCTGACACCTCGCGCGATGCGAGATAGGTGCGTGCGCCGGCGCCGATTCCGACCGTCAGGTTCTGCTCGAATATTTGTGCCGCGATACGGTGCATCTCGAGCAGCTTCGCGACCCGTTCTGATACCGGATACTCGGCGAGGCGATTAGGATGCGCAACAGGCTCGCACTTCCACTTCTTCCCAGCCCCGCTATGGGAGACAATCCGGAAACAATCGCGGCCATCTGCGATCGTATTCGCAAACAGGTGCTCGAGATGCCCGCGCCAGGCATGGTCGTCGGTGACCCACACGGGATCGCGCCTGAATGGCCGATGCCGGATCAGCTGTTCGCCGGTATGCGGGTGCTGCCCCTCGGCCATGCGGTTGTAGTGCAGTGGATCGACCCCGCCCGCCAGGTGCCACTTGGCGGCGAGTGACCCATGCCATTCGCCCACTAGTTGCCGACGGTCCTCGGCGTAATAGCGCTGATCTGCTGGTGTGTACTCGAACTTGTAATACTCCGTGATTTTTTGGCGCCCGAGCGGCTTCGAAATTTTGAGCATTGGGCGCTTTCCTGACTCGCTAATCTCGCGGCTGCGCCAGCATCCATACCGCGCGGGCCGCCCGCAGCATCACACTCACGGGACAAAATGCCGCGTGCGACAACTCATTGAGTCCCCCCGCGCCGCACGAACACTCGGTGTGCGCCGCCATTCTCTCGAGCATCGTTTTGCAGTCGCCGGCGAATCTCTGTTTTACACGCTCTATCTCGGCAGGCGATAAGGCGCGAAATTTTTCAGCTGTAATCATTTGATTCCTCCTATTGGCAGTTGCGCCGGAGATTTCGCCCGGAGCAACGGGTTTGCTCCCTTGCGGGCTTTGGCTTTCTTCTCTAAACCCGGCATAAGGCCGGGCACAAAAAAGGAATCATCGACCGGCGCCACCGCATGCACCGGTTCCGCAACAGTTGCGGTCTCTTCCGGAGGCTCGCGAAAAATCAGCGGCGGAATGATCCGCTCTATGCGCGCGGTCCGGATGCGCCGCGCGAGTTTCTGTACCGCAATTTTCACCACCTTTCCCTCATGCAGGACGTACCCGCGAAACGGAGGCAGTCCCTGAATTTCAGCCGCGGAAACGACCGGCGTGTCTGCAGTCTGATTGCTCCAGGAACGCGATCGGTGTGTGGCGAGCACATGCACTGGCCGGTTCTCTTGAAGGCGTTCGATTTCTTCGTGCGCAATCAGCAGTTCCACATGCTTCGCCGCCGCCGGGTCGCCGGAGCGCAGGACGATGTTGGTAAAGGCCTGCGACATGATCGTGATGGCGCCTTCGTCGCCGTATCGTTTCTTGAGCTGCGCATGATCGTGAAACCCGAGAACAATCGGATTGCCCGAGGCCCGCTGCTTGGTAGCCCCGGACTCTAGCTGCGGCAACTTCTGCAGCGTTGCCGCCTCGTCGAGGATGTACCAAACCACCGGCAGTTTTTTCTCGCCGGGGGCGGGCGACTGATTCGTCAGGATGAGCATGTCCATGACAGCGCTCTGGATGGGCAGGAGGGCATCGACGGTCACGGGAGTGGAGGTCATAAAGATCCAACCGCGCCGCTCCCGGGACCACTCACGCACCGAGAACTTGCAACGGCCTTCCGGAGTCTGCGGCATCATGCGGAGCGGTTTCGCAATTTCGCCGAGAGTAGTGAACAGTCCCTGGCTCTGATCCTTCGCCGCCGGGTCTACCGCGACCGCATGCTCGGTGCCCTTCAGGCGACGCGAAACTTCTTCCCGCGGATGAGTGAGCCAGTAACCTAGATTCGCGCAGGTCGCGGCGTCTTCCGGTTCGTTGAATACGTTGAAGCGCGACATTAGGTAAGCAAAGATCGCTCGCGGGTGTTTCTTGAAGAACGGTTGCTGGTGGGGTTCATCCGGCCAGAACGCCATTGCCCACGGTGTCGCCTGCGCTTCGTCCTGTGCCTCGGCTTCGAGTTCCCAATAAGGACAGCGCTCATCACCCGGGTCGAGAATCATGTCACCGCGGGTTTCGAGATAAAACTCGTTGCGGTACTCGCCCTTCGGATCGTAGACGACGGCCACATCGCCGCGGGCTTCGACTTGGTACAGCATTTCGCGGATCAGCGTGGACTTGCCCATGCCGGTCGTGCCGAAAAGGTTGAAGTGGTACGGCTCGAGCTCGCGTGAAATCACGATGTGTTGACCCAACAACCCGGTTCGAAACGTGATCCCGGATGTGCGTTTCGAGTACCGGCCGAACTCGAGATGCCCGTCGCGGAACGAAAACCAAGGCAGCAGCCGCATGCCTAGACTCTCCCGGTTGAACCGCCGCCAGCGAACCAGGCGAGTGCCGCGAACATGCAAGCCCTTGCGCGCACTCGTGCGCCGCCGCCGGTCGATTTCGCCACCGGCAAGGATCAGCCCGCCAAAGCCGAAAGTCGCGAACGCCAGCGGAAGGAAGAATACGCGGGTGGCAGAGCCAAAATATACACGTTTTCGGAGCCATGCATGGAAGGCCGCGGGGTTGGCCCAGACCCTCTCGACGTGCACCCGTTCAGGATATTTCTCTAACGCCTGTTCGACAGCCAAATTCGCGCCATCTACGATCGCGACATACTGTTTCTGCGCCGGTGCTCCACTTCTATTCGGCGCTAACGAATCGAGTCCGCTTCCGAAGTACGTCCACAGATAAAAGACCTGCAATTTGGGGGTAAGTGCCAGGCCTAGCTTCCACCACACCGGAAGCAACAAAAATCCGATCACGATCGCAGCCGCCATCCCGATGGGAAAACGCATCGGGAATGGCCCGCCCGGACCGTTATCGATCCGCTCACTTGCGCCCGTTGCCGCCATCGGCTTTTACCTCCGCACACAACGCGCGAAAACGGTCTACGGTGAAATATTCGCCGAGCTCGAGCGACGCCTCCATCGTACGTGTAAAGAGCCTTAGCATCTCGACGCTCGCGTTCCGCCGCCCGCCACGCGAGTGCCGCCGCAATTCCCCAAGCCAAAGTGCGCGCGTAAGGGTACTCACGTCATAGCCGCGCTCAGCAGCGTACGCCTTGATGCGCGCTTCTTCTTCCGCCGTTACTTTTCCTGCGACCGTGCGCGTCCGGCTGC
>JAFAKX010000093.1 GCA_019234945.1 Silvibacterium sp.
GGCATAGGCCAGCAATGCGATGGCTCCGCCGGTGTGCGAGGCAAAGCGGTTCATGATCCAGGTATCGGCCGTGACAAGAGAGACGCCGAGCATCAGCGGGATCGACATGCGCGCCCATTCGTGCAGCCCGGGGTTGGACCAATCAAGTATGGGGCGCAACCGAACGCCGGCGCGGTGGGTCCAGATGGCGTTCATGAGCAGCGGGCCACAGACGGCTCCCGCAACTGTGCCGATGGCGAGCGACTCGATGCCTATCAGGTGCGCGAAGAAGACGCCGCCGAGAATGGTTCCGAGGCTGTAAATGAGCGGCGCGATGGCCTGCACGGCAAATTGCTTGCGGACCAGCAACACTGCTCCTAGCACGCCTCCGGCCAGGAAGCAGAGTTGTGCAGGCAGGAGGATGCGCGTGAGGCGCGTGCAAAGAGCAGCCTTGGCGGCGGGAAATCCGACGAACCACCAGCGGACATACCAGGGCGCAGCGAATTCGGCGAGCAGAATGGCGGAGCCGAGCACCAGCGTCATCGTGGTTAGGATGACGGACATGGCGCGCTCGCCCTCGGCGTCGCGTCCTTGCTCGTGGTAGCGGCTGAGCATGGTGACGAAGGTGATCGATGCCGCTCCGCCGACCAGGAAATAGGCGATCATATCCGGAAGTTGAAACGCCGCGGTGAAGGCGTCTGCATCAGCGTTGCGCCCGAAAAGATAAGCGATGTATTTGACCCGCACCAGGCCGATCACGCGCGAGGCCATCGCCGAGGCCATCAGCAACAGCGTGGCGGTGAATGCGGTGTGCCGATGCGAAGGGCGCAGAAGAGACAAGGCCCGTTGCCAGCGTGGAGCGTTTGAGGTAGAAACCATGCGGGATGGGTTGATTTTACCTTTCAGGAAAGGTGCCCCGCAGAAGGGAAAATGATGGAGAACTTCAGGCTGAAGGTATTCCGGGCAGTGGCGGAGCAGGAGAGTTTCCGGAAGGCCGCAGAACGCCTCAATCTGAGTCAGCCGGCGGTGAGCCAGAACATCCACGCGCTCGAAGAGGAACTGGGCGTCACGCTCTTCGATCGAAGCGGGAATCACGTGCGGCTGACGCAGGCCGGGACGGTGCTGCTCAGGTACGCGCGCCGCAATGCGCAACTGGCGCGTGAGGCCCTCGATGCCCTGGCGAAGATCGAGGGCGAGCCGCGTGGAGAGCTGCGGCTCGGCGCGTCGACCACGGTGGCCCAGTACATTCTTCCGCGCATGCTCGGAAGCTTTCAGAAGCAGTATCCGCAGATTACGCTCTCGGTCATAAGCGGCAATACCGAGCATGTGGTCCAGGAATTGCTGCAGGGCAGGATTGCGATGGGCATCATCGAGGGGCCGGCATCAAGCCGCGAACTGCGCAAACGGCGCTTTCTCGAAGACCACATGGTGCTGATTGTGCCGCGGGATCATCCGTGGGCCGGTGTGAGGGAGGTCCCGATCGAGGCGCTGAAAGACGTTGCGCTGCTGATGCGCGAGGCCGGCTCCGGCTCGCGTCGCGTGGTGGAACTGGCGCTGAAGCGCAGCGGGCTGAAGCTGGGACAGTTGAACATTGCCATGGACCTCGATTCGACCGAGGCGATTGTCTCCGGAGTCGAGGCGGGCCTCGGAGTGGGCTTCGTCTCGCAGTGGGCCATCGGCAAGGAGGTGCGGCTTGGCACACTGAAGCCGGTTCGCGTCGCGGGACTGGAGATCGTGCGCGACCTGACGCTCATCCAGCGGAGCGGGCCGTCTCCTGAGGGAGCAGCCGCAGCATTCGAGCGCTTCGCTTTGCATGAAGCCGACGAAGCAGAGCGTGCCGTGAGAGGGCGTGTACAGCAATAAGCATTGCTTATCACCCATCACGAAATGCGTCTGGACTGCTTAAGTCAGCAATGCCACGCTGGAAGAGTCATGAGCAAAAATCTCTTCTTCGTTGGCATCATTCTGGCGGGAGCCGGAGTCCTCTCTCCGCCGCTCGCGCTGGCTGCCGGTCTGGCTTACGGACTCTTGACAGTCCATCACTATCATCTCGACGCGCAGCGGCTCTCCAAGTTTCTGCTACAGGCATCGGTGGTATGCCTGGGATTCGGGATGAATCTGGGTGAGGTGATTCGCGTCGGGCGGTCCGGCATTCTTTACACCGCAGTGGGAATCTCCTTTGCTCTGGCGCTTGGGCTGCTGCTGGGACGGCTGTTCCGTGTCGGCAGGATCCAGTCGTTCCTGATTTCCGCGGGTACGGCAATCTGCGGCGGCAGCGCGATTGCGGCGCTCGGCCCGGTAACCGGAGCAGGCGAAGAGGCGATGGCCGTTTCCATGGGGACCGTTTTTGTTCTGAATTCGGTTGCCCTGTTCATCTTTCCGGTGATCGGCCACGCGCTGCACCTGTCCCAGACGCAGTTTGGGCTGTGGGCTGCGTTGGCGATCCACGACACGAGTTCGGTGGTGGGCGCGTCGGCAAAGTACGGGAGCGTCGCGCTGGCCGTGGGCACGATGGTCAAACTGGCGCGCGCGTTGTGGATCGTACCTGTCGCTCTGGCTGTTGCCGTGGCAAAGAAGAGCAGCGCCCGCGTGAAGTGGCCATGGTTTATCGGGTTGTTCGTAGCTGCGGCCGTGATGAACAGCTATGTGCCCTGGCTCGGGCCGGCCTATCCAGCTCTCGCGCGGCTGGGCCGGCTGGGGCTGGCGGTGACATTGTTCCTGATCGGGACGGGGATCAACCGGGAGATGATCCGCAAGGTGGGGGCACGGCCGCTTATCCAGGGCGTTCTGCTATGGGTTGTGGTGGGCGGCGTTTCGCTGTGGGCGATTGTGGAGGGGTGGATTCGCCTGGATTTTTAGCCGTCGATCTCCAGCTCCGGTGATCGGTCGAGCCGGGCAGATCTAATCAGATGCAAGCACCGGCTCTCGCATCTCGCTTCCCCGCCCGGACGCGATTCGATGAAGCAATATCCCGATCCACACCAATACAGCGAACTCGACAAGGTAAAGACCTGGAAGGTTGTGGGTGAACTGGCCTACGACGCGGTCCACCAACCAGGAAAAGCAAACGAGCGCCAAAACTATCTTTCCTGCGTGTTGCCGTATATTTCGCAAGGCGAATGCAGCCGGAAATATCAGCAGAGCGTTGTCATAAGAATGGTGCTTGAACATCGCCAGGCTGATCAGCGCCAGCAAGGCGATACGTGCTGCAGAAGGGAAAACTTCCTTTTGTCTCGAGATATAGAAGATTAGCCAGGCTGAAATCGCGACCGGCACGACATACACTGCCGTCGCGAACAGCCATGAAGGCGGATGATGCCCAGCGATCGACGCCTGAATGATCTCCATCAGGTTGGGACCAGGATCGCCCGTATACCCTTTCTGGGCCACGATCAAGGGCTCGACAAGGAAAGAAGACATCGCGGCGACGTTGAACAGGCTGCCTCCCAGCCAGAGGTAAGCCATGAAGAAGGTGACGGCGGCGGGTAGCACGCTTAGGAGTGCCTGGACCCAGCCCCTTTCCGCCAGCTCAATGGATGGGCTACGAGCAGGGAGGGCGGATGGATCGGAGTTCAACATGGGTTATTGCTCTCATTCGATTGGAGACGTAGCTTTGTGGAACTATTGTGCGGCTGGCGCGTGGCTGACAGGAAGCTCCGATTCTTTGGCGGCGAGCGCCGCCGGCCCGGCACTGTTTCAATTTTAGACTTCTTAAGCCTTCTGCACAGCCTTGCTTCACTACAGCGGATAAATATAGGGGATAAAACGCCGGAGGGGTCTACAATCAGGGTCAAATTCTGCCATTCTGAAGGAATCTCTCATGCGGAAGTCGTCTTTTCCCATCTGGTGCAAACTGGTTGTCGTCACTGCGGCCCTTGGTTTCTGGGCGGTGAGGATCGAAGCACAGCCGCGCATCATTCGCGGGGTCAATGGAATCACAATGCCGGCCCCTCCGGTTGCCAGCGTGCAGCCGGTTAGTGACGACTACAGTGGCGCGAAGATTAACGACGACTATCGCTGGCTTGAAGACGCGAAGAGTCCCGAGACGCGCGGGTGGATCGACGCCGAGAACAAGTACACCCAGCAATATCTCTCACAGGTCAAGTTCCGTCCGGAGATCGTCAAGGCTCTCACCGCGCTCGAGCGCGTCGATGTGTATTCGGTGCCGATGCTGCGCGGCGGAAAGTACTTCTTCGAGAAGCGTCTGGCGGATGAGAACCAGGCCTCGATCTACGTCCGCAATGGCTGGAACGGCGCAGATGAGCGGCTGGTGGATGCCACGAAGCTCAGCGCTGACCAGAACACCTCGGTCGACATTCGCGACGTCTCAGAGGACGGCAGCCTGGTGGTTTATGGTGTGCGCCAGGGTGGAGCGGACGAAGTGTCGATCCATGCCATCAAGGTTGCCGACCGCAAGGACCTGCCTGATGTGCTCCCATCGGGCCGCTACTTCAGTGTGAGCCTGGGCCCCGGAGCGAAAGGCCTCTATTACGCGCGCTTCACGCCGCATCAGGGCACGACGGTGTGGCTGCACACCTTTGGAACGCCGGTTGAGCAGGACGTCAGGGTTTTCGGCGGCGAGTATCGCGGAGCGAAGCTCGGTGAGCTGGATTTGATTGCCGCGAGCGTGACAGATAACGAGCGCTACCTCATGATTCAGATTGCGCATGGCGTCCCGGCGACACGCGACGACATTCTCGTAAAGGACCTGCGCAAACCGGACAGCGATTTTGTGCCGCTGATCTACGGTGTCGAAGGCCACACGCGAGCCGCGAACATCGCGGACCGCTTCTTTCTCCTGACAGATGTGCAGGCACCCCAGGACAGGATCGTCGAAGTTGTTCCGGGCGGCGATCCATCACAATGGAAGCAGGTAATCCCCGAAGGCAAAGACGTAATCGACAGCTTCAGCATTGTCGGCGGAAAGCTGTTCGTGACGCGCCTCAAAGATGTGAAGACAGAGACGACGATCTATTCGCTCGCTGGCCAGGAGACCGGCAGAATCAGCTATCCAGGCATCGGATCGGGCTCGGTGGTTTACGGGCGACCGGGGGAAGCCGAGGGTTTCTATACCTTCGAGTCGTTTATCAGGCCCCAGACGATCTACCGCTATGACATCAAAAATGGGCACTCCGAAGTCTTCGCTGAACCGAAGGTGCCGTTCGACTCGTCACAATACGAAGTGACTCAGGTGTTCTACCTGTCGAAACACGGCACGCGGGTGCCCATGTTCATTGCCGGCCGAAAGGGTCTCGCGCAGGACGGGAAGGCGCGCCTGCTGATGACTGGCTACGGCGGCTTCGATGTCGCGATGACGCCGGCCTGGAATCCTGAGTACGCGTGGTGGCTCGAGCAGGGAGGCTTCTTTGCGTTGCCAAACCTGCGCGGCGGGAACGAATACGGCGAGCCCTGGCACAAGGCGGCTATGTTCGGGAACAAGCAGAATGTTTTCGATGATTTCTTTGCGGCAGCGGAATATCTGATCAAGAACGGCTACACATCTCCGGAGCATTTCGCCATCCGCGGCCGCTCGAACGGTGGATTGCTGATGGGTGCGGCCATGACCCAACGTCCCGACCTGTTCGGGGCCGTCTGGTGCGGGTATCCGCTGCTCGACATGCTGCGGTATCAGAATTTCGAATTCGGCCGGGCCTGGACGACCGAATACGGAAGCGCCGAGAACCCAAGGGATTTCGCTTATCTCGTAAAGTACTCCCCGTATCAGAACGTAAAGGCGGGAACGAAGTATCCGGCAATCATGTTCTTCACCGGAGACAGCGATACGCGGGTCGACCCGCTGCATGCGCGCAAAATGACGGCGCTCATGCAGGCGGCGAATGGAGGCGACCGTCCCATTCTGCTGCACTACTCGCTCAAAGGCGGCCACAGCGCAGGCGTTTCAGTCTCGCAACTGGTCGAGGATCAGGCGGATGAACTGGCGTTCCTGTGGAATGAGACCGGGGCAAGTGACCCACCCGCTATCCCAAAACAGATCACCTTGGGAGGCACATTAAGTTTGGCGCGGAACTTCCGATAAACCGCTTACCTGCACACGAGGGGCGTGTCTTCACTACGCCCTGACGGCGAGAGGACGCGGCGAATGGTGACGGAACTGGACGAGAAGACCTCTGATCAGCGGTTCCGCCTGGCTGTTGAGGCTTCTCTGGACGGCTTCTGGCAGGTTGAGCTGAGCGCCAACGTTGCCCACTTCTCACAGCGATGGCAGGCAATTGCCGGGTTTGAGCCACGGGAGCATACGGCCACGCTGGAGCACTGGATCGAGCGCGTTCACCCGGATGATCGTCCCCGTTTCGAGACGGAGCTGAGGGCCCTGAGCGCGGGCAAGTCGCAGCGGATGCGCAACGAGCACCGGCTGCGCGACAGGCTTGGCCTCTGGCGCTGGGTATCGGTTCGCGGGCTGGCCGAGCGTACGCCGCTCGATGGGCACAATGACGGGCGCAGTCAGGTGGTGCGTATCGCAGGATCGATGACCGATCAGACGGAGCGCCGGATGACGGATCCGCTGACCGGTCTGCCAAACCGTGAATTCTTCATCGAACATCTGGAACGCCGGCTGGAGCAGGCGCGAGTCGAGGGTGACTGGGCGTTCGCTGTCCTGTCGGTGGCCATCGAGCGTTTCAAGATGGTGAATGAGAGTCTTGGCTATCACGGAGGCGATGCTCTGCTGCTCGAGGCTGCCTCACGGTTGACTGAAGCCACAGCACAGCGGCTGACGTCCGAATCGGTGATTGCGAGGCTGAGTGGAGCGGAGTTTCTGGTTTGCCTGGAGGGAGTGGCCAGCGAACAGGAGGCGATTGGCGTGGCCAGCGATATCTACGTCACGCTGCGAAAGCCCTTTCAGTGGCGGTCCCAGCGCGTGGCGCCATCCGCAGCGATGGGCATTGCCAAGGCCGACGAGAGCTATTTGCATCCGGACGAGCTGATGCGCGATGCTGACGCAGCAATTACCGAAGCGAAGACGCTCGGGCGCGGGCGGCTGGTGTGCTATTCAAGCGGGATGCGCGAGCGCGCTGTGGCGCGGCTCAAGATGGAAGCTGACCTTGAGCAGGCGATCCGCTCGGGCGAACTGGTGTTGCACTATCAGCCTGAAATCGACCTTGCCACGAGGACCATCGCAGGATTTGAAGCGCTTGTCCGCTGGCGTCATCCCGAGCGCGGGCTGATCCCTCCGGGCGAGTTCATTCCCCTGGCCGAAGAGTCGGGGCTGATTTTGCCTCTGGGGGACTGGGGATTGACGGAGGCCTGCCGACAGATAGCTGCGTGGAGAGCGCTGTCTCCAAAGGGAGGACCGCCGTTGCGAGTGAGCGTAAACCTGTCGGCAACGCAGTTCGGCCGGCCTGGACTCGCCGAGCACATTGCCGCCGTGCTCGCCACGACCTCGCTCTCCGCCGATAACCTGCGGCTCGAAGTAACCGAGAGCAGTTTGATGAGCAATCCTGAAACTGCCCTCGAGACGATGCAGGACCTCAAGTCGCTCGGCGTCGGACTGCACATGGATGACTTCGGCACGGGCTACAGCTCGCTCAACCATCTTCACAGCTATCCCTTCGACACGCTGAAGATCGATCGTTCCTTTATTCAGGGTATGGGCGGGAAGCAGGACAGCGTCGAAATCGTGGGAACGATTCTCGATCTCGCGCGGTCGCTTGGGATGGATGTAGTCGCCGAGGGCATCGAGACCGCCGAGCAGGCGGAGCGGTTGACCTCGCTCGGCTGCCGCCTCGGGCAGGGATACTACTTTTTCCGGCCAATGGATGCGGCGACGATTGGTGCCATGCTGATGGCGGCCGACAATCAGGGCTGCCGGTTGCCGAAAATCGCGTCGGTCAACTGAGCCCTCAATGAGGATCGAGTATCAGCGAAGCTGCGAACGTAAATGCAAGAGCCACGGGCATAATCAGCATGCCGGCCTTGAGAAACTGCCACCCGCTGACGTGCAGGCCCTCGCGGCGGATGGCGATGAGCCAAAGGATGGTCGCGAGCGATCCGGTGATCGAGAGATTCGGGCCCAGGTCGATTGCGATGAGAGCAGTTTTCGACAGAAGCTGGTGAAAAGGCGCTGTCTGCAGCGTCGCTCCCGCAAGGAGGCCAAGCGGCAGATTGTTAACGAGGTTCGTCCCGAAGCCGAGGGCGCCACCGACGGCAAAGGCCGACGCGGCCGGCGGCCATTTCATCACGTCGAGGAGCGCGGCGTGAAGCATCGCGAGAGCGCCCGCGCTTTTGACTGCTTCGACAATAACGAATAACGCAGCCACCAGCGGCAACACGCTCCAGCTGATCTCGTGCACGATGCGCCGCGGATTCGACCGTTCGCGAATCAACACGATTGCTGCGACAATCAGGGCCGAAAGGCAGGTTGGGAGTCCGAGGTCTCTCCCGAGGGCCGATGCCACCAGCAGTACCACCGCGACGGAAAGAATCCCAAGCAGGCTGAATTTGCCTGCGCTCGTCAGCTCTACATGTGCTCCTGTACCATTGGTCGCGCCGGCAAGATCTCTTCGGCTGTACCAGAGCAGCATCGCATAAGTAACTGCTATCGATACAAAAGAAGGAAGCGCGAACATCACAAGCCATTTCGCCAGTGACGGCATGGCGTTGTGGAACACGACAAGGTTTGCCGGGTTGGAGATGGGCAGGACAAAGCTGGCGGCGTTCGCGATCATGGCGCAGCTCAGCAGATAGGGCATCGGCTTCGCCTGCGCACGACTGATCGCAGTCAGCACCGCCGGAGTCAGCACGACCGCGGTAGCGTCGTTGGACATGAAGACAGTTACGACGATCCCGACTGCATAAATCAGGGTAAAGAGCCGGAGAGGAGAACCGTTCCCTTGCTTCACGGCGATGTAGGCGAGCCAGTCGAAGACGCCGTAGACTTTGGCCAGCTCCGATAGCAGCATCATGCCGGTCAGGAATAAGTAGACATCCAGCCCTTCGGCAACGGCATGGCCTGCCAGCGGCAGGGGAACCAGTCGCAGAAGGCAGAGGAGCGCTGCGCCGCCTACGGTCGAGACAACTTCCGGCAGGCCGAAGGGACGAAACAGCATCAGCACGATGCTGGCCGCAGCAATGGCCCAGATCAGGACGTGCGAAGTCACCGTTATTGGGCGTTTACCGTACCAGGATTCCGGCTGAGCGATACACCTCGCCGTTTATGACGGTTTCGATCACCGGCAAGGTTGGCGTGTCGGTGAGAATTTCGACCTGGTTTTCGGTGACCACGGCGGTGTCCTCGACCTTGGCTCCGCGCAGGCTTGGATTGTAGGCGAAGGCCTGCGGCAGAACTACGGTGTCCGTCCCTTCAGGTTGAATGAGCCAATCGCGCTCGCCGTATCCGCAGGGTCCACCCTGGTGGTGGAGCACGATTTCCTCGGCGGCTCCGGCAGACGCATAAGCCTTGCGCGCGACTTCGAAGAGCTGCGCCGAGGTTGCGCCGGCTCGCGTGGCGTGCAGCAGCTCGGAGTGAATGCGGGCGACCGCGGTGAACGATGCAGCCAGGTCGTCCGGCACTGATCCGAAATGAACGAAGCGCGTGATGGAGGCGACCAGTCCCCACTTGCGCGCGCAGAGATTCACCATGCCGTAGCGTTCCAAGCCATGCCGCGCGCCGGGAGGCGCGAGGCGTCCCGACCGCGGAACTGCATGCTTGTACTTGCGGATGCGGTCATCAACGCCCATGAGCAGCACCGTCGGTGTGATGCCGCGTTCGAGCAGGGCAGAAGCCGTGCGGGCAGCCATCTCTTCTTCGGCGATGCCGGGCGTGAGGGACTCGACGACTGAGGCAGTCGCGTCGGCAGTCTGACGGGACAGATTGATGAAGCGGTCGATTTCCGGGGCGAGTAGAGGTGCACGAAGCGGGGCAAGATTGACATGCGTCGCGTTGGCGACGGGCACGTCCGAACCGAGGGCGGTGTCTCCGGTGAGTTCGCGGAGCAGGGCAGCCGGGTTTTGATACCACGGGTAAATTACGGCCTCGTAGCCCAGCCCCACAAACTCCTCGTCGGCCAGTCGCGGAGCTTCATTGTTCGGCGCAAGATAGTACCGAAGTCCGCTGCGTGTGATCAGCAGTGAAGTGACGGCGGTCTCAACACCCAGGGCGACGCGCGCCTCGACCTGTCCCGCGGTAATCCACGCGATATTTTCGTGTCGGCTGAGCAGGACGGCCGATAGATTATTTCGATCGAGGAAAGAGCCGAGCCGCCCATACTTCTCGTTCAGTTCGGCGGACCGAAGAGCGATGTCCTGTGCCGGGACTTCGGAAACTGGATTCACACGCTTCTCCTAGGAATGAAAGTCAGTGGACTGAAGACCGGTAGTAAATCGATTTTATTGGTGCCCCGTAATGCCGAGCACTGTACGCGCTCCATGCGCGAATCAGCAAGGAATATATTTTCCGAACTAGCTCATCCGGCAGATTTCTGCTGAGCATCCGATGGGAGGCAGGCAGAGCCGGGCGAGCAGGACGACGAGTGAGATCCAGAGCAGGTCCGCACCCAGAAGGTGCAGCAGTTGCATGGTCGTAGGCGTCAGCAGGACGATGTCGCCGATTCCAAGAGCGAATTGAACGAGCCCGAATGAGGCCACGGTAAGCGACAGGCGGCGGTGCATCGGGATGCGGGCCGCACGGTAGACAAGCCAGATCAGGAAGGCTCCGGCGAGCAGACTCAGAGCCGGGTGCAGCCAGCGCAGCCGGACCAGCCATGAGGATTCAGACGAAAAATCCTGCAGGAAGGCCGCACGCACGCTGGTTGCGGGAAACAGCGTGTCGCCGAGAGCGGCAAGCGAGCCGCTGACGCCTACGATTAGCATGGCGATTATCCCGGTAAGAGCGATTCCCGGAGCGCGGAGTTCGACGCTGCCGTGCATGAAGCCCTGTTTCCGCGAAAGAAAATGCGCCGTTAGTGCCAGCGCACCGAGGAGGAGCAACGTGTTCGTGAGATGGAGGCCCAGATAAACAGCGCGCGATCCGGACTGGTCGTGCGCAACCTTGCCGAGAAGAACGAGCAGCGCTCCGAGCAGGGCCTCGTTCAGCGTGAGCGCCAGAGCGGCCACGGAAGCGGAGCGGGCCAGATGACGGCGCGGCATGTCGCGAAAGGTCCAGATGAGCAGGCCGATGACGGCCACCAGGGCGACGCCGCTGGAGGCGCGGTGAGCGAATTCGATGAGGGTTGCGGCGGTCGGATAATGCTGGATGACAGAGCCGTTGCAGAGGGGCCAGTGATCTCCGCAGCCCGCGCCGGAGCCGGTGGCGCGCACCGCTGCGCCCCAAACGATAACCGCGATGTTGTAGGCAAGGACCGCCCAGGCGTAACGGGTGAGAGCCCGTGGATTTACATCGGCGCGAGCCGGGATCGTCGAAGCAACAGCGCTGGCCGCGTTGATCATAATGCTCTGAGTGCTATTCTATCGGTTTTATCTACACAACCCCTGCAGGGCTCCCATGGTATCGCAAGTCTGATATGAAAACCCACGAATTCCTACTCTGATACTGGCATCCGCCATGGTCTTTGCAACCGAAGCCATTCAGAGAGCCAGCGACGTCTCGAAGCCACAGTGGCGGGGCTCAAGTCTTTTTCCTTCAGTGTGAATACTTCGCCTCGCCCACCGGCAGCGCGACCGCCAGCCGGTTCTGCTCAGGAGGCAGCGGGCACGTCGCATAGGCGGTGTAGGCGCAGGGAGGATTCTGCAGCCGGTTGAAATCGAGCACGAGATGGCCGGGCTGATCCAATCCGTGATCGGGAAAATCCGTGTAGAGGAATCGGGCTGCACCGTAGCTGGTGCTCCGGCTGGTCGCATCACGCAGGATGAAGAAGAGCTGCTTCGCGTCCGGCTTTTCAAGCACCGGCTCTAGCTGCTGTGTCTTGCCGTCCAGCGTAAATTCGGCCACGCCCGGCGTGGGCATCTCGTCTGTGACGCCGATGATCGAGGGCACCGGGATCTTTTTCACCGGCACGAACGGAATCCACGTGGCCTCGACCCGGTACCGCGGGTCAGGATCGTACCAGTGGAGGCCATGGAAGCTCAGCCGTGTGGAAGCCTGCGAGTCCTTGATACGCAGTGCGTAGCGGTCGCCGCGATGCAGTAGCAGGATGGTCAGTGTACCGGCCGTCAACTTTGAGGGATTATGCGCCTCGTCATCGGCGAGTTTGGCTGCCTGCGCCGGAGCCCCGTCAAGCTGAACGCCTGACGGAAATCCGCCCTGCGGCGGAGCCAGACGGACATCGCTGCCGTTGACCTCGATGACTCCAAGATGTGCCGGGGCTGCTGCGGATAGCCTGATCCGGTTGTCGGGCGCTGAGCCGACCGTATTCGGTCCCGGCTTAAGCCACTCGAGGCCGACCAGCGTCAACCAGCCGTCGGGCGCGGAGAGACGCTGTTCGCGATGCGTGCGCCATGCCAGCAGGCCGGCCTTCCAGTCGGAGGCGGCGTCTGCGAAGGCCAGGATGGCTACGGCAAGGGCCAGAAATGAGGCAAATCGATAGGGCTTCATGCTTCCTCTTCAGGTTGTCGGGAAAAATCGGGGGCAGGCAGGGATGGAACGGGGCTAGCGACAACAGAGGGCGAGAGAAGCGTCGATCGAGACGAAAGCCATTACGAGGTGAGATTATCCCGAGTGGCGGTGCAGGTCAACAAAAGCACTTTGAAAGGCGGCCTTCTCGAATGAAACGAGCCCTGGTTGCAGGAGCAGTAGGCGCAAGCGGGAGAGCCCTGGTTCAGCATCTTCTGACGCCGACGGTGTATAAAGGAGGGCGCTCTAACAGTCGCGCTACCCCAACGCGGTCGACCCGCCGACCCGCACCTGGGACGCGACGCCGGCCGCGCATCGAAGCCAGCATCCCTGCCGAACCGTGTCCCACAGGTCAGCAGGAGAACAAACCACGAGGTGAACAAGCATGATCGTCTACGGCGGAAAAGAATTAGGCAGGCAGTTTCGGACCGTACGCCAAAACACGATTCAGATCGCCGAGGATATCCCCGAGGAGCAGTACAACCATGTCCCGGCTTCGGAGTGCCGATCCGTCGGCCAAATGTTGGCGCACATCGCTGTTGCGCCACAGATGTGGGAGGAAATTCACGGCAAGCAGCGCCTGATGACCTTGGTTGGCTTCGACCTTATAGCGCTTTTTGAGCGCGCCAAAAACGAGGAATCGAAACCCAGGACGAAAGCCGAAATCCTGGAGTTGCTACGCAGCCGCGGTGAGTCCTTCGCAGCGTGGCTGGAGACGCGGACACCGGAGATGCTAGGCGAAATGGTCACTGTAGCTGACGGGAGTGGTACCAAGTCCCGGTTCGAGCAGCTGCTGGGCGTCAAGGAGCATGAGATGCATCATCGCGCGCAGCTCATGCTGATTGAGCGGCAGCTTGGCATCGTTCCCCACCTGACGAAGCAGGCCAACGAGCGGATAGCAAGAATGCGTGCCGCCCAAACCGCCTAATCACGGATCGAGCACTTCAGCGTCTGCATTCTGCCTACTCGTACCGCAGCGCCTCGATGGGATTCAGATTCGCCGCTTTGATCGCCGGAATCATTCCGCTCACGAGCCCCACGACTACGAGGATCCCGGTGGCGACGACGACGATGAGCGGCGAAATCAGCAGTTGGATGTCTGCAGCCGACGCGTTCGCGGCCATCGCGCTGTAGAACGTGATCCGCCCCACGCCGATCGAAACCGCATAGGCAAGCAGTATTCCGAGCGCGCCACCAATCCCGGTGATGACAAGCGACTCGGCGAGGAACTGGATCATGATGTGCCGTTTGCGCGCGCCAAGCGCCTTCTCGATACCGATCTCCTTGGTGCGCTGCTGCACGGCAACCAGCATGATGTTCATCAGGCCGATGCCGGCGATGCCCAGCGTCAGCGCGCCGATGAACAGCAGCAATATCTCAAGGGCAATGGTCACAATTCTAAATTGTGTCAGTTGCTGTTCGAGGTCCGCGACAAAGATGGCCTGATGATCCGACGGGCGGAAGTTATGCATCTCGGCCAGCGTGTTGCGAATCGCCTGCTGCACCACCGCGTGGTCTCCGTTGTAGTTGAGCCAGAAGCCGTCATAGTACTTCGGGTCCTTGAGGTCGCCCATGGCGCTCAGCGGGATGTACACCTGCCGGTTGTTATTGTCGCCTTCCTCCTGCATTTTCGGTCGCAGAACACCAATTACCTCGAAGCTGATGCCGTTCAGCCGGATGCGCCGCCCGATGGCATATTCGCCTCCGAACAGCTTCGTCTTCGCCTCCGAGCCGAGCACCGCCACGTGGGCGCGGTTGGCGTCGTCTTCATCCGTGAAGAACCGCCCGGTGTCGATATCGAGCACAAGAATGTCCTGCACAATGGGCCGGTAACCGTTCACCGACCATGTGTAAGTGTGCAGCTCGTTCGCGACCGGCAGGTCCTTCGAAAGCATTGGGGTAACGTGCCTCACGCCGGGAACCGTGAGTTGCAGCCGCTCGACGTCGTCCTTGGTAAAGCGCACCTGAACGCCGGCTTTCGCGCCGCCGACCTGCTCCGAGGTTCGCCCCGCAAACACGCCGATCAGATGGGTGCCCCACTGCGCGAAGATGGCCTCGATGGCCCGGCCGAACCCCGAGCCGTAAGCCAGCAGCAGAACTACAGTAGCGATGCCCCAGGCCATGCCGATCATGGTGATGGTCGTGCGCCGGCGGTTGTAGACCATCGCTTCGTAAGCCTGTTTCCATAAATCGACCAGCATCGTTGGCTCCTTTATTTGTGCCGCAGCGCTATTCGCGCCGCAGCGCCTCGACCGGCTCGAGCGCCGCTGCCTTGCCCGCCGGATACAGCCCCGCGACAATCCCGCACGCGCTGAGCACCCCGATTGCCAGCGCCGCCGACCACGGAACCAGCCGCGGCGGATCGAATCCCTGGACACCGTCTCCGATCGCCGAGCGCAGCAGGTACATGAAAAGGGCCGAGCCAACGACCCCGATCATTCCGCTGACGCCGGTGAGGATGAGCCCCTCGAGAAAGAACTGGAAGAGAATGCTGCGGCTCGTCGCGCCGATGGCCTTGCGCAGGCCGATCTCCCGCGTGCGCTCGCTCACCGAAACCAGCATGATGTTGATGATTCCCACCGCCCCCAGCGCCAGCGTCACGATGCCCACGCCTCCCAGGAAGATATCCATGGCGGTGAAGATTTTCCCAATGAGCTGCTCCGTGCGGATGGTGTCCCACTCGTTGAAGGCCTCTGGGGCGTCCGCGTCAAACCCATGCTGTCGCGCGACGATCTGATGCACCTGCTGCTTGGCAATCAGGTTGTCTCCCTTGACCCGCGGCTGATATTGGATCGACGTGATGGAATCGTGCGGGATGTTCTCACCCTTGAGCGGAAACATTTCCAGCATGACCGAGAGGGGGATGTATACCTTCTGGTTCTCGAAGTCGTTGTTTCCATGCCCGAATTTGGCCGCCACTCCCACCACTGTGAAGCGTGTGCCGTTCAGGGTGACAATCTCGCCCATTGCCGGCCGGCCCGGAAACAGTAACTGTGTGCTCTTCTGTCCCAGGACAATCACGTGGTTGCGGTTCCGCATATCGTCGTCGTTCAGAAAGCGCCCCTCGGCGATGGGGAGGAAGCGAATCTGGTCGTAATTCGGCTCTGTGCCTACCACGTCTCCGCCGGCGGTCTGATACTGGCTCTGCTGCTTGATGTCATCGCGGTCGAGGTAAGCGACGGCCGCCCGCACATCCGGAGCCTGCGTGCGGATGGCCTCCGCGTCGCTAAGCGTCAGGTTATAGGGTCGCATTCCGGTGTGCTGATTCGGGACGGCCGGGATCGTTCCGCCCCACATCATGATCAGGTCGTTGCCGAAAGTCGCCAGTTGCCGGTGTTGGCCCGACCGGAAGCCCTCGCCGACCGAGATCAGCAGCAGTAACGACCCTACGCCCCAGGCGATCCCGAACATTGTCAGGAAGGAACGCAGCTTGTTCGCCCAGATGGCGCGGAAGACCTGCCCGAAGGTATCGCCAAGACTCTGCATGCGTTACTTGCCTCTACGGATTTGAAAGCCTCGTGGTTCCGTTGCCATCAGACCTGAACTAGAAGCAAACTGGGAAGCCCCGGTCGGTAATTCTGTGACGAATGGCTGCAGATTTGTGGCGGTGTGAGATGGCTCAGACCAGCGCGCGCGCCTTCACTTCAAGATACTCGTTGACGGCGTCGGCCTTCACCGTGCCCGGTGTCGTCTCCACCACCAGCACTCCCTGCGCACGTAACCGCGCCAGGACCTCGCGCCGCCGCTCAAGGATTTCCATCGCCGCCGTCGAGACGAACATCTGCTCCACATCTTCTGGTTGGCGCGCGGCGAGCTGCTGCAGCTCCGGGTGCCCCAGCACAACCAGCAGCACCAGGTGGCGGCGGGCAAGATCAGCCGCGGCATCGACCACCTCGGGACGCCGCGCGCTGTCTGCCATC
>JAFAKX010000203.1 GCA_019234945.1 Silvibacterium sp.
GTATCCGTCAGAGCAAGTACAGAGTTGGCAGGAACCCGGAGGACGATGAGGCGGCGTTTAGCGGCATGCGGCCGCCCAGGCCGAAGGCGTGCGTTCTTTGATCTGGGAAATCGGGGAGTTGCCAAGGCCGGGCAAAACGGCGGCGAGGTAATCGCGTACCGGAATGTGTAGGCGCCGACAAGTTTCAACGATGGACAGAATGGCGGCGACCCTGGGTCCGGCCTGCTGGCTGCCTATGTGGATCCAATTCTTACGACCGAGGGCTACCGGACGCATCGAGTTCTCTGCCAGGTTGTTACTAAGCTCCAACTCTGGACAATCCAGAAAGCGAGTAAGCTTGCGCCAGAGCGCGAGGGTGTAGGTGGCGGCTTTGCCCAGCGTGCTGGAAGGCAAGGCGCTGGCATGCGCCGCCTGGATCTCCTGCTTAATGACAGCCAATAGTGGCGTGGCGCGCTCGACTCGCAGAGCCTGCCGTGCAGTGTGATCCAGGCCCTGCGCACGCGCCTGTGCGTCGATCGCAAAGAGATCGTCGATTCGCATCACAATGCGCGTAGCAACGGCATCCCGTGGATTGAGCTTCACCGCATCCACGAACTTCCTTCGCGAATGGGCCCAACAACAGGCGTGCACGATCTTCGGCCCGCCCACTTTTTCATAGGCGGCATAGCCGTCGCTTTGCAGGATGCCCTCAAACTGACCTAAGAAGTGTTTCGGACCTTCGCGTCCACGGCCAAGCCGGAAGTCAAACACCACGCTGCCTCCAGGCCTGCCATATTGCCAAAGATATGCTTGATGATTCTTACCGCGCTTATCATGCATTTGCACATCCACGGGCGTCTCATCCGCCTGAATGTAAGTTCCTCGTAGTAACTCACGGCCCATTGCTGTGACAATCGGAGCGAGTAACTCGCCTACTCGCATGACCCATCCGTCCAGCGTTGCGCGGCTGATCTCGACTCCCGTCTCCCGCTCCAGAATCGTGCTCTGACGATACAAGGGCTGGTGGTCACTGTATTTTGCCACTACGGTATCGATGACCACACGGTCGCTGACCAGGCCTTTGTCGATGATTCGGGCGGGCGCCGGTGCTGTCGTGACGCCCCCATCCTCACACGCCTTGCATGCGCGCTTCTCGCGCTTGGTCACGACTACGAAATATTTGGCTGGTTCTCGGTCCAAGTACTCACTTTGCTCATAGCCAATGACCGCCGTTTCCTTGCCGCAAGCCCGGCAAGTGCAGTGCTCCGGAGCGCAGGCAATCACTCGCTCTACGCGCGGCAACTCGGCGGGAAGTTTTTGCCGACCGGGATGTTTGCGATTCTTGCTTGTGGCGGCCGGCAGGGGTTCACGTTCGCTCTCTGCCTGCACTTCGATATTGCTTACGCCCGGCTCCAGTTCGAGAAGCTCCAGTTGAGCATCGCTGAGCTTCTCGCTGTTCGGGCCATACTTGGCAATCCGCTCCAGCCGCAGTTGCTCTTCGAGCGAGCGGATCTTCAACTCAGCCCACTGCAGTTGCTTCTTGAGTTGTTCGATCTGCTCGGATTCCGAAAGCCGTCGAGTGGTGGATTCTGCGCTCACGATCAGTGCATAACTAATATACCGCGCACATCCACTTATACGGTACTTGTTTTTGAGGCTAACTTCCGAGTTGCTTACGCAATCTTCTCGCTGGCGTCACTTACTACGCGATGCCATTGCCGGCGCCGAGTCTCCAGTAAGTCGATACCGCCCAGCAGCAACGCCAACTCCTCGTGACTAAGCAACAGCTTCGACTGCCCACCGTCCGCCTCCGGCCAGCGGAAGCGGCCTTTCTCCAAACGTTTTGCGCACACCCATAGCCCACTTCCATCCCAGAACACCAGCTTTAGCCGATTCCGTTGTGCATTCGCGAAGACGAAAACGTGTCCACTGAGCGGGTCGCACAACAATCGGTCGCGAACCAGACCGTACAGCCCTTCGAAGCCTTTCCGCATATCCGTTGCGCCCGCCGCCAGATAGATCCGTGTCGCTGATCCGAACCCGAACACACTCAAACCTGCTCCAGCACGCGCACCAACTGTTGCAGGACGTTGGTGTCGAAGCCGCTACGCACTTCGATTCGCCGACCCCTCGACAATAAAACCACCAACTCGCTGCCCGGCTGTGTTTTCGGCTCCGCTTCTTCATCTGCCAATTCCACCGCGACCCACCGGTCGCCTCTGGCGCCTTCGACCTCTAACTGTCGCCGCTTCCGGTGCCGGTTAAGCGTCGTCAAGGACAGTCCGTGTCTCTGACAGAACTCCTGCCGGCCCAAACCACTCGCTTCATATTCCGCCACCAAACGATCGACTTCTGCACGGCTCCGGCGACGCCGTGCGCCTTCTGGCTGCTTTGCATTCATCTTCCAACGTCATCACTGTCTGGCGCTGAACAACAGATGGGTTCCTCGAACGCTTAC
>JAFAKX010000204.1 GCA_019234945.1 Silvibacterium sp.
TCCTGCATCGTCACGCCGTAGATCAGATCTGCGCTGGTCATCATTCGCTTGGAGTGCGTGACCATGACGAACTGAGTATCCACGGACATGCTATGCAGCAAGTCGGCCAGTCGCCCCACGTTAGTTTCGTCGAGTGGCGCGTCAACCTCATCGAGGACGCAGAAGGGACTTGGCTGATACTGAAAGATACCGACGAGCAGCGAGAGCGCCGTAAGCGCCTTTTCGCCACCAGAGAGAAGAAGAACGTTCTGCAGTTTCTTGCCGGGTGGTTGCGACACAATATCGACGCCACTGTCGGCGGAGTTCTCTTCGTCCGTGAGCCGCATAAACGCCTGTCCTCCTCCGAAGAGCCGGGAGAACGTGACGCCGAAGTTTTCGTTGATGCGTAAAAAGGCTTCGTCGAATCGGGTGCGAGAGATCTGGTCGATTTCCCTTATGGTGGCTTGCGTATTCTCGATCGAATCAAGCAAGTCTTTGCGCTGTGTTTCCAGAAACTGGTGCCGCTGTTCCGTTTCCTTGTACTCTTCGAGAGCCATCATATTGACCGGCCCCATGGACTCCAGTTTTTGTTTCAATCCACGGCAGGCCTCGTCTTCGACGCTGAGCGGTTCACCCTCGAGTTGCTGTAGGTCTGCCTCGGCGCGGAGGGTTCCGGCCTCAATGCCCAGATCATTCACGCAAGCCTCTTCGAGATGAGCGAGATCGGCCGCCAGGGTTGCCGCCCGTGCCGAACGCTCACTGCGGGCATCGCGCAGGCTGTCGGACTCGGCGCGCAACACTTTGAGCTTCTGATCAATGGCAGCGAGGCTGGCCCGCAGGTCCGTCGCCTCTTTTGTCAGCTGTGCAATTTCAACGAGTGTCTCGTCGTGCAAACGAGTGAGTTCCTGGGCCTTGGCAGCGAGTTGTTCATTCTCCGCGCTACGCTGCTCTTGTTCGGTGACTGCACCCGACAGTTGCTTCTCGAGTTGACTCACTCGCTGGCCCAACTCAACATACATCCGGTCGGTGCGAGCAAAGGCGGCCTCAGCGCCACGACGGCGCTCTTCAAGACCTGCCAACTCAGCCGAAGCCAGGGCGACCTGCTGCTGCGCTTCCTCACGCGCGGCGCGCAGTTCCTGGATCGAGCTCTGCAGTTGCGCGAGGTTTGCCTCGGTAGCCTCATGCTGGGCCTCCAGGCTCTTTGCCTCCTCGCGCATTTTCTCGATGAACTGCTGCTTGGATGACCGGGCATCCTTGTTGCGTTCGCTTTGGAGCGTCCATTCCTGCATACGGCGGTCCAGACGCTGCACTTCAGACTCCATCTGACGGAGTGCAGCTGATTGATTCGCACTTTCGCGCTCTGCAGCGCGACGCTCCTCACCCTTCGCTTCCAGCTGGCGAGTAAGCTCATTGAGATCTTTCCCGAGCGTTGCAAACTTCACATCGCATGCGCTAAGCTCGCGCTCCACGCTCTCGAGTTTCTGCTGAGTTGCGCGCAGTTCGCGCTTCAGAGCCAGGGGGCCTTCGGCACGCGGTTTGCCCCCAGTGACGGTCACGTTATGGAAGCACTCGCCAGACGGGGCCAAAAAAAATGCGTGCGGATTCTCGAGAGCGAGGGCACGAGCCGTCTCTGAATCAGGCGCGACGTAGCCCTCACGCAACTTGGGCAGGATAACTTCGAGGGAACTACCGAAGCCATCGAGCACGCGGATGCATTCCTTCAGCCTGACCACGCCCTGCTGATGCTGATAGCTCGGCGGCACGCTGTCCGCGGCAAAAGAGAACTTGGCCTGGGAGTCCTCGGGATGGACAAGGAATGTGGCGCGGCCATCCACGTCTGTCTTCAGCAGGCGCATGCCCTCATTCGCGGCGTCCCAGCTTTTCACAACGATGTAATTCAGCTCGTCACGGAGGAACTCATCGACGACGCTTTCGTACTGGTCGTTCACTTCGAGAAAATCGGCCAAGGTACCAACGAGAGCCAACCCGCCTCCGAGCGAGTTCGAACGGAATAGCTTGCGAACGGTATCGGTCGAATAGCTGTGCTCGCGTAACAGTGCATTCAGAGAGGTGCAGCGGCCAGTAAGAGTGGCGTGTTCCGCGCGAAGCTGGTCGCCCCTCCGCTTGGCTTCAGCTTCTTCACTGCGCTTTGCATTGATGCTGTTACGCAGGGAAGCAATTTCTGACTCTAGGCGCTTCAGGCTCTCCGTGATCGAATCGAATTTCATCGAAAGCTGGCCGCGCTCTGCCCCGAGCGCTTCCAGGTCCCGCTTCGCAGCTGAGATTTCAGCGGCTAGCCGGTCGGCCTCGCGTTCGAGCGAGGCCAGCGATTCTTCCCCCTGGGTGGTCTGATTGCGGACCTGACCGAGCTGCGAAAGGAGCTGCATTGCTTGCCGGCGAGAAGCTTCAACCCGCTGCTCGGCTGCGTTGACAGCGGCCACCGCCTCGCGTGCCTGCCGCTGCCTGGCCTCAACCTGCTGGCGAAAGCCGATCGATTCCGCCGCAGCTGTTTCGAGAAATACCCGCTGGGCGTCTCGCTCGCCAGTCAAGCTGCCGAGATGTTGCCTGGCCTGCTCAAGCTCGGCCGCTCCGGAAGCAGCACGGGTCTGAAGCTCAAGGATGCGCTCCTGATTGCCGTTCCGCCGCGCCGTCACGCGCTCAAGTTCAACGGCGCACTGGCTGGCCCGGGTCTGCGCATCTTTCGCTTTCGATTCGAGTTCGTAGCCCTGAGCCGTGCCGGAGGAATGCTCGGACGCAAGGCCTTCGATTTGGGTGTCGTGTTCGGCCACCCCGGTGGAAAGAGACTCGATCTCAGAAAGGACCGCGCTTTGTTCGGAGTCGATCAGTCCGATCTTGCTGGCCAGAACGACCCGAAGGCGACCGCGCATTTCATCGCGAATTGCCGCGTAACGTTCCGCTTTCGCCGCTTGACGCTTGAGAGACGACAGCTGACGGGTGACTTCTTCGAATATGTCATTGACCCGGGCGAGGTTCTGCTTCGATTGTTCAAGACGCAGTTCGGCGAGACGCTTCTTGGTTTTGAACCGCGTGATACCAGCGGCCTCCTCAATGATCGCCCGGCGATCATGTGGCTTAGAACTAAGCAGTTGACCGATTCGTTCCTGGCCGATGATCGCATAGGACTCCGGACCTAAACCCGTACCCATAAAAATGTCCTGGATGTCCCTAAGCCGACAGAGTTTTCCATTCAGCAGGTACTCGCTTTCGCCGGTGCGGAACAATCGGCGCGTGACGATGATTTCACCTTGCCGCGGCGTTTTCTGGAACTTTCTGCGGCGGATCTTCAACACAACAGCACCGGAGCCATCGCTGTGTTCTGCTTCTGCTTTCTCCGCCGACGGCTCGGGCTTCGCGGAAGCCTCAGCCTCCAGTACTTGGCCCGGCTGCGATTCAGCAATAATTTCTTCGACTTCGGCCGCCCGCTCGGCGCGGAGCTTATCCTCGTCCCAATCCGGGTCATTCTCAATGACGACTTCAGGCTCGGCGAGCAGGGGCCCATCCGCGTAGGTGTCGGGATCGATGAGAGTGATGGAAACTTCCGCCATGCCGAGTTGTTTGCGGTCGCGGGTTCCCGCGAAGATGACATCCTCCATCCTGCCGCCACGAAGACTTTTGGCGCTCTGTTCGCCAAGTACCCAGGTCACTGCGTCAAGAATGTTGGATTTACCGCAGCCATTCGGTCCCACGATTACGGCAATTCCCTGACCGGGCAGAGAGATTTCCGTGCGGTCGCAGAAGGACTTGAAGCCCAGGATCTGGATTTTTTTCAGCTTCAGCACGTGTCGTCACACCTCAGCTTTCGGAACCGGGAATATGCGGATAGGGCCGGGATCTGCATCAAGGGAAACTTTAGCTGCCGGTCGAATCCGGGTCAACATTACTACCCCAACATATTGTGGATAAGCTGCCCGCAATTCAATTCTTTGGACTTGCAGCGCAGAAACCCCACCTACCGCACACGCAAGTAATGACACCCAACCTTGCGGGCAGCACCGCTCTCGCTATTTGATTGTCGCTGGAAATCGCCGGAGTCTTTAGGATAGTTGGCAGCCGAGTCGATAACAACCCAAAAAGCCGCTGCGGAACCAGTAAAGGCACCCTCCGCGGCTTCTTCTCCCTATTTAGCATTCCCATTTATGAGAACCCTGGCTAACGCCGATGATGCTCAATTGATCGTCGAAAGGCTAAATACTGTGCGTCCGGACGACGCAGGCCGGTGGGGGAGGATGAACTCTCACCAAATGCTCCGCCACCTCGCTGGCTCCATGCGGGTTCCCTTGGGGGAGATTAAGGTCAGCGACGCGGAGGTGCGTCACCTCCAACGAGTAGTGCTCAAGTGGGCTGCATTATATGTACCACTCAAATGGAGGCCAAATTTTCCGACGCGTCCGGAGATTGACCAATGCAGTCTGAATCCGCATTTGGATGATTTTGAGGCGGATCAAAGAACAGCCACCGTCCTCTCCCATCGTCTCCGAGAGGCAGAACTTGAAGGCAAGCGTCACTCGTATTTCGGAGCGCTCACGCGGGCTGACTGGCTCAGATGGGGATGGCTCCACGCCGACCACCATTTACGCCAGTTCGGACGTTAGGAGCCGCTCAGGACGTGCGCGCGGGGCGCACCAGCACCTCACTCACGAATGATTGCGGAGATTGTGTCACCAGCATGGCCACAATATTCGCAACATCATCTGGCTGTATTTTCCAGTTGGCGTCTTTCGTACTGGATCCAAAGCCTGTATCGACGGATCCGGGCGCGACCGCCGACACCCGGATGCCGCGGTCCCGCAATTCCTCGGCGACTGAATAGGTGAGCCCGTTAAGCCCCCATTTGGAAGCGGCGTAAGCAGCACCATTTTTCAGAGGATTATGGCCAGCCAGCGACGAAATGTTAATAATATGTCCGCGACCCGCCGCGATCATGAGAGGGGCCACCGCTCTGATCATCAGATAAGGAGCACGGAGGTTCGTGCCCATCATTGAGTCCCAGTCCTCGGGGCTGGTTTCGAAGAGCGGCTTGCCCATGAACCCAATTCCCGCATTGTTGACCAGAATGTTACATCGACCGTGGCTCTCCTTGAGCGCGGATGCAAAGTTACCAATAGCCGGGTCTTGAAGCAGATCGACGGTGTGAGTTTCCGCTTTCCCGCCTGCGTCCTCGATCTCTGCGTGAACCTTTGCAAGGCGCGCAGGATTCCGCGCAACAAGCAAGACCAGTGCACCCATTCTGGCAAGCCGCTTACTGATTGCCTCCCCGATGCCGTGCCCGGCCCCCGTAACAATTGCGATCTGCCCATCCAGTTCTGCCATTGAACCCCTCTTTCGCTCCCATTTGGCCGCATCAGAGGCTCCGGGCCGTCTCCAACAGAATTCTGGCGTGTTATCCGAGGATCGGGACTGATTCCCTGATCGTATGGTCCGCCAACCGTGACCATGCGGCACTTGTCACAGCGACCCGCTGGTTTCTATAATCCAGCAAATTGCATGGCCGCGCGCACAATTGTGGATTTTTGCGGGTTAGTGTGGTCCGATGCAAAGGGTGGGCATCCTCCGCCGGCTCGCACCTGCTGAGTGCTTAATTTTCAGGAGTTTTCTAGGAGCGTTGAATGAAGAAGGTCGTTTTTGCTTCCCTACTGGCCGTTGCGACCAGTGTCCTTTCCCTGCCAGTAGCTGCTTTGGCGCAGGATCAGGGTTCGCAGTCCAGTCAGATCACTATTAAGGATCCAGCCGAATACAACGCCTACACGAGCGCTATTGGTCAGTCGACGCCGGCCGCCAAGGCAGCTGCGATCGAAAGTTTTCTGCAGCAGTATCCGAATAGCGTGGTCAAGGCGGAAATGCTGGAACAGCTTGTGGGGGCTTATCAGGCAACCGGGGATACCGCGAAGACTTATGATGCAGCCAAGCGATTGCTACAGGTCGATCCCAACAATCTTCGCGCTCTCATATTTGTTGTGTATGTCGAAAAGCAGCAAGCCAATGGCGATCAGGCTAAGTTGGACGAAGCTGCGGCCCTGGCCCAGCGCGGTCAGAATGCGACAAAACCGGCCAATATGACCGACGCGGATTTTCAGAAGCTCAAGGACGTGTCCGGACCCATATTCGGCAATGTCATTGGCGCTGATCAGGTCGCCAAGAAGGACTATAAGAGCGCCATAGCGACCTACCAGGCGGAACTGCACGCGGTGAAAGAGCCGGCCCAGACCACTCAGGGGCTAACACTGGCCGATACTTATGCTCTCGGTAACGCGGAGGTGCAGCAAGATCCAAAGGATTTGGTGAACGGCATCTGGTATCTTACCCGCGCGGCACAGTACCTCCAAGAGCCCTATAAATCCAACGTAGAGAAGGCGGCCGAATACTGGTACAAGAAGTACCACGGCAGCATGGATGGCTTCGATCAGATAAAACAGCTTGCCCACGACAACCTGTTCCCGCCCGATTCTTACAAACCAGTTCCTGCTCCTCCACCCCCGTCTCCGCAGGAGTTGGCACACAACGCGGTTGCGAGCACTACGGATCTCGATAAGGGCCTTTCGCTCTCCGATAAGGAGTTCGTGCTGGCAAACGGATCACCGGATGATGCTCAGAAGGTCTGGGCTGTTCTCCAAGGCAAGACGACTGAGGTACCTGGCACCGTTATCCAGGCTACGGCCGATTCCGTGCAACTCGCCGTATCTGAGGATGCCAAGCAGTCTCAGAAGGCGGATTTCACGATCAATATGAAGACGCCTCTGAAGGAGGTTCCTGCTCCAGGCACTCAGGTGACTTACATTGGCACCTTTGACTCTTATACGCAGCAGCCGCCGATGATCGTTATGAAGGATGGCGAACCGAAGCAAGCGCCCAAAGCGCCGGCTCATCATACAACCCGCAGACCCTCCGGTAAGTGATAGCCTCTACCTCACCGGCATAACAACGGGGGGACAGCCAAACGGCTGTCCCCTTTGGCTTAAGCAGCGAATGGTAAAGTGAAATGGGATGAGAGTAGTTTTCAAGGCAATTGCTGGCGCCGTTTTTCTATTGGCCTGTGGGCTCTTTTCGCAATTGCAAATGGGCGCGAGCGGGTTGACGGCCCAATCCACAGAGTCCCAGCATCCTCAGCAGATCAAGTACTTCTCTCTTCAGCACCTTACGCGGGACGAAATGAATAGTGCTGACCGTGAACTACTTCGCGCGCGCCGAAAAGAACTCATCGAAGAGGCTCAGTTCTATGCCTACGACATTTCCGCGGGTAACTGGACTTACGATCAGACCATCTGTCCTGCACTTCCGGACACATTGCTTCTGCACTACCTTGAGAAGTTTCCCGACGGCTCCGAGTCGCTCTTCACGGCTTTAATACCGCGTCGTGAGGGGAGGGTGCGCATCGTGCCCGTTCTTTATCGAAACTCATCTCCCTACATCCCCGCGGTAAAGAATACGCGGAGTTTCGAGCTTTTCAACTCGCTCGTTCCGGCTGCCATCGCCAAGAAAGATTCAAACCCGGAGGGGCAGTGGCTCTCTCTTGGGGTCTGCTATGCAGAAGTTGTGGGAGGGCGTCCAAACGTTCCGGATCAACCCAGCCTCGATGCTGCAACCATCAAGGCTCCTGTCTCGACTTACCGCTTCGATGCTGCGACCCGACAACGGCAGATTCAGTTTTCCGACCGCGGCGCCGCGAAGGTGTACACGATCTGGACTATTTCCCTCAACGAGAGCGGGAGAGTAATCGGAGCGGTGAATGAAGATTACGCAACCTACGTAGCTCATATCGTGCAGCCTCCAGTACCAGCCGGAACTATTACGCCCACACCTCCACCGGCAGCTGTTACACCACCCGCGCCGCAGCCACCTGTCAGGGTGACGCCGACTCCGCCTTCTCCAAAGCCTTAGACGCTCGTCGTCTCTGACCCGCGTCTCAAGTGTTCGCTTTGCTACCGAGCCTGTGTCAAGGGCTCGCTTCTGAACTGTTGCCCGAAATTCCCAATTCCGCAATTCTTCCAAGCCCATTCCCGTTTCGGTCTACGACTGCTTTCTCTCGGCATTCTGCTGTTGTCTCCGATTCTCGGACGCGAGAAGTTATTTGCGAGCGGCGAACTCTGCAAATGCCGAGCGCTCGATTGAATATTGGGAGAAAACATGCGCTTTCTGGTTGCGGATGATGATCCTGCACTTGGGATGTTCCTGGCGCGTGGTCTGGAAACCGAAGGCCACACAGTCAGGCTGGCCAGCGATGGACAAGATGCGGTCGAAAGATTCGTTCATGAGATGCCGGATCTCACCATCCTCGATCTAAACCTTCCCCGCAAAGATGGAACTGAGGTCCTGCGCTTCGTCCGCTCAGTAACCGAAGATCTTCCGATCTTGATCCTCACAGCGCGCAACGATGTGGAGACGAGAGTCAAATGTTTTGACCTTGGGGCCGACGACTGCATGATGAAGCCTTTCTCTCTGGCAGAATTGCGAGCTCGCTGCCGGGCTCTTTTACGCCGCAGGCGCGATAGGAATCTGGTGCTTCGGCATTGCGATCTCGAAGTGAATCGCATAGAGCGGACGGTGAGCCGTAGCGGAAGCGCTATTGACCTTACCAAGAAGGAGTTTGCCCTGCTCGAATATCTGCTTCTCAATCGCGGACGTGCCGTTTCGAGAGCCACCTTGCTCGAGAAGGTCTGGAACATGGCTGCAACATCAAACACGAACGTGGTGGACGTCTATGTGAACTACTTGCGGCGTAAGCTCGGCGATTACGACACAAATCCGCTAATTCACACAGTTCGCCGCGAGGGATATGCGATCGGCCTGCATCCGGTTGCACCGCCCGCGTGAGCAACGCGCAAGCGTGTCCGATGAACACTTATCCTTAGGAGTGATATCAATGGCAACTGCCACCACACGACCAGCGACTCCGATAGCTAGAACCGCAGTCTTGGCCAGCGCCGACCTCTCCTTTCGCCAGCGAGTGCGCGATACCCTTGCCGGCCTGCGCTGGCAGGTGCGTGAGGCCGCCGGAGGGGCCGAAGCTCTTGCGCATCTCGAGTCGGCGGGCGCGGAAATAATGATTGTCGATTCCTGGTTACCCGACCTGGAGATTCGTGAGTTCATCACGGATTTCGAGCGACTGCATCCCGGCGTGGATCTGGTGACTGTCGATGACTCTTCTGCCGGGAGAAACACATCCAGAAGCCCACGAAGAAATGAGGTGCTCTATGCCTTGCGGCGCGGCCAGGAAAATGACGGGGCAGCCTGGAATTCGGCGCCGCTGATCGAAAGAGGTGCTGACCGGGAGGCAAGTAAGTCAGGCGCGGTTGGCATTCCTCTTTCGGCTCTGAAGCGGCAGCCTGTCTCTATTCTGCCGAATACGGCCGAGCAGAGGATCAGCCGTAGTTGCCATGATCGAGCTATGGCTTCTACTTATCAGCTTCCGGAGTTCATTGGCGAACATCCCTTGATGCTTGAGGTGAGCCGAAGGATTCGTCTTGCGGCGCCGTACCCTACGCCGGTCTTGGTTCAGGGGCAGACAGGAACAGGAAAGGAATTGGTAGCCCGCGCACTACATCGACTAAGCGCTCGCTCTTTGCAGCCGTTTGTTGCGCTCAATTGCGCCGCGATTCCCGAATCACTGCTTGAGGCGGAGCTGTTCGGCCACACGCGAGGCGCATTCACCGGGGCCGTGCAGGGCCGTGTCGGCCGGATCGAGGCCGCGCACGGAGGCACGCTCTTCCTAGATGAGATTGGTGAGATGCCGCTGGCCCTCCAGGCCAAGTTATTGCGCTTTGTCGAGAGCGGCGAGCTACAACGTGTCGGCGAAAACGACCCGAGCAATCTTCAGTCGGTCGCGACGGAGCTGACTGGGATTCGGGATGAAGTTTTGTCGCTGGCCAACTCGTCGTATCTGGGGACGTATATTTTTTCGGGGAGCCAGGGGGGCACCCAGCCCTTCAC
>JAFAKX010000063.1 GCA_019234945.1 Silvibacterium sp.
CAGGTGCTCGACAGCGACCATCTGAGGTCGATCAAACCTTTCCTCGAACAGATCAAGCCCATGCCGGCAGTCTTCGACCAGCACTACGTCAAGCGGCTCAACGGCACGCACATCAAGAAGGGCAGAAGCAAGTGCGACCTCGCCCAGCAACTCGTTGCCGACATCCAGAATTTCAAAAAGCAGGTCGAGCGGGTCGTCATGATCTGGACCGGATCGACGGAAATCTTTCTTGAGCCCTCGGCCGTTCACGAATCGCTCGCTGCCTTCGAAAAGGGCCTCGTCGAAGACGATCCGAACATCGCTCCCTCGCAGATCTATGCTTACGCTGCCCTGAAGGAAGGCGTCCCCTTCGCCAACGGCGCACCCAACCTGACGGTCGATCTGCCATGCATGGTCGAGCTATCGAAGCAGACCGGAGCGCCCATTTGCGGCAAGGACTTCAAGACCGGCCAGACCTTCATGAAGACCGTCCTCGCCCCGGCCTTCAAGTCGCGCATGCTGGGAGTCTCCGGCTGGTACTCAACCAACATTCTCGGCAACCGCGACGGCGAGGTTCTCGACGACCCCGAGTCCTTCAAAACGAAGGAAGAGTCGAAGCTTGGCGTTCTTGAGTACATCCTCCAGCCCGATCTTTATCCCGAGCTTTACAAGGAGATCTACCACAAGGTCCGCATTAACTATTACCCGCCACGCGGTGATAACAAAGAGGGTTGGGACAACATCGACATCTTCGGATGGCTCGGCTATCCCATGCAGATCAAGGTCGATTTCCTCTGCCGCGATTCGATCCTCGCAGCGCCGCTCGCGCTTGACCTGGTCCTGTTCCTCGACTTGGCACAGCGCACGCCAAGCCTCCGGCACATCGGCATCCAGGAGTGGCTCAGCTTCTACTTCAAGTCGCCGCAGACGGTTCCTGGGCTGTATCCCGAGCATGATTTGTTCATCCAGTTGATGAAGCTCAAGAACACCCTCAGCCACATCCGGGGCGAGGAGCTGATCACTCACTTAGGACTGGAGTATTACGACTGAATCGTTGACCTGCCAAGGATGTCATCCCGACCGTAGTGAAAGCGCGTAGTGCGCTTTCACGAAGCGGAAGGACCTGCAGCTGATCATCCCAGCCACGACGGATTATGCCCTGTCCCGTCGAAGTGGCTCGTCGTCTTGTATAGCTCGAATTTGCCGGCCATCGCTGCCTGCTTCGTCCGGTCGAGCAGAGCCGCGACCTGCTGCTGTGACATGGGACGGAACGTGCTCGCTGCCTGAAACGCCTGATCCAGAATCTGCGGGCTGTCGATCCCTGTGATCTGTACGGAGACCGGCAGGTTCAAGCAGTAGTGCAGGCATTCGATGGGCTTTACGGTGTTGCTATCCAGAATGTAGTGGTCGCCGAAGGCCTTCATTCCGAGGATGCCGATCTTCTCCCGCACCAGCACGGGAAGCACCTGCTCGCCGAAGCTGCGGAAGTGGGCGTCCATCACGTTCAGGGGCATCTGCACCGCGTCGAAGTGGAAGTTGTGCGCCTTGGCCACCTCCAGCATACGCAGATGTACATACGGATCCTTGTGCCCTGTGAAGCCGATGTACCGTACTTTGCCGGCCTGCTTCGCAGCGAGCATGGCCTCCATTGCGCCGCCCTCGGCAAAGATGCGGTCAGGGTCTTCGAGGCGAATCACCTCATGGAACTGCATCAGGTCCACGTGATCGGTCTGCAGGCGTTGCAGTGATTGGTCTATCTGCTGCGCCGCCGAGTCCTTCGTTCTCCCGTCGATTTTCGACATCAGGAATGCCTTCTGCCGGTAGCCATCCTTGAGGGCTTTGCCCATGCGGACTTCGCTGACGCCGTCGTTATAGTCCCAACAGTTATCCAGGAAGTTCATGCCGCGATCGAGCGCCGTTCGGACGAGTCGGACGCTGTCGTCCTCGGAAAGGTCCGATTTCCCGATGTGATAGCCTCCGAGCCCAAGGGCCGAGACTCGCTCCCCCGTAGAGCCAAGCGTGCGGTAGATCATGCCTGATCCGGAATCAGCTGCGCTGGCAAGCGATGAGAAAAGACTCGTCGAAACCGCCATGCCCGCGGCCGTCGTAGCTGCCTTGATGAATTCTCGTCTTTGCATGGTGAGCTCCTTAGCGATTTACGATGCGATTTGTCGGACGTGGGCTGGTTCTTGGATGCCTGTGTACTACGGCGGGGTCCAATTTGGGCACGCTCCTGAAAAGCCTCCCCTGACTCCCGTAGAATAGAACTTTAGTTGCAGAAATTGATGAACGTCTTCCTAACCGGGGCCACCGGATTCGTAGGCTCACACGTCGCCCGGGAACTCGCTGGCCAGGGCGCACAGCTTCGCCTTCTCGTCCGCCCTACAAGTAGTCTCCGTAACCTCGAAGGCTTGCCCGCCGAGACCGTCACCGGCGACTTGCTTCAGCCTGAGTCTCTACGCACCGCGATCCGCGGATGTGATGCCCTGATGCACATCGCTGCCGATTACAGACTCTGGGTGCGCGATCCCAAGGCCATGTACGCTGCCAATGTTGACGGAACACGTGCGCTACTATGCATCGCTCGCGAAGAAGGTGTGCCGCGCGTCGTCTACACCTCGAGTGTCGCGACCATGGGATTCAGATCCGACGGCACCATCGTTGACGAGACGACGCCCGTCTCGATCGCCGACATGATCGGGCACTACAAACGCTCCAAGTTTCTGGCCGAACAAGTGGCCATCGAGGCGGCGCGCGCCGGGCAGCAGGTCATCATCCTGAACCCGACCACACCAATCGGGCCCATGGACGTGAAGCCCACGCCCACCGGCCGCATCATTGTCGACTTCCTGAACCGCAAATTCCCGGCCTATGTCGATACGGGCCTTAACCTCGTGGACGTCGTCGAGGTCGCCCGCACCCATGCAGCCGCGATCGAAACAGGTCGACCCGGAGAGCGCTACATCCTGGGTGGCGAGAACCTCACCCTCAAGCAGATCCTCGATAAGATGTCCGCCATTACTGGCCTGCCCTCGCCGAATATGCGTGTCCCGCACTCCGTCGCCATGACATTCGCCTTCTTCGACGAGACTATCACTGGACGCATCCTTGGCCGCGAGCCCCGCGCCACCGTTGAAGCCGTCCGCATGGGCAAGAAGAAGATGTTCGCCTCATCCGCCCGGGCGCAGCGCGAGCTTGGCTTTCGCATCGTTCCCGTCTATAACGCGCTCCGGGGCGCCATCGACTGGTTCCGCGCCAACGGATACGCTCCGGCCCAAACCCCAGTCCGAACTCCCCTGCAGGACAAAGCGTAGTGGGTCGCATCGCCATCATTGCCGCCCTGCCGGGCGAACTCAAGCCGCTCGTTGCGAAAGGAGCCTGGCGCCAGTCTGCGCTTAAAACCTCGGCCTCCAATGTTTGGTCCGGCTCAATCGCAGGCCATGAAGTGGTCGCGGTCGCTGGAGGTATCGGCGCAGTTGCCGCTTCACGCGCGGTTGACCTCGTACTCTCGAACGGCCCGGCCGACGCCCTGATCTCCTATGGATGGTCGGGAGCCATCACCTGTGCCGTCAAGCCACCCGAGGCCTTCGCTATCTCGGAGGTTGTCGATCACACAACCGGAGAGCGCTTCGCTACGGGCTCCGCCGAGGGCCTGCGCCTTATCACCCTCGACCACGTCGCCGGCATGAACGAGAAGCGCCCGCTAGCCGAGGCGCACAAGGCTGTTCTCGTCGACATGGAAGCTGCTGCCGTCGCGCGCGCCGCCACTCGGCGCGGTCTCTCCTTTTACTGCTTCAAGAGTATCTCCGACGCCTACACAGACCGGCTTCCGGACCTCAACCGTTTCATCGCGCCGGATGGCAGCCTTCGCACGCTGGTCTTCGTGGCCTACGCCGCAGTCCGGCCTGTTTACTGGCCTTCCCTGGTTCGTCTGGCTCGAAACAGCGCCCAGGCTGCAGCCAATCTTGCCGAGCTAATCTCGAAATCCATCCCCGCGAAGCTGTAAACTACCTAAATCAACCTGTAAACTATTGAATTAAAGATGGCAACTACAGTCACCACAAATTCGGAACTCGCCCACGATCGGATTCCGCCCATGATGCTAGCTGCTGTCTACCGTGGAATCAATGATGTCCGCATCGAAACCGTGCCTGTGCCGTCCATCGGCTCCGGCGAAGTGCTTATCCGCGTCGCCGCATGCGGTATTTGCGGCACCGACCTCAAGAAGATCCACACTGGCTCCCATTCGGCCCCGCGCATCTTCGGTCACGAGACCGCCGGTGCCATCGCTGCAATCGGTGAGGGGGTCGAGGGCTTCGCAGTCGGCGATCGCGTTATGGTCTTTCACCACGTCCCCTGCGGAGAATGCTATTACTGCCGCAAGAGAACCTTCGCCCAGTGCCCGGACTACAAGCGCGTCGGCTGTACCGCTGGCTTCGAGCCCGCCGGAGGAGGCTTCGCCGAATACGTCCACGTAAAGGACTGGATCGTTCGCCGTGGGCTCATCAAAATACCGGACGGCGTGCCCTTCGAGCAGGCCGCTTTCGTCGAGCCCGTCAACACCTGTCTCAAAGCCGTTAAGAATCTCGCGCTCGCACCCGATGAGACAGTGCTGGTGATCGGCCAGGGTCCCATCGGTATTCTGCTCGCTGCTCTTTCCGCCCGCTCGGGCGCCAAAGTCCTTACTTCGGATCTCTACCCGGAACGCCACGCCATCGCCGCAAATTACGGCCTCAGGCACCCTATCAACGCAGGAAGGGAAGACGTGATAGCTGCGACTTGCGCACAGAGCAACGGCCGTGGGGCAGACGTCGTGATCCTTGCCGTCGGGGGTAATGCGCTTATCCAGACTGCGATCGACGCAGCGCGTCCAGGTGGTCGCGTTCTGCTCTTTGCCCAGACCCAGCACGGCAGCGTTAGCATCGACCCTGCCGTCATATGCATGGACGAAAAGACCCTTCTTGGTTCCTACAGTTCGTCCATCGCCGTCCAGAACGAGGTCGCCGACCTTGTCTTCAACGGATACTTTAACGGTTTCGACCTAACCCGTTTGATCTCGCATCGTTTCCCACTCGAAGACGCGGTCAGAGGTATCGAGGTCGCCTCCAACCCCTGCGCCAGCTCCATGAAGGTCTTCATCCAGCCCGCGGTCGGGCTGAACTGAGCATGGCGCAGATTGAAGCCGCAGGTACAGGTATGTCGTCAGTAATGGTTCAGGAAATGACAGCCGCGGTGCTATACGGCCGCGAAGATGTGCGCATCGAGCGCCTCCCTATACCCACTGCCGGTCTGGGAGAGATCGTTGTCCGCGTCCAGGCTGCCCTTACCTGCGGAACCGACCTGAAGGTCTACCGCCGCGGCTATCACGCCCGCATGCTTACCGTGCCCATGGCGTTTGGACACGAGCTTTCAGGAATCGTTCACGAGACGGGTCCGGGGGTGAGGAATTTCCATGCCGGCGATCGCGTGGTTGCGCTTAACTCCGCGCCCTGCGACGAGTGCTACTTCTGCCGGCGCGGCCAGCAGAACCTCTGCGACGACCTGCTCTTCAACAACGGAGCCTACGCTGAATTCATCTCCATCCCCGCACGCATCGTCGAAAAGAACACGCTGCTTGTCCCCGACCACATCCCGTTCGAGCATGCCGCCCTCACCGAGCCGCTCGCCTGCGTCGTCCGCGGCCTCGAAGAGACGACCGCGCAGCCGGGCGACTCGATCGTCGTCATCGGAGGCGGCCCCATCGGCCTCATGTTCATGCACGTTGCGCAGCTTGCCGGTCTGCACGTGATCGCTGTCGTAAAGCGGAGCAGGCAGATCGCCGCGGCACGCACCTTCGGCGCCGAGCACGTCATCCAGATCACCAGCGCTGCAGATCCCATCGCCGCCGTGCGCGCACTTACGCCGAGCCATCGCGGCGTCGATATCGCCATTGAGGCCGTGGCCACTCCTACGACGTGGCAATGGGCCGTGGACATGGTTCGCAAGGGCGGCACCGTCAACTTCTTCGGCGGATGCGCAGCAGGCACGCGCGTTGATCTCGACACCAACCGGCTGCACTATAACGACATCACTCTCAAGGCCAGCTTTCACCACACGCCCGCCACGGCGCGCCGCGCCTTCGAGCTGATCCGCAGCGGGAAGTTCAAATGCCGCGAATACATCACCGGCCGTTCGCCGCTGTCGGAACTTGATAGCGTGCTTCGCCGCCTCATGAATCGCTCGAGCGACATCAAGACGGCTATCATTCCCTAGGAGGACTGCACACAATTAGCTGGTCATCCTGAGCGAGGTTTGCGCCAAGCGCCAACCTGAATCGAAGGACCCGCTTTGATGTCCTCGGCGACTGTAGGTTTTGAATATCGATGCCCCTGGACCACGCACAACTGATCGAACGCGGATGGGCTGCGCTGCCCGCGGAATACCGCATGCCCGACAAGGCGCCGACGCCCGACGAAGCGCGCGCCTGGTGCCGCCGTCTTGCCGAGACGCATTACGAAAACTTCCACGTCGCCTCGTGGTTCCTGCCCAAGCGCCTGCGGCCGCATTTCCACTCCATCTACGCTTACTGCCGCGTGTCTGACGACCTGGGAGATGAAACCGGCGATCGCGACACCTCCCTCGCTCTGCTCGAGCTCTGGGGACAGGAACTCGACGCCTGCTATCGCGGCGAGGCCCGCCATCCCGTCTTTGTCGCCCTTGCCGAGACCATCCGCGCCTGCGATATTCCGAAGGCGCCCTTCGCCGATCTGCTCGTAGCCTTCCGGCAGGACCAGACCATCACCCGCTTCGAGACCATGCCCGACGTGCTCAACTATTGCCGATACTCGGCCAATCCCGTCGGCCATCTTGTCCTTTATGTCTGCGGATACCGTGACCATGAGCGTTTCGTGCTCTCCGACCACACGTGCTCCGCACTCCAGCTTGCAAATTTCTGGCAGGATATATCAACCGACTATCGCGACCGCGGCCGCATCTACTTTCCAGCCGAAGATATGCGCCGATTCGGTGTCGACGAAGCGACGATTGCTAAGGGTAACTTCACTCCTGGGTTCCGCGAGCTGATGCGCTACGAGGTCAATTGCGCGCGCCGCATGTTCCATCAGGGACTACCGTTGATCGGCATGGTCGACCGCGAGCTCGCCATCGATCTCGACCTCTTCTCGCGCGGCGGCCTAGAAATTCTTCGCGCTATCGAGCAGCAGGATTACAACGTGCTCCGCAGCCGTCCGGCCATCTCGAAATCTCGAAAGGCGGCGCTGCTCTTGCGCGCTCTCACCGGCAAATTCCTCGGCAGAAATCTGGGGCAGACCACAAACGGAAAAGCTGCGTGACCCCCTCCGCATACCCGTCAGTTGACGAGTCTTACCGCGTATGTCGTGAAATCGCCCGCAGGGAAGCCCGAAACTTCTATTACGCGTTCGTCGCCCTGCCGCGCCACAAGCGTAATGCGATCTGCGCCGTGTATGCGTTCATGCGGCACGCCGACGACCTCACCGACGACGAATCGCTCTCCATCGACCAGCGCCGGCTGAATCTCAATACGTGGCTTGATGCCTGGCATCGGGCCTCGTTCGGAGAAACCACCTCCGACCCGGTCTTCATTGCACTTGCCGACGCACAGGCACGCTTCCGCATACCAGCCATGCTGCTCGACCAGCTTGTCCGGGGCACGGCAATGGACCTCGAGCGGCCCAGTCAGCCCGGCCAATACGACACCTACCCCACCTTTGAAGATCTTTACCGCTACTGCTATCTTGTGGCGTCCGTAGTAGGACTGGTTTGCATTCGCATCTTTGGCTACACCGATCCTCGCGCGGAAAAGCTTGCCGAGGAAACCGGCATCGCCTTCCAGCTCACCAACATCCTGCGCGACATCGGCGAGGACTTCGAGCGCGGCCGCATTTACCTGCCAATCGAAGATCTGGCGCACCATTCGGTTTCGATTGCCGATCTCGCCGCTCTCATCGCAAAACGGCGCACTTTGCTGCCCAATGAATACACGCTGTTCGATGCCGAGGCAAAACGTGCCGAACACTATTACAAATCCGGATATGCCTTGCTCCCGCTGATTGCGCCCGATTCGCGGCCTGCGCTCGGTGTGCTCGTTGCCATTTACCATGCGCTCCTCAGGCGCATCGAGCAAGCGGATTACAGGGTTTTTTCGAGCAGAATCTCTGTCCCGACCGCACTGAAGCTGTTCATCCTGAGCGGCGGCCTGACACAGGTCATCCAACAGCGGCTGTTTTCGTCAAAGTCAGGAGAAGGGAAGTGACGTCGCGCTCCCGCAATGTCGTTGTAGTCGGCGGGGGAGTTGCCGGGCTCTCCGCCGCGTGCGCGCTTGCTGACAGCGGGTACCGCGTCCGGCTGCTTGAGCGCCGCCCCTACGTCGGCGGTCGCGCATCGTCCTACGAGCATCCCGGCGCCGGAGAAGTGATCGACAACTGCCAGCACATTCTCCTCGGCTGCTGCACGAATCTCGTCGACTTTTATCGGCGCCTCGGCGTAGCGGATGAGATCCAGTGGTTCGACCGCACCGTCTTCATCGAGCCGGGTGGGAGGCAAACTGTGCTCGAGCCGAATGCGTTGCCCGCCCCTCTGCACATGTCGTTCGCATTTCTGCGCGCGCACGCTTTCTCTGTCGCTGACAAGCTGGCGATCATTCGCGGCATCCTGTCGTTCCTCAAAGACGTCTCGCCGGACACCACCGAAACCTTCGCCCACTGGCTCGTCCGCACAGGTCAAACGACCTCCGCAACCGACCGCTTCTGGAAGCTGGTGCTGGCCAGCGCGCTTAACGAAGATCCGGAATGCATCTCGCTGCATTATGCAGCGAAGGTTTTTCGCGAGGTGTTTCTTTTCTCCGCGCGCGGCGGCGAAATGGGCATCCCGCGCCTTCCACTCAGCGAGCTCTACGGCAAGGCCGCGGACTACCTTAAGGCCCGCGGCGCTGAGATTCATCTGCGCACCGGCGTCGATCTGATCCGGCAGCAGGATGGCCTCTGGTTCATTGTCGCCGGAGAGCAGTCATTCACCGCCGATGCCGTCGTGCTGGCGCTCTCGTTCGAGGCGATGCAGAAGCTTCAGTCCGCTCTGCCGCAAACAGAAGGAGCCGAAGCGCTCTTCGCAACGTTGCGTGGGTTCGGCCACTCGCCCATCACCAGCATTCATCTGTGGTTCGACCGTGAAGTAACGTCTCTCGATCACGCCGTGCTGCTCGATACGCCATTCCACTGGATGTACAACAAGTCGCGGCTCCAACCGGAGATTCGCAATAGCGCCGGCAGTTATCTTGAGCTCGTCGTCAGCGCATCCAGAGCGCTTATTCCAATGCAGCGTCAGGAGATCGTCGATCTGGCCACGCACGAGCTCCCGAAGTTTTTCCCCGCATTGCGATCCGCTAGGCTCGACAAGGCCGCAGTCGTAAAAGAAGTCCGCGCTACTTACTCCGTGCGCCCGCTCCTTGATCAAATCCGTCCCGGTGCAGAAGGACCTTGGCCCGGCATCTATCTCGCAGGAGACTGGACTGCGACCGGCTGGCCAGCCACCATGGAAGGCGGTGTTCGCAGCGGCTATCTCGCTGCCGAGGCCCTCACTCGTGATTCCGGCGATGAAAAGAAGTTCCTCGTGCCCGATCTGCCACCCAGGGGATTGATGCGCCTGTTCGCCTGAACATCGCTACAGTGAAAGCAACGCCACACCCGCGCACACAAACAGCGCGGCGATCCACCGCCGCCGGTCTACGTTCTCGTTCAGAAAGATCTTCGCCGCGACTGCATTTGTCACGAATGTAAGCGACGCTGAAGCCGGCGCCACCAGGCTCAGGTCGGCGTGGCTCAATGCAAACAGCAGAGAAAAGAAGCTGAGCGCCATGAAGAAGACGCCAGAGAGAAACCGCCCGCAGCCCAGCACGGCGGCAATCGCTCCAACCATACCGCTGCGCGCGCGGATCTCATCAAGATCGCCGATACCGCGCATCGCCGCTGCGATCAAAATGTCGCCGGCCGTAGCAAATGCCACGACGGCTGCGATCATCGCCGCGTCTGAGACGGCGTGCTGCGGCAATTGAAAGCTCACAGCCGGCTCGCCTCCGTCCCGCCGACCGGGCAGGCATTTTCTCCTTCAGTGTACGAGGGCCCCTGCGTCACAAAACCCACACCTGCCGTGATCAGTAGAATGCCAAACCAGCGCCAGGGGGAAATCTGCTCATTGAGCCAGAACCGCGCTAGTAGCGCCACGATCACGTTGCCGATCGAGGTCGCCGGCAGAACATACGTCAGGTCCGCCCACGAAAGCGACGCCAGATACGAGGCAAAGAAGCAGATCAGTAGTGCGATTCCGAGCAGAATATCCGGCGTAGCTACCGCATGAATCAGCGTCGAAAGATGATTCAGCGACACCGGACCCACGCGCTTCATGCCCAGGCTCAGCAGGGTGTCGCCAAGCGGAGCGGTGAGCGCCACGACGGCCAGCACGAGGTAGCGCCGGAATGTCATCGTAGACTTCGTCATTTGAATCGGGAGCCCGCAAGCAGAAACGGCCAGCTGGCCCCACTGGCCGTTTAATTTTGCCTGAGCAGGCAGTTACGCGCCGACATTTGCCGGCGTCGTTTCCCTGGTTTCCGCCGATTTCGCCTGCTTCACAACCTTGTTGCGCTGCGCACGCAGTTTGAGGAACGACTTCGACTCCGCATACAGCCGCTTCAGGTCGCGGTTCACGATTGCCTTGCTTACCACGCGCCAGGCCGCCTTCGGACGGAAGTAGTACTCGTCGTAGAAGCGATGCACCATCTCAAGCACGTGTTCCTTGGGCAGCCCCGGATATTCGATGTGCGCGAGCTGATGGCCTTCTTCATCGACCATCTGGCCGTTGTTGATGATAAAGCCGTTCTCTTTCGCGAATGCGTAAAACTCCGTGCCAGGATACGCGTGCGCAATCGACACCTGAATCGTCTCGACGTCGAGGCTCTTCGCAAAGTTGATCGTGTTGCGGATCGACTCCTTCGTCTCGCCGGGCAGCCCCAGGATGAAATCGCCATGGATCGTCAGGCCCAGATCGTGGCAGTCGCGCGTGAAATCGCGTGCACGCTCGACCGTCGCACCCTTCTTGATGTTCTTCAGAATCTGCGGATCGCCTGACTCATAGCCGACGATCAGCAGCCTGCAGCCCGCCTCGCGCATGGCCTTCAGCGTCTCGCGGTCGGTTGTCACGCGCGACGTGCAGGACCACGTCAGCCCCAACGGCTTCAGCTTCGAGCATAGCTCGACCGTGCGCGCCTTTTGGATGTTGAACGTGTCGTCGTCGAAGAAGAATTCTTTCACGTGCGGGAAAAGCTTCTTTGCATGCGCCATCTCTGCCGCGACGTCATCGGTCGAGCGCTTGCGCCACGCATGTCCGCTGAGCGTCTGCGGCCACAGGCAGAAGGTGCACTGCGCTGGGCAGCCGCGCGTAGAATACAGCGATACGTACGGATGCAGCAGGAATGGCACGTTGTATTTCGTCACGTCTAGGTCGCGGGCGTAGATATCGGTTACCCACGGCATCGCGTTGAGGTCCTCAACTTGCGGGCGGTCGGGATTGTGCATGACCTTCCCGTCTTTCAGGTAGCTGATCCCCAGGATCTCGCTGAGCGGCTTGCCGGTCGCGTACTCCACCACTGAAAAGTCAAACTCCCGACGGCACACAAAATCGATCACCGGGCATTCGTTGAGCGCACGGTCTGGAGATGTCGTCACCGGCGGGCCCACAAACGCGATCCGGATCGAGGGGTTCGCCCGCTTGATGGCCTCGGCCAGTTTCTGGTCGCCCGTCCATCCCGGCGTGCTCGTGAACAGCACCAGGAAGTCATACCCCTTGGCGATCTCGATCGTTTCCTCCGCGGAAACGTGATGCGGGGGCGCATCCAGCAGCCGGGAACCTTCCAGCATGCCCGCCGGATAAGCTAGCCACACCGGATACCAGTACGACTCGATCTCGCGGGTTGCAGGCCAGCGGGAGCTCGCGCCGCCGTCAAAATTCTCAAAGGAGGGTGGGTTAAGAAACAGTGTTTTCAGTGGCATATATCTCTTTCAGTTTACCATCCGGGCGCATCCGCGAAGGGAAACACCAGCATTGATTCTCTGTGCTCTTTCTGTGCTTTGTAATGAACAATTTCAATCGTTTACAGCAGGCTACGGGCGCCCGGGCGAGTGCACCCAGTCCTGAATGTTTCCGAGTGAACGCGCCAGCGTTAACTCAGCTTTGATCATCTGGAAGTTCGCGCCGAGAGCGTCGAGATAGCGCTCCCGCTCCTGGATACGCGCCTGCTGTTCATCTCTCGGGGTGACAGGAGAGGCGCCGGGAGATCCGCTGCCGTTCTGCAGCTCCGCCTGAATCGCCTCCAATTGATCCTGCGCCAGTTCGCTCCTCAGTTGCGCTATGCGCTGCTGTGCCGCAAGCTCCCTCAGGCTGTGCCGAAGCGAATGCACCTGCTCGCTTGTCTGAAATTTCGTCTGATCCGCCTGGGCAGATGCGCGCTGTGCTTCGGCTGCCGATTCACGCGCCTTGGCCCGTAGGGTGGCGTCAAAAATCGGAAACGTAATCTGCACGCCGACATCGAAGTTGTTGTGCTGAAACCGGAGGTAGTATTCCTGGTAATTGTTGAATTTAGCAAAGCGGTTATACTCAACGCCAAAAGCGAATTGAGGCCGGTAATTCTGCTTGTCGTCTCCCCAGGACGTGAGCCGCTTCGATTTCGCGGTTGCGTAGGCAGCCTGAATGCCTGCGTTGTTCAGCGACGTCCTTTCCTCGATCGGATCCTCCGATAAAAAGTTCGGCGACGCAGGGATACTCTTCGGATCGGTTATAAAGCTCGCAGCCGGCAGGCCCGTCAGATGCGCGAGCTTTTGCCGCATCTCGTTCGCGTCGTCCTCTAATAGCAGACGCTTTTCGTCCACCTGGGCCGCGGTCAGCTCGGCCTTCGTCATCTCGATGCGCCCGTCAACGCCGGCCAGCAGCCGCTCGCGTTCGATCGTCGCCAGGCGCTCGGCATAGCCTCTTTCCTCATTAAGGGCCGCAAGCTGGCGGGAATCACTATCCAGCTGGATATATGCGAGCGCGGTGTCCAGCGCTATCTGCTCCGCGTTGTCCTTGAGGCTAAGCTGTGCGGAGTTCAGTGCCGCACGTGCCGCGCGTATATAGTCCGGTTGCGAAAAGGAATAGAAAATCGAATGCGAGCTGAAGTTATAAACCGTTGGCTGGCCGACAGGGAAGCCATAGGTATAGCCGATCGATGATCCCAGCACGAAGCTCGGGATATACACATCCTTCGCTTCCTGCAGACCCGCTGTCGCCCGCTGTACCTCGGCCATAGCTGCGCGCACCTGCGGACTATTTCGCTCCGCAAGGTCGACCACCGTGGCGAGAGATACCTGCGCGCGCGCGTCGGCCCATATGAACAGCAGGCCCGCCGCCAGGCTCCTCCCTATCGCCCTGCGAATCCGTCTTATCAACTTCGTCCCTCGCCGTTCTAGCACGCTACTTCGAACAAACCCCGATTCTATCCTCGCCCGTCGCTTTTTCGGGCATCCGCTCAGTCAACGGCCGCCTGCTTTGACACCGGCCGATCCCGAGAAATCCTTCGCCAAGGTTCGAGCTGCCTCGAATTCCTTCTCCGCGCCCTCAGCATCGCCAAGCTGCTTTAACAGGGTGCCGATGCGCGCATGCACCACAAAGGCGGGAGCCTCCTCGCTCAACGCATTCGAACCCAGGTAGGCACGCATCCACTCCATGGCCAGCCGCGGCTCGCGGCCTGCTCTCATTAGAACGACGGCTCCATCCGCAAGTGCCGGCCCGTGTTCGTGGTCCGCCGCAGCCGCTCCGCTATTGAGCGCTGCAAGCATCTCATCCCACCGTTGGCGTCGCTCATAGAAGCTCCCTAGGTCCATCCACGCCTGCGCAGCCGGGTGCGAGAGCGAAATCTTCGCACGCAGGGCTGCTTCGGCGGCCGCATAATCTTTCTTCTGCTCGGCAATCTCTGCCCGCAGCTGGAGCGCCCGCACCGGGGAGAGTCCGTCGAGCTGCCGCGCGACTGCTTCCGCCTTGCCGTGTCCTCCGCCGACAATTGCAGGAGCCAAGGCATAAAACTGGCCAAGATCCGAAAGCGCTTCGCCATTCTTCGGGTCCAGATTTGCCGCTGTCTCGAATTCCGCCCGTATCAGCTTGGCCATCTTGTACGCCGCCATCAGACTCAATTGCTGCGCCTTCCTCCCGTAGGCCCGGCCCAGCCACATGTGATAGTCGCTATTGCCCGGCACAATCTGCTTTGCCCGTTCACACGCGCCGATGGCATCGTCCCACTGCTCCTCGGCGTAATACACCCGGCAGCGGAGATTCAGTGCCTGCGCGTCGTTCGGATCGGCCGTCAGAGCCGAGTCCAGCATCTGCATCGCCGTGTCAGCCTGCCCGCGAGTCAACGCCGCTCGAATGGTCTCCGCGCCGTCCGGTTTCATTGAGGCGACAGACACCGCTGGTACTGCTGATAGCGCGCACAAAAGCGCCGCTCCTTTGCAGAATCCTGCCCTCACTTCTGATTCACTCCCGGTACTCCGTCTTTTATCTGCCTTCGATTACTGGCATGCCAGCGGTCAACGGCACGCCGTTCGTGCTGCCCAGTGCGACCTGATCGCCTTCTTTAAGACCGCTTAAAATCTCTACCTGGGTGAGATTCAGATTGCCGACCGTTACCTGAGTCCGGCGAAGCCTCCCGTTTACGATCCGGAATACGTAGTACCTCCCAGTTTCCGTATGGAGCGCCTCGCGCGGGACATTCAGCACGTTGCCTTCATTCGCTACAATCACCGTTACGCGGACATTCGTATTCGGAAGCAGCTGTTGGTCGGTATCATCGATGGTGATAAGCACTTCGCCGACGTTGCGGGTTCCGTAGGTAATGATCGTTGACGGCACACGGGCAATATGGCCGTGCCACTCCTTACCGGGCCTTGCATCCCACTCGATTGTGATGGGCTGGCCGACGCGTAGCTTGCCGATCTCCGGCTCGTCAAAATACCCGCGCACCTGCATCTTCGAAAGTTCCGCCATCTGCAGCAGTAGCGTGCCTTGCTGGACGTATTCAGACTTGGACACGGGAATGGAATACACCGTGCCGGCAAACGGGGCGCGTACATTTGCCTGGTTGAGAACGGCTTGTGCGGCGGCGTATGCCGTCTGGGCCTGTTCAAAGGCGCTCTTGGCGCGCTCGATATCGCCTGCGTCGTAGCGTTCCGTCTTCCTCTGCTGCAGCAACTGCAGCGACACGTTGGTTGCCGCCAGCCGCTGTTCAGCCGCAGACACCTCGCTCGCCGACGCTGCACCTGTGAGCTGCAACTTCCTCAGAGCATTGAGGTTCTGCTGCGCCTGGTCACGTTCGAATTCTGTGCGCTCAATGTTGCCGTTCAACGCCAGCCGCTCTTCCTGGGTACCGCCCTTTGTCACGGCGCTGTACGTCGCCTGGGCGCTCCGCAACGTGGCCAGCGCCTCGGCCAGCCGGGTCCGCGCATCGGTATTGTCCATCGCGACCAGCAGTTCGCCCTGGCTCACCCGCTCTCCCTCGTGCGCGTAGCGGTTCTTGATAAGCCCCGAATAGGGCGCGTGAGCCTCGAAATTCACCTGCGGCTCAACCTTGCCGTTGGTGGAGGACGTGCTCCTCAATTCGCTTCGGATGGCCGTCGCCATCCGAATAGGAACTCGAGTCCGCGTGGCATTCCGTACGAAGTAAAAAATCAGAAGGAGCGCAATCGCCGCTCCCACCCATGCCCACGCTGTGCTGCGGTTTTTTGTTTTGATCGTCGCCATTAGGGCCCTTGAGCCGACAGTCAGTATATAAGACTCATCTCAATCCCTTTGCGCATCACAAAGATGGCCATGAAGATTACTTCATCTCGGCTCGACCTGGAACCTCCGGGGGGATGGGTTGCCTAACCCGACTAGCGGCGGACTCCCTCATTTCTCTCGCCCTGCCGTGGTAGCCTCTGGCGGACTCCGTAGCGGATAGACTGTACAGAAACGAGCAGCACATTCGGCCGTCATTCGCCAGAGGGTCCATCGGTGCTGAAGTTTGTTGCTGGTCTAATCCGTCCTTATCGTGCCAGACTGGTTCTCATTCTGCTGGCCATGCTCGTCGAGACACTCATGAGTCTGGCCGCTCCCTGGCCGCTAAAAGTCATCCTCGACAGCGTCGTAGGGAGCCACAGGCTCTCGCCTTGGCTCGTTCATTTTTTCGGGCCGCCGGCTGAGAACGGATCCAAGCTCCACTTCGCGGGTCTCGCTGCGCTGGCATTCGTGGTCATCTCGGTAACCGGCGCAATCGCCTCTTATATTGACAACTACTACACCGAAAGCGTCGGGCAGTATGTCGCTCACGACCTCCGTCGGCGGATGTACCACCACCTACAGCGGCTCTCGCTCGGTTATTACAACACCCACCAGACCGGAACGATCCTCAGCACCATCACCACGGACATTCAGACCATCCAGGGCTTCGCGTCGTCTTCGACCCTGGATATCCTTGTTGACCTGCTGACCATCGTCTGCATGCTCGGCCTGATGTTCTGGCTCAATTGGGACTTCACCCTGATCGCCGTTGCAGTCACGCCGTTCCTTCTGCTGTTTGTTTCGCGGTTCAAGAAGGCCGTGAAGAAAGCCACACGCGAAGTCCGCAAAGAGCAGAGTGAGATCGTCGCCGTTGTGCAGCAGGGTCTCGAATCCATCCAGGCCGTCAAGGCCTTCGGGCGGGAGAAGGCCGAAGAGGAGCTTCTCGACGAAGTCAGCCATGCCACGGTGAGCGCCGCGCTCAAAGCACGCAGCGTCAAGGCCCTGCTCTCGCCCGTCGTGACCGTTACCGTCGCCATCTGTACGGCTGTTGTGCTCTGGCGTGGAGCGGCCCTTATTCTCGCCGGCTCAATGACCGTCGGAGAACTCACCGTATATCTCGCTTACCTGACCCGCTTCTTCAAACCCGTAAAGGATCTCGCGACCACCACCAATGCTATTGCCCAGGCCGCAGTCGGAGCGGAGCGTGTTCGAGCCATCCTCGACACCGATACCATGATCCCCGAAAAGGCGGACGCTCTCGAACCGGAGACGCTCGCCGGCGATATCGAATTCGAGCACGTCGCCTTCGGATATGATCCGGCCGTCCCGATCCTTACCGACGTGAGTTTCAGGATTAAGCCCGGCCAGTTCGTCGGAGTGGTCGGCGCGACGGGCGCCGGCAAGTCGACTGTCGTAAGCCTCATTCCCCGCTTTTACGACGTTCAAGCCGGCGCCGTCAGAATCGACGGCAAAAATGTCGTCGATTACAAAGTCATCGCCCTGCGCCGCCAGATTGGCTACGTCTTGCAGGAAACGGTGCTGTTCCGCGGCACCATCCTGGAAAACATTGCCTTCGGCCGTCCGGACGCCACCCGGGACGACATCATCGAAGCCGCGAAGCTCGCCAACGCTGACGAGTTCATCTCGCGCATGCCCAACGGATACGACACGATGGTCGGCGAGCGCGGCTCTACCCTGTCCGGTGGCCAGCGCCAGCGCATCGGAATCGCTCGCGTCATGGTTCGTAACAGCCCAATCCTGATTCTCGATGAGCCTACTGCCGCTCTCGATAGCGAGTCCGAAAAACTCGTCATCGACGCCCTCGCACGCCTCATGAAGGGCCGCACCGTAATCACCATCGCTCACCGCCTCAGCACCATCCACGACGCCGACCAGATCATCGTGATAAGCAATGGCATCGTCGCTGAAAACGGAACCCATGATAAGCTGATCGCCCTCAACGGAATCTACGCCGGACTTTATCGGACGCAATTTCAGTCGGGTCCGGCCAGGGTTGAAGTCTAAGCACGCTTGTCAATGGGGAGCGCAGGCGGTAAAAACGAATCACCGTGCCACAAGCTCGAAACCTGAACAGGCGCTGAGGAACCCATGTCCCGCTCCATTATTGTTCTGCCGGACGACTCCGCCAGGCCGATCGTCGAGGCCATCAACAACGCGAAAAAGTCGCTCCGGATCAAGATGTTCGTCTTCTCCGATCCCACATTGCTGAGAGCCGTGATTGCAGCACACCGGCGTGGCGTGAATGTGCGCATCATGCTCAACCCGGCGCGGCGCAGCGGTGAGGAGGAAAACACCGAGACTCGGCACAAGCTTGAGGCAGCCGGTATCGAGGTCATTGACAGCAATCCCGCCTTCGATGTCACACATGAGAAGTCCATGGTTGTCGACGACCAGACCGCGTACGTGAAGTCTCTGAACTGGCAGACGAAGAACCTGACCGAAACACGCGACTACGCCGTCGTGACCAGGGACAAGGACGAGGTTGCCGAGATCATCGAATGCTTCGAGGCCGACTGGGCGCGCGGCCAGTTCTTCCCGGACGACCAATCCCGCCTTATCTGGTGCGTAGGCAATGGCCGGCAGCGGCTCGGACAGCTGATCGACGACGCAAAGCACATGCTGTGGCTGCAGAACGAGCGCTACCAGGATCCAGTGATGATCGAGCATATTGTGAGGGCGAAGGAGCGCGGCGTCCACGTGCACATCATGGCGAGGCCTCCTCACAAGCTCAAGAAAGACAAGCTGGTCGAGGGCGTCAGCGGACTTCGCATCTTGCAGGACGTCGGTATCCAGATTCATAAGCTCAAGCACGTCAAACTTCACGCCAAGGTTCTTCTGGCAGACGCAGAGCGAGCCATCATTGGCTCAATAAATCTCGCGCCAGGCAGCTTCGACAGCCGGCGCGAACTGGCCATTGAAGTTCGCGATAGGCACGTCGTAGATCGTATCCATGGGGTGCTTAAACACGATTGGGAACATTCGCGTCCGCTGGACCTGACGGATGAAGGCCTGCTCGCCGAGCTCGAACGCTACGACGAAAACGTCGTCGTAGACCTGGCCCTCGAAACTGGCCACCAGAAGAAGGGTGGATAAGGGTCGGCCATATACTACTTAGGTTGCATGGCCAACCCCCTGGGAACGCGAGAAGATTAAGAAGATAGCGGCAGTGTGTAGCACCGTAGATGCGGCAAGGAACGAGGCTGGTCGCAAATTTGCGCGCCCTTCAACCCTGGTGTGAAGCTGGGAAGCCGATAAATGACAGCTACAGTATTTCTTGTTTTGCTTCTATCTGCATATTGGATCAAGGCGCGGTCGATCGAGGCTGCAGTCCTTGACCTTTATCTGCCTATCTTTCTCTTGGGCGGCAGTTTTATCGCATTCCGCCTTCCGCACCTCCCTACAATAAATTTCGCGTATGCGGCTGTGATTCCGATCGCAGGCACCCTCTTGATCTGGCACTGGAGGGAATGGAGGTTCACGCGGACGGACCTGTGGCTTGCGCTCTTCATGGGCGGAGCGGCCCTGACGGAGATACTCCACTCGGATAACGGTACCGCAGGTCTTATCTTGTTCGATGGCATCTTCCAGGGTGTCATGCCCTATATGGTTGGCAAAATGCTGCTCGAAAAGGACGGGCTACGCGAGCGATTTGTAAGGCGGTGGGTGCATATCTCGGTCTTCGTCGCGATCATCTCCATCTGGGAATTCCGAATGGGTACCAATCTGTTCAACCGTGTGGAGGGGATGATCTTCGGGTCCTACAATACTTTTGGGGCAGTCCGAGGTGGATTCGTGCGCGCGGGGGGAACCTTCGGTGGACCCATTCAGGCCGGCTGCATGTTCGGCGCGGCCATGATCATGAGTTTGTGGCTGGGCGTTCTCGACAAGTCAAGGGGGAACGAGCGAACCTATTTCGGCATCCGGCGAGCAACCTTGATTACGATGGGAGCCGCACTCGGAGTCCTTATAGCCAATTCTCGAGGCCCGGAAGTCGGACTGGTGCTTGCTTTCTTGATCGCCCGCATGGGGAAGGCGAAGAACTTTCGGCTGAGCCTCATTTTGACACTCTGCCTGACCGTGGTCGGGGGCGGCATCGGTTATATAAAGGCTATGCAATATACCAGCGGCTCCATTTCGGATGCCAAAAACCAGGACCAGGAGAATGCGATTTACCGGCGCGTCCTGCTTGACGAGTACAAGTCCTACATCAAAGAGGGAGGCCTTTTAGGGTATGGCGTCGTCGCACGGCCCATTGTTCCTGGTATGTTCTCCATCGACAACGCCTTCCTGAATTTCCAGTTACTTCAGGGCAATCTGGGGCTGTGGACATTCATCCTCTTGGGATCTGAGGGAGTGCTCGCTTCTTTCCGAGCGGCCCGTCGAGCGACACAGCGCAACGATGTATGTTTCGCCATGTGCATGTGCGGCGCTCTCGCGGGACTGATCCTCACGTTAACCACTGTCTACCTCGGTACTCCCATGTATTCGCTGTTTTTCCTGTTAGTCGGATGGAGCCAATCGCTGCGCCAGACAGAGGAAGCAAGTGTCACCGCGCCCCAGCCGGTGAACGCCCGCTTCGCGTTTCGGCGCGTCATAGCCTGAGAGTTTTCCATAGTCCGAGCCTGACACAGTTGCACGATCGCTCGGAAGCGGTTCGATGCCTGCAGATCTGCCCCGACTAATTTAGAAATCACTTTTTGAGTCGCCTTGGACAACCAGAACGTGCCCTCTCGATTGTCGAAATTCAGACCGCCGGCTGCCGGCATCCTGGCCGCCCTTGCGATCTTTCTGCTGTCGCTTGGGACCTACTGGATCCACTATTTCCCCTACGAGGATGACTTCTCTCTCATCCGCTACAGTGCTGTCCAGAACTCACCCGACCCACGCACGTGGATAACAAGGGGCTTCTCCGATTACTTCGCCAATGATCCCCTGTGCGCCACGAACAGTTTCGGCTTCGACCGGCCCGTGGCCAATGCGACCTTCTACCTCGAGAGCCTCCTGTATCGATCCCCCGAAGGTCCGGTTCTGCTGCTTACGAACATTCTGTGCTGGATCCTATCGGCATGGCTCATCTACGCGATCGCGCGCCGGTTGGGCGCCTCGCGGTGGATCGCCGCTTCAGGAATTCTGCTCTATGCCTTGTCCCCCTGTTGGTATCGTGTCCTGACGCATGCCTCCTTCAGAAATAACGGCATTGCGGCGTGCTGCATTTTGCTCGTGTCCTATCTGCTGCTCGGCAGGAATGCTGTCCGTTCGTGGTGGCGATTGCTCGTTGCGGGACTGCTGGCCGCGGTGGCCGCCGGGGCGCATGAGCAGGGGTTGACAAGCTTGCCCGTCCTTGCGGTCGGGATTGCGTGGCTTAGCTACAAAGCCGAGGGTCAATGGCGCATCGGACGAATCTTCCTCTCCATTCTTGTGGTCGCCGCTCCTTCCGTGCTCGTGTTCATCTGCTTCCGACGGATGAATCCGGCGTACGGCTCAAGCTACATCACGGCGGGGCTCTTTGCGGATGTAAGCCAGTCAAGACACCTCGCCTCTCTCGGCATCCATAACCAGGCACTCATCGTCCTCATCAAGACTGCAATAAAAATTCTCACCGCTCTGGTCAGCGCCATGACGGCGTTCACTCCAGCGGGCTATGACAATATGACCCGCGTAAGCCCTTTCGCCGGAATCGTCATCTTCATCCTGACCGTCGTCTCGGCCCTCGCCGTCGTCAGGCGATTTCCTGCTGTAGGCTTGCCGTTGTCCGCCCTCATCCTCTACGCCGTTGGTCGAAGCGTTGGCATCCCTTTTGCCGAGCCGCGCTTCATGCTGATGGAAGTTGCGTGGGGCATCATCACCCTCGTATGCGCCTTGTCCGCTGCTCTTGCTGTCGGTGACCGCAGGGCCATTTTCGCGGGAGGTGCCGGGGCTCTCGGCCTTCTCGCCTTCAACATTTTCAGCTATAACGCCACCTTCCTCATGCACCACTCCATCCTGGTGCGTCGCAACACGGTAGACCGCGAAGCATTTCACCGCATACAGTCCGCGGCGGCCCGCTTTCCCGATGCGCAGGTGATTCTCTCAAACGACCACGCCGGTATGTGGAGCGCCCGCGCCATGCTCCAGCTCGCTGGCTTTGCGAAAGACGACTTCGAGATTCTCCCGACCGTAATCGACGGCCCCTCGACCGACACATTGCGCGATGTCTCTGCTTGTCCCGCCGCCACGCGGGTTGTTCGTCGCGGTGCAGTCCTGGAGGTCCAGGTCGATTATCCTGCTGGCTGTTCTGTCGGTACCTTCGGGCGCGATGTTGCGTGCGAGGTCAATCGTTATCGCTCGGCCCGCTGGCCCCACGCGGTCGCATGGGCCTCGTTTCTCACCCAGCCGAACAACGGGCGAGCGCTCCCGCCGCCGCTCATCCAGGAAGTGGCGGTTCAGCCGGACAGGCCTCTTGTCGTGATCTCCTGGCGCGACCGTCTCTCCATCCCCGACGTGAGCACGCTCCCTACCGAAAGCCAGGTGTTACCTTGATGCTCTGACGTTCTTATGACGCGCCTTCGCGCATATAATTGGGGTAACAGGCTGAACCTCAACCTGAAGGAGACTCCAGCAGATGTATCCAGAAATCATGGTGATTCCCATGCGGGAAGAGTTAACCCGCGCCGGGATCCAGGAAGCCCGCACCACCGAAGAAGTCGACGCCGCCATTTCTCAGCCCGGCACCACCATGGTTGTCGTGAACTCCATTTGCGGATGCGCCGCAGGTAAGATGCGCCCTGGCGTTCGCCTGGCTCTCCAGAACTCGGTGAAGCCCGACCGCTCCATCACCGTCTTCGCCGGCCAGGACCGCGAGGCCACAGAGCGCGCTCGCTCGTACTTCGAGGGCCAGCCTCCCACATCGCCGGCAATAGCCATCATGCGCGACGGCAAGCTCGTCTATCTCATGCAGCGATTTGTGATCGAATCGAACCCTGCCCAGGCGATCGCCCAGGAGTTAGCGCGCGCCTTCAATGAACTCTGCGCCAAGACCCCGGCGTAAGCTCCGGTTTGGGAAAGCAAGCTTTTGACCCCCGAAAGCCCGCTTCTTCGCGGGCTTTCATATCTCTCGCCCCCCAAATCCAGCGAGTTCTTTCCGATTCCCCGATTACGAGACCACGTAATGATTGTCGTTCCAGAGCCGTACGACCGGCTCCGAGAGATTGTGCTCATAGCCGACAATGCTCAGGCTCGCAGTGCTTAATGTGAAGTAGCGCCCACCGGCAGCTTCGAGGCCGACCCATCGCGCCCCAAGAACCCGCAGGAAATGCCCGCTCGAAAACAAAAGCACATTTCCGGCGATGCCCTGGACGCGCCCGATCACGCGGTCGGCGCGCTCGCCAACCTGCGCAGGAGATTCACCTCCCGGGCAGCCGTCTCGAAAGAGCTTCCAGTCGGGCCGCTCCTTCAGGATTTGGGCTGACAAAAGCCCTTCGTACTTCCCGTAATCCCATTCCACGAGATCCGGGTCAGTCGCAGCGACAGAACCGAAGCCGGCTAATTCGCAGGTACGCTTGGCCCGCTGCAGCGGGCTGGTGAAAACCTTCGCAAACTGTAATCCCTTCAACCGCTCGCCAAGCCGGCGCGCATTCTCCTCGCCTTCGGGCAAGAGCGGTAGATCGGTGAGGCCGGTGTGCTGTCCTGACACGGTCCAGGCAGTGTCGCCGTGCCGCGCCAGATAAACCATTTGAAGTGAGGTGCTCATGCGCTCGTCTCTCCGTAGATCGTGCTTTCAACAGCCCTCAGCACGCCCAGTTCACGATACCGCCTCCACCCCGTTCTTCCGTGTGATTTTCCGTTAATCGAAATAGAGTCACAGCAGACCGGCTGAGATCTTCCGGGGACTGATTCAAAAGGTTAGCGACAGCCTCAAGACTCGTTTTGGGGCGAATGG
>JAFAKX010000066.1 GCA_019234945.1 Silvibacterium sp.
GTCCACTTTGTCGATGAACAACTCGACCATGGAGTCATCGTGCTTCAGCGCGCCATCCCTGTCCTTCCCAATGACGATGTTGACACGCTCTCCGAGCGCATCCTCGAACAGGAACATTTCGCTTACAGCGAAGCCATCGCCCGCGTCTTGTCAGGCGAGTACCACATCGTTGGCCGCAGGTATCTGCGGCGCGAGTAAACCGGGTGCCTTCTGGATACGCATGTTACTGGATTGTTAATATCCTGTGAATCGGCCGCCACCAGCACGAACTAAGTTGTGTCCCCTGATGGGGATTCCACATCCACAGGCTGAGGCTGGGATGTCATCAATTTATTCAGCCGGCGGACCGGAAGCCGAGAACTCCCCTGATCCCTGTCTCTGCTCCCTGCTCCTCAAGCCAGCTTGCGCACCCACCACAGCAGCACCGACACCCCCATCCACGCGACCCCGGCGACTGTCAGTACCGCCCAGCTGGCGTGATCCGGCAGAAACCGCCATACCACGACCCCAAACACCATGAGGCCGATGCTTCCCATCGCCGCGCCCGCCGCATCCACGCTGGCCGCGGCCCGGCCTCTCGCCGTTCCATCCATTCCTGCTTTTTGCTTCTTCTGCTTTTCGTGCTTCTCGATCAGCGTGGCGCCCGCGGGAAAGATCGCCGGAAACGCCAGAAACAGCCCTGCAAATCCCGGCCCCCACTTCTTCGCGATCAAACCGGTCACCGCCGTAATCAGCCCACCGAAGAGAAACCGCACCGCATACTCCCGCCAGCGGCTGCTTTCGAGAGACGATGTTTCAAGCCCGACGATGCCCACGATCTACTCCTATCGAAGCCACACGAACCACACCCCGAATGCGACTCCGAGCCACACCGGCATCAATGCCAGCGTCGCCGTCAGTGCGCGCGGCTTGTACCGCATCAGAATTCTGCTCGTCACCGATGCGTAGACCAGAAACGCGATCGCCCCGCCCACCATCGACCGCGCCTCGATCGACGCGTATTCCTTCCCATCCGCGATGATCGTCAGCGCCAGCGTGGCCAGTGCTACCGATGGAGCGGCGCCAAATAATCCCGCGAAGCTCTTCGGCCGGAAGATGTCGCCGACAAAAGCAAACAACGACACTAGGACCCCCCCAGCCAGAAATCGAAAGAGTATTTCCTTCATCTTTTTCCGGTCTCAGTTCCCCCTGTAGCGGTCCCAGTCTTTCTCCACTACTTTCGCCATTGCGGCCGCCGCATCTCGCAGCCAGCTCGCCTTCTTCTGTTGCAGATCTTTCAAAATGTTCCTCGTCTGCCGCCTGCTCCCAAGATGCACATTAGCCCCTTCGGCGCCCATCGCGTGCAGCAGCATCTCCTCATCGCGATGCTTCGGCAGAGTCTGTATATCAATAGGATTCGAATCCGGAGAAAGCCGCCGGATCAACCACTGACCATCCATCACCTGGAAGGGATCCCGTGAGCGCACCGCCGAGCTGATCGCCTTCTCGTAGTACGACTCGCCATGCCCGGCTTTCCCATTAACCCACGCGCACGCCGAAGGTACCGTTTGCTTCGCTTCGCGCGCAATGAAGCCGCCTTTCCATTGGGCAATGGCCACAAATCGCTCCTGCCCCAGGCTTCCCATACCCGCCTGCCGCCGCACCACCTTGTAGTCCAGCCGCGCATCCGGCAGCGTCTTCTCCAGCGCTTGCTTGAGACCCGAACCAACCCGCCCCCGTATCGCCGGCAGATGATTCAGCTTCCCCCAGAAATCCTGCGGAGGCTTGAAGCTTTCCACTCCCAGCTTGCCCAGCTTCTGCTCGTGCTCTTCCATCACGAACGGGCAGCCGCCTTGCTTCAGTGTCCGGACATACCCTTCCAGAATCGCGTCGCATCCGTCCTTGAATTTGATGGTCAGACCCTCCGCGTCAATCGCAATCCTTACGCTCGTCGCCAGCCGCACCAGGTCGTTCGTATACGCCAGCGGATACGACTCGTCGAAATCGTCCACTCCCCAGCAGAGCCTCCCTTCGACATCTCGCCAGGTCCCAAAGCTGTTAACGTGCATATCTCCGGTCGCCAGAACCTTCGGCCCGCGCGCCAGTTCCGCGCACACCTTGGGCCAGACCTGTGCCCAGCGATAAAAAGTACCGCG
>JAFAKX010000235.1 GCA_019234945.1 Silvibacterium sp.
TACCATGTCATGATCATTCCGGAACAGGAAGCCTTCGGCCACCTGCATCACGTCCTCAAATACGAGCAATACGCGCCGCTTGCAGAAACTCCGATGGGGAATGTCCTCGCCCCCGTCCAGCCTGGCTCCCTCGATCTGATCGCTGAATGGTTCAAAAATATCGCGGCCATTTTCCCGGCGCCCTTCCTGCACATCGGCGCGGACGAGACCGCCGGCCTGGGCAAGGGTCAGACGCGTGCCGCAGTTGAGGCGCAGGGCCTGGGTCCTGTCTACATTGATTTCCTTCTCCAGATCCACAGCAAGCTTGCGCCGTTGAACCGCAGGCTTCTCTTCTGGGGCGACATCGCCATGAAGGACCCTTCTGAAATCAAGCGGCTGCCCAAGGACATGATCGCGGTGGCATGGACCTACTCCCCCGAGGAGAATGGCTTTTCGTCTTGGCTCAAGCCGTACTCAGATGCAGGCATAGAAACCTGGGTCGCTTCCGGCGTAAACAACTGGAATCGCGTCTATCCAGACAACGATTACGCACTGCGTAACATTCAGGGCTTTGTCCGCGATGGGCAGGCCATGGGCAGTATGGGCATGCTCAATACCATCTGGAACGATGACGGTGAAGGGCTCTTTCAGTCCGATTGGTATGGTGTCCTCTTTGGAGCTGCAGCAGCATGGCAATCGGGGAACAGCGATGCAGCAAAGTTCCAGGACTCGTACGGCAGTGTCTTCCACGGTGATCGCACCGGAGACATCAACCAGGCACAGCGCGAGCTCATCGCCATTTACCAGGCGCTCGACCAGGCTAATCTTGGGGGCTCAACAGACTCGCTCTACTGGGTCGACCCATGGAGCGCGGAAGGGGAAGCAATCTCCGCGAAGCTGCGGCCTCTGATTCATGACATGCGGCTCCACGCAGAACGTGCCATAACGTTGGTATCTCAGGCGAGAGCGGCCGGACCTCTGCGCGAAACCGACGCTTTGGACGCACTTGAGCTTGGTGCCCGGCGGCTCGATTTCATCGGCCAGAAGTTTGAAACTGCAGACCTCATCGCGAGCCTCTATGGCCAGATGTACGCCTCGCAAAATGACTCGACGAAGGCCCAGCAAATCAATGGCACTTTTTATTCCATCGCGGGCGCCAATGGCCTCTGCGAGGACCTTCGAGACGGATACAGTTACGGCCGCCTGATTTACTCCGATCTCTGGATGCGCGAAAATCGCCCATACTGGCTGCAGAATGTGCTCGTCCGCTACGATCTCTCTACACAGCTATGGGTTCAGCGGAGCACGCAATTCCGCGCAGCGCAGTTTTCCTGGCGAACGGAGCATCGACTTCCAGCGCCTTCAGAACTGGGCATACCAATGCAGCAGAAAAGTCAGGAGAAATAGTCTGGTGCTACTGGGCGCCGCAGGCCACCCCCTCGCGTTCTTCAAGACCAGGCTAGGTGCGCCGGACCTGGCGCTCGTAGCCTTCTATCTCGCGGCGGTAACATTATTCGGCCTTCGTTTCCGCAATCGCGACCGCTCACTGCGAACATATTTCCTCGCCGATCAGAAGGTTCCGTGGTGGGCAATCGCCTTTTCGATCGTCTCGGCGGAAACCAGCGCGCTCACCATCATCAGCGTGCCTGGTCTCGCGTATACGGGCGACTGGGGATTTCTCCAGATCGTTCTCGGCTATCTTCTCGGTCGAATCCTCGTCTGCATCCTCTTTCTGCCGCGATATTTTCGAGGTGAGCTTCTCACTGCATATCAGGTGATCGGCCAGCGGTTCGGGCCGCGTCTCCACACATTAACGGCATTTCTGTTTCTTTTTCTGCGCGCAGCGGCAGAAGGAGTGCGTGTCTTCGCTGTTTCCATCGTTGTCGGTATCGCAATCGGAACGCAGGATCTGGTCTCCATCGCGATCATCTGCGCGCTCACCCTCGTCTACACGCTTGAGGGAGGAATGACTGCCGTCATTTGGACCGACGTTGTACAGATGATCCTCTACCTTGTTGGCACAATTGCAGCTGTTCTTGCCCTTGGACACAAGATTCCCGGCGGATGGAGCGCCACTCACGCCGCGGCGGCCGCAGCTGGGAAGCTGACCATCTTTCATTTCGCCTTCAGTGTCACGACCGCCTATACGTTCTGGGCGGGACTCATTGGCGGATGCTTCCTGACGATGGCAAGTCACGGCACAGACCAGCTCATGGTTCAGCGGCTTCTTGCTGCGCGAAATCTCCGCGAGTCGCGCATCGCGCTGCTCAGCAGCGGATTGGTCATCCTCACGCAGTTTGCTCTCTTCCTCGCCATTGGGACGGGGCTCTTTGTTTTTTATTCGGGAGTCGACGCCGGGGCTGCTCCATCAGGTGCTGACCGTATCTTCCCCAGCTTCATTGTGCGCGAGATGCCGCCCGGAGTTGCCGGGCTCATGGTTGCCGCGATCCTCGCTGCTGCAATGTCGAATCTGAGCGCCGCTGTAAATTCGCTCAGCTCCAGCAGTGTGGTCGATCTGTATCTGCAATGGAGGCCCACGGCAAGCGAGCGGCATCGGGTCATTGGGTCGCGCATCATGACAGTCTTCTGGGCGCTGGTGCTTTTTGTTCTGGCGTGGATGTCGCGCGGCGGAGGCCACGTGGTTGAGGTCGGCCTCTCGATAGCGTCCGTCGCTTATGGAGCACTTCTCGGGGTCTTTCTCGCCGGCACATTGAGCAGGACTGCCACCGAGTCTGGCGCGATCATTGGGATGGTCGGTGGCTTCGCAATGAATCTCTTCCTCTGGAGGCAATCCGGACCGATTTCCATTGCTCTCGGGGGTTATCCGATAGTGTTGCCGAAAGTTGCTTGGACTTGGTTCGTGCTCATCGGATCACTATTTACGTTTGCGCTGACCTGGATTACCAGCAGGCTTTTACCTCAGAAGAAAACTCAGCCGAGCTACTGATTCGATGTTCCGAGACAGCAGACAGACGAGATGCGTTGCTCTCCTATTCATTGTGGCTCTAGCCGCAACCAGCCGGCTTGACGCTATGCAAAAGTCAGACTTCAAACCCATCGATCGAATCATCGCCCAGGCCATCAACGAGAAGAAATTCCCGGGAGCAGTGGTAATCGTTGGTCATCATGGCCGCCTTGTTTTTCACAAGGCATACGGAAACCGTTCCCTGATACCACAACCCGAAGCAATGTCGGAACAAACGGTCTTCGACGTTGCATCGCTGACCAAGGTATTGGCCACTACCACCGCAGTCATGCAGCTGTATCAGCAAGGCCGCTTTACGCTGAACGATCCGGTCGCAAAGTATCTTCCCGGGTTTGGTGTGAATGGCAAGGCCGACATTACGATCCGTCAATTGCTCACCCACTACTCCGGCTTGCCACCCGACGTTTCTCTCACTGATCCATGGGTCGGAAAAGAAGAAGGGCTGCGGCTCGCCTTCGCCAGCACGCCCGTGACGCCTCCTGGGGTGCAGTTCCGGTACAGCGACATCAACTTCATCGTGCTTGGCGCGCTCGTAGAAAAGCTCTCCGGACTTACTCTCGATCAGTACGAGTCGAAATACATCGCAAAGCCTCTGGGGTTGAGATGGACGCGCTTTCTTCCCCCCGAATCATGGCGCAGCCGCATCGCGCCCACGCAGTATGACAACGGAGTGATGTTGCGCGGGACGGTTCATGATCCGACTGCGCGCCGCATGGGTGGAGTCGCCGGACACGCAGGCCTCTTCAGCAGTGCAGGTGATGTCGCCATCTATGCGCAGAGCCTGCTCGATCGCCTTGCAGGCCGGCACAGCCGGTTCCCATTGAAGCGCATTACTCTGCTGAAGACCATTACGCCGGGACAACCGGCGACGGGCACTGCGCTGCGCGCTCTGGGATGGGATGTTGATTCGCCTTTCTCAAGCAACCGTGGCGAGCTCTTTCCGGAAGGTTCTTTCGGCCATACCGGTTTCACCGGCACATCGGTCTGGATTGATCCTGCCCACGATACATACGTGGTCATGATGTCCAACGCCGTCTACCCAAACGGGCCTACCAGCATCACCGCTGTTCGTACCGCTGTCGCGAATGCTGCTGCTACCGCTCTCGGCATCCGAAACGATCACGGAAAGCTGATCGCGCAGCTCACCGGCTACAACGAATCGATCTCCGGCATGCGCCTCTGGCAGGATCGAAACGGCTCGGTTCTCACCGGCATCGATGTGCTCGAAGCAGATCATTTTGCCGAGCTTGCCCAGCTTGCCGCTAAGCATGGCGGCACGCTACGCATGGGACTGCTCACCAACCAGACGGGACTCGATGCACACGGACGACGCACCATCGACGTCCTTGGCAAAGATGCGCCGGCGACGATTCCCGGCGTTCAACTCAAGCTGCTCTTCTCTCCGGAACACGGCATCATCGGCACCGTCGATAAGCCGGACATCGCCAACTCAACGGATGCAGCGACAGGGCTGCCTGTCATCAGCCTCTATGGCAGCAGCAAGGAGCAGCGCCGGCCGTCGCCGGAGACGTTGGGCGGCCTCGACGCCGTGATTGTCGATCTTCAGGACGCCGGAGTGCGCTTCTATACCTACGAAGCAGCGGTGCGTTATCTCCTCGACGCCGCCGGGGAGACTGGTCCAGAAGTCGTCATCTTAGATCGCCCTGATCCCATCGGCGGATCGTTCGTGCAGGGTCCGGTTTCCGACGCGAATACTGAAAGCTACGTCAACGTGGCGCCGATTCCTGTCCGTCACGCCATGACTCTCGGAGAACTCGCGCGCTATTTCAACGGTGAGTACAGGCTTCACGCCTCATTGATGGTAGTGGCGATGCAGGGCTGGCAGCGTGGCGACTGGTTCGATGCCACCGGCCTTACCTGGGTCAATCCCTCACCCAACCTGCGCAGCCTGCCGGAGGCCATTCTTTATCCGGCTATCGGACTCATTGAGACAACGAATGTCTCTGTTGGACGCGGCACCGATACTCCCTTCCAATATGTCGGAGCGCCCTGGATCGACGGCCGCGCCCTGGCCCGTGAACTCAATGCGCGATTCCTGCCCGGCATCCGCTTCGTGCCGGTAAACTTTACGCCGCAATCACCTTATCCCTACGCAAACCAGCTCTGCCACGGAATCGAGTTGGTCGTTACTGATCGCAACGTCCTCGATACTCCCGAACTCGGGCTGGAAATCGCCGCTGCACTCCACAGGCTTTATCCCGGGCAATACCAGCTGGATAAAATTGCGACTCTCCTTGCCAATCGTACCGTGCTTCACGACCTTGATTCTGGCCGTGACCCGCAGCGCATTCTAGAGGACTGGCAGCAGGACCTTCACAGTTTTGAAGAGAAGCGTAAGCCGTACCTGATCTACTGACGATTGACCCCTGATTGTTACGCCGGCTTGATCCCTTCTTCTTCTATGATCGTGACGTATTTGTCGATGGGCAAATCACTGAATCTTTCGACTTTGCCGCTGGGTGCAGGCCATTTCACTTCCAGCCAGTCGATCTTCGTCCGCTTGCCGACTCCGAGCACAAGGCGTGGATCGTGCGACGACAGAAAACTTCCACCGCCGACTTTGGTTCTGGAGCGCTTCAGGTCCCCGGCCTGGTACGTGACACACGCACCAACCGCGTCCCGATTCGACTTCCTGCCCACCAGCTTGATGCCCAGCCAGTGATTTTCTTTGGCTGCCGTGTTGCGCAACAGCAGAGGGGCGGCGTCATTGATTGAGATCAGCACATCAACCGCTCCATCGTTGTTGAAGTCTCCGATGGCTAGACCCCTTGCCGATAGGTTTCTCGTAAAGACCGGGCCGCTTTCCGCACTTACATTTCGCAACGTAGTTCCGTCGTTATGAAACAAGAGCAATGGCTCTCGATAGGTCACATCCTTCAGCATGGTCTCAATCAGGTCATCAGGGTTGCCGTTTGCGAGCATCAGATCGAGATTGCCATCGTTGTCGTAATCGAAAAACTTAAGTCCCCAGCCGCTCATCAAGCGGGTTGCTGCGCCAATCCCCGTGGCGTCGGCTTGGTCATCGAATGTTTCGTCGTGGTTGTTTTGATAAAGAGCGTATTTCTCGTGGTCGATGTTAGCTACAAAGAGATCCATCCAGCCGTCATTATTGAGATCCGCTGAATCCACTCCCATGCCTGAACGGGGCCGTCCGGTATCGCTGTATCCCACGCCAGCCAGCGCGGCGATCTCTTCAAATTTCCCGTTCCCTCGATTCATGAAAAGAAAATTCGCGATGGTGTCGTTCGCCACGAATAGGTCCATCCGGCCATCATTGTTGAGGTCCGCAGCCACTGCGCCCCAGGCTTTGCCCAGATACTTGCCAATACCAGACGATTGGCTCAAATCGGTGAATGTCCCGTCGCCATTATTGTGAAAAAGCCAACTGGCCATTGGCTTGTAAAGCCGCGGGACACAGTATCCAGGCTTGTTGTAAGCGGTACAGGGTAGGTTCTTCGACTTGCTGAAGTCAACGAAGCGGCAGACAAACAGATCGAGACGTCCGTCGTTATCGTAGTCGAACCACACTGCGCTCGACGACCATCCTGGGGCCGCCACTCCGGCCTTTTCTGTCACATCGGTGAAAGTTCCGTCACCGTTGTTGTGATAGAGGATGCTTCTTCCATATTGCGTCACATAAATGTCCGGGAATCCGTCGCCATCGTAATCGCCCACTGCAACGCCCTGCCCGTACCCCCCGCCTACGACACCGGCTTTCCCGGTTACGTCGGTAAACGTCCCGTCTCGATTATTGCGGTACAGAGCGTTACGCAGCGGCGGATTGGGATCGTAGAAGTCACTCTTGCCGCTGTTAACCAGATAGATGTCCATCCATCCATCGTTGTCATAGTCGAGAAAGGCGCAGCCTGCCCCGGTGGTTTCCGGCAGATATTTCTCGGCGGATTTTCCGGCAGTGTGCACCCACGTGATTCCGCTCGCTGATGCAGGTACTTCTTCGAAGGGATAGGCTGGCGCATTGGTCAGTGGGAAAGCAAATCTGCTCAAACCGACGAGTCCGGCGGCACCGGCGATAGTGCCGAGAAAACGCCGTCTCGACCAGCCCGCGCCATTTGAAGCAGAAAACATCACTGCGGAGTCTGTCCTCCCGGGGCTACCGCGCGGCTCGCTGCCTCCTGCAGAGTGAACTCGTGCTCCGCTTCCGATTTGCGGCCTGTGCGGGAGTAGGCAGTGCCCAGGCTGTAGTGCGCCGCGGGATTCGACGGCTGGAGCTTGACCGCTGTCTCGAGCGGCGCAACCGCTTCGGCAAATTTCTTCTCAGCCGATAAGGAAACGCCCAGTCCTAAATAAGCCTCGCCCAGATTCGGATCGAGCTGCGTCGCCCTTCTGAAATGCTGGATGGCTTGATCGAAATCTCCAGCCTGGCGCGCAAGCTCTCCCAGGACATACTCCGCGCCGGCATTCGCGGGATCAATCTCAAGCTCCTGCTGCAGCTCTTTTTTGGCCTGATCCTGAAAATCTGCTGGAGGATTTGGCTTTGAAAGCAGCAATCGCGCCAATCGAAAGTGAATGCCCGGATAACGCGGATTTTGCTCCAGGATCCTTCGATAGTCTTTCTCCGCCTCGTCCCATTTCCCCTGTAACTCGCTGGCTTCCGCATCCAATTCAAGCGCAGGAAGGGAATTGGGCGCCCTTTGTGCCAGCTCTCGGGTGGCCTGATTGGATAGGTCGGAATAGGCGTGCACCAGAACGTACAGGACCTCGGGATCTTGCGGAAACTGCTGGCTCAATACCCGCGCGAAGTCCACTAGGCTGTCCCAATGCTGCAGCAAAGTGGCGCAGCGAATGCCATCGAGAGCCACCCTCTTTTGCAGATCCTTGTCCGAGATGTGGGCCACACTCCTCGATAACGGCGACAACGCCTCAGAGCAATGGCCGCTTTCGGCAAGCGATGCAGCATGTTCGGCTGCATTCGAACTCGCTGGTGCTGGTGTTGTTGTCTTGCTGGAAACCTGCGCCGCGGATGGTAGCGTCATCGCAAGTGCGAAGACAATGAGAGGGGACAACTCAGCGAATTTAGGCATAGAAGACAGAAGGGGCAGCCATTGCGAAATGGTCTGCCCCCGAGTGTATCAGTCGCGCCTAATAGTAGAACTTCAGCGCGAATTGGATGTTTCTTGCGGGTTGCGAAGTGGTTACGAGCCCGAAAGACCCGGAGGTGCATGGCGCCGAGCCGGGGAACGCATACGGGCATGAATAATTGGTGTTCGGGTGTCCTAGCTGCACATTGTTGAATGCATTCAGGAAATCGGTGCGGAACTGCACGTATTTTGATTCGGTGATGTGAATGTTCTTCATTAGGCCGAGGTCCGTGTTACTGAATCCGGGGCCATAGCCCGGTCCCTGTGCCGGACAGTCGCCGAAGGAAAGCGGAATAGGTGATCCGGTTGCAGGATTAATACTTCCGTCCGATGGCTCCGAGTATCCGGAAGGACTCATCCACTGGTAGCCCTGAAATACGCCTTTTGCGAAGCTCGGCTGACGCCCGAATACCTGTTGATGTCCGCAGTTCGGACGAGGACCTCGCGAGCCGGTCTGGGAGGTATCGGTCGCGTTATAAACGGCCAGTGGGAAACCGCTGCGGAACTGAAGGATTGTGGAGGCCTGCCAGCCGCCAACGACCGCATTGACAGCACGATTCATGTTCCCGCCGAACTTCTTGCCCGTTCCAATCGGCAACTCATAAGTCGCATAAGCAGAGACGACGTTGGGCGAATTGTAATAGCAGCTGGCGTAGTCTCCGCGTGGGTTGTACAGGTTCTGGAAGTAGGGCGATGCCGGAGTTGCCTGTGTCGCCGCTCCCCATGTGCCGTAATACCCGCTGTTGTTGGTCAGGCAGTGCGACCAGGTATATGCAATCTGCGCCTCCAGTCCATTGGAAAGCCGCTGCTGCAGAACGGCCTGCAGAGCGTTGTAGGTCATGTATCCGGTGGAAGAAGTTCCGGATACAGTCGAGATGTCTGCAAGCAGCGCAGGATTACCCTGGAAGTACAGGCCAGGCTCAACCTGTCCGTTCACCAGGCGCTTCTGTGCATAAGGTGTTGGGACCATCAGGTGTTCGCCCTTTTGTCCGACATAACCAATCTGGAAGGAGGTTGACGGGGTCAGAGCATCCTGCACCGTCAGGTTCCATTGCTGGGAGAGTGCAGGCTGGACCTTTGGCGCCCAGACATACATGATCGCTCCCGCAAACGGATCGCCCGGAACGGCACCTCCGGGGCCCTCCTGAGTCATATAGGAGGGCGTGTGGTACTGGGCCGAGACCTCAGTCGGGGTGAAAGGAGGATTTCTCGGAAGGCGGAGGTTTGTGCCCGTCCCTTCGAGGTAAGAAGAGATGGTGTAAGCGCCGCGAAGAACAGTCTTGCCTTGCAACCACGCCGGCGACCAGGCAAAGCCGAAACGGGGCTGGAAGGCCGGAAGACCATAAACAGAGTTGTAGAGCGCGCGGCTGTTGCCGTTGACTCCCGCAAATTCTATTGCGCCAGTGACAAGATTCAGGTTGTCCTGACGATTGTTAAGCTCAACCCATGGAGTGTGTGCTTCGTAGCGCAGACCAAGGTTCAAAGTAAGCGTTGGTGTAACGCGCCAGTCGTCCTGGCCGTACCCAGCGAAGGTCCACGAGAATTGGTGCCACGTTCCACCCGAACTGACCCCCTTGCCGGTTGCTTCTGGATAGCCGAGGAAGAAATCAGCTCCCGGATCACCCGAGAATCCACCACCGAAAAGAATCGACCCGTATGCACCGCTGTTGCCGGTGTAGAAGGTGTTAACACGGTACCGCCACATCTGGAAGCCTGTTTTGTATACGTGCTTGCCGCGTGTAATCACCAGTCCGTCACTGAACTGGATAACTGTATCGGCAAAATCCTGATCCACGACAGAGTTGCCGATGCTGGTCAGGGTGCCGGTGCCGGGTTCAGCTGATGTACCGCCTCCAAATCCAATGTTCAGCAGCCCTGGCCCGGCCGTGTTGGCATTGGCGATCCCAAGTTGGGTTCCCAGGTCGCCGATGCTGGGGGTGAAGCTGGTTCCGTTGAAAAGAGTGATCCAGCTTGTCCCGAAGCGCAGATCGTTCAGTATCGTCGGAGTGAACGCGTAAGTAATCGTGCCGACGACGTTGTGAATCGGCGCGTTCGAGAAGCCGTTGCCGAGGATAAGAAGTGAGTTGCTCGACGGATTGTTCTGATTCGCCTGCGAGTAACGCCCACTGAAGTGGAGCTTCTCCGACATGTTGTAGTCGAGCTTGAAGTCGCCCTGATCGGCATTGAGGGCCGACGCCGTAACCTGGAGCGCATTCAGGGTCGGACTATCATTGATCGGCGTGGGGTAGTATTTTGAGGCAAAGAGATTCGTGGCAACAATGTTTTCCTGCGACGGGGGAATATAGTTGTTTGAACAACCAGGCCCGCTTCCATAGGGCGCACCCGTCAGCGGATTTTTCAGTTGCGCGGATACCTGAGCAAAGCATCCATTCCGCTCAGCGTTCGTGAATACGGTAATGAACGAGCTGGTTGCCGGATGATCGAAGCGCTGACCCTGATAATCGGCGAAAAAGAACAGCTTGTCCTTGAGGATCGGACCACCGATCGTGCCGCCGAACATGTTCCAGCGAAGACCTGCCCGGGGTGCTTCGTGGCCCGGTCCTTGGAACTTGTTCTCCCACTGGTTGGCATTCAGGACATCGTTGCGGAAGAACTCCCACACATCACCGTGGAACTGGTTCGTGCCTGATTTGATCGATGCGTTGACGATTCCACCCTGGAAATTGCCAAACTCGGCTGGCGCATTCGAGGTGATTAAGTTGAATTCCTGAATGGCGTCGGGCGATGGTGTAACGGCGAGAAGATTGTCGGAGGTCTGGTTGTTGTCCATCCCATCCAGGATGAAGTTGTTGGATTGCTCCCGGTTGCCGTTGATATAGGGCCGGCCACCGCTCGCAGTGTTGTCGCCGTTGTTAAACGTGGAGTTATCCGGGTTGACGCTGCCTGGAGCCAGCAAGGTCAGCTCGACATAATTGCGCGTGGCCAGCGGGATGTTGGTGACTGCTCTCGAATCGATCAGCGTGCTGACTTGCGTCGTGTCGGATTGCAGTTGCGGGGCCTCGCCAGTCACCTCGACGGTATTGGTCACCGCGCCGACCTTCATCTTGAATGCGAGGCGCGCGGTTTGGTTCAACACCAAGGTGATGTTCGGTTCAATTTCCGATGCAAAACCGGGCGCCTCGACTTTCACTTCATAGGTGCCGATCGGAACATGTGGAAAGTTGAAGATGCCTCCGTTCGTGGTTTTCGTGTTGTAGACGGTGCCGTGCTCGTTGTCGGTGACCGTGACTGTGGCGTCATTTATGGCTGCTCCAGCCGCATCCATGACGGTGCCTGTAATCGCAGCGGTGATCTGTTGACTGTATCCAGATTGACAGACGCATAGACATACCAGAAACAGTCCTAACGTCAATCCTCGTAACAGGATGACTCGTTTCATGCTGGCCTCCTCCTACTCCAAGATTCGTGCACGCGTTTCGCCCCGATACGGGTGAAAAAACGTCTCTTTACTTCTGAAGGGGTAGCTTAAGCATCGCATCGGCTGTACAGCTGTCTATACAACAAGTTGAGTATACGAAACCCCTTCATTCGAAATCAGCGAGAAGCGTATGCCCAAACGATCCGAAAAAGCAACAGAAATTTACGGGCCTTTGAAAAGGCTAAGCTTGCGGGTCGTCAATCTGCCCTGAATGCAGCCGTACGGCTACGGTCTCGGAGCCGCGATGCCCATCATATCGCGGTCCATTCGTTCCTTGTGACGGTGGCTCGGTAGACGCTTCCGTTCTTCAGTCGGAGATCCTATTCAAATCTCTCTGGCGACCAACGAACGGAAAAATCGATCGCAACAAAATCCAAAGCCCTCGTCGATCACGTATTGCAAACGTAGGCGGATGCAATCGTAGCCGCTGAGGCGTGGCGCCGCGCCGTAGCGGTGAAGCTCGCGATAGTGCC
>JAFAKX010000240.1 GCA_019234945.1 Silvibacterium sp.
CCTCCGCAAGCATCCGCCGGCTCCGTCGAAGTCTCCAGTTCATCGTCAAGTGCAGGACGCATCGCGACGGGAATTGCACAGATTGCGCAGACCGGCGCGGCGGCGATTGCGCGCATGCCGCACAGCGGTCCTCACGGTTCACCGCCGCAGTTCAACGGGTTCCATCACTAGGGAGGAGCTATGACGAACGCAACGGATACAAACGTTCTCGACACACGGACCAGACGCGCCAAACGGGAGTTTGAAGAAATCTGGAGCAACCTGGTCGCTGGCAAGCGCAACTGGATGTACATGGCTTTCCTCGAAGGCCTGGTCCTTGCGGGTATGGCGTGGGGCATGTGGCGGTTCGGCTCGATGCGCAAAGAGGTTTTGTATGTCCTCGAACGCGGTAAGCAGAACGAAGTCGCCTACTTTGGCCCAGTCAAGCCGGTCGACATGGATGCCGCCACTTGGGATCTGGTAAAGGTCGAATCGCTCAAGAAGTTCGTCAGTTACTGGCGCACGGTAACCGCGGACCGCAGCGCGGCGGCGAACAACTGGGACCGGGCGTTCATGTATGTGGGCGACGGCTCGCAGGCCAAGCAAGCCCTCGCCAAATGGTACGAGCAAAATGATCCGATCAAGCTCGCCGCGAACGGCGAGATCGTGAGCGTCGAATACAAAACCTTCGATGTTGAAGGTCAACATACCTACGGCATCTGGTGGCAGGAGACGACCACCTCGCTTTCCGGGCAGGTGACCTCACAGAAGACCTGGCGGGCACGCATCACTTACGCCGTGCATATTCCCACTTCGGAAAAGGCGCGCGAAGAAAACAGCCTCGGCATTCTGGCGACCGAGTTGAGTTGGGAGCCTGTCGAATGAACCGATCCATTCTGATTGCCCTCCTCGCGACTACGTTGCCGGTTATTGCTCAGCAGCAGACGCCTTCGCCTGCGGCCTACCAGAAGGCCGTTGAGGTATTGCAGAGTGGGGCGCCGCCAGAGGTTCCGAGCCCGGGTCCGCACAAAAAACGTAAAGCGCCGGATATCAGCGGGACGATTGGGATCGGCGAAGCCATCGAACTGCACCGTCAAGTTCCGCTGCCCCCGAACGTGCTTCTTGCGCTGAATTTATCCGCCGCCTGGCTGAACTCCGGACCGCCGCCGGTAAGCGGCTCGGGAGGACGCGTGCTGTTCACCTATGGCCGAAACCTTCCAATCGTCGTCTGCGCGGTGCTGCAGGTGTGCGAGCTTGATCTCGAAGCGGGCGAAAAACTGATCAAAGATTCGCTCGACTGGGGCGATCATCGCTTTGAAGTTACACCGCGTACCACCGGCACTGGAGCTGACGAGTTCACTTACCTCGTATTGAAGCCGACCGAGTCTGGGCTCGACACCACGATGACGGTTGGCACTGACAAGCGCCCATATTACGTGCGGCTGATCTCGACCGAAAACGAACATATGGCGCGCGTGGCCTTCCTTTACCCCGATGACGAAGCCGCCAAGCGCAAGGCGGAAGAAGCCGCAAAGTTGGCCGACGAGGAGCGGCAAAAAGCGGAACGAGAGCGGCTCGCGAGACTGAACACCGCGAAACCCGTCCGCAACTGGCACTACACGGTGAGGCTACACGGCAAAGATGCGGCGTATCTCAAACCGGCCGCGATCGGAGATGACGGAGTGCATACCTACATCACGCTCCCGGAAGAAGCGCGGCATCGGGGTTTGCCCGTCATTGAAATCAGCGATGAACGCGGCCCGATTCCTGCCAATGCGCATTGGCAGGGAAACGAACTGGTGATCGATGCAGTATTCGAACGGGCTTGCCTCCTTGAAAGCGTCGGCGAGAAACAGCAGCGGGCCTGCATCAGGAATCACGGCCTCAAAGCGGGAGAGAGCAGTGGCAACCGTTAACTTGTGGGGCCGCCGGCCGGTCATTTTGAGCGCGATCTCTCCACGGCTCATGGCCGTTGCAGTCGGAGTGTTTCTCGTCGTAGTGGCCGCGGTTGTATTCGGCTTTCATTATCGGCTCAAGAAACAGGAGCAGCGAACCCAGAAAGTGCAGGAACAGGTTGTGGCCTCCGATGCCGCTGAGAGCAATCGCAAAGCGGTCGAGGGCGAAGTGCCGATCGCCTCGTTGGGGCAGTCGCCTGCGTCCGGGTCTACTCCGTCGCCTGGGAACAGTGCGGTCACGACCCCGTTCGTGAATGCCGCAAAAACCGTCGCGCACCCGTTCCCGAACGGTACGGCAAGCGAACCACCTGCTGGTCAGCCGCAAGCGCCGGCCGTCTGGTATCCGCCGCCACAGCCGATAACGCAACCAGTCGATCCGCAAGCGGAGATTCGCAAGCAGCAACTCGCGCACCAGTATGCACGCCTCCAGCAGGCCGTAGAAGGCCCCACCGGCGCGAGGGAGCAGAATGCCAGCGCCGCCCCGACATCTGCCGACCCGGCGCAGGCGGAAGTTCCACAATTGAATTCTCTTCTCCGGACGCCAGTCGCTGCAGTGCCAGCGCCTGAAACCGGCGCGGCCGCTTTGCGGCAGCCGCAGACAGCCGCAGGCGCTTCCGATTCCGAACAGAGTTACGAGGTGCAGAACGGGCAAGCGGAAAAACGCCAGTTCCTCGAATCCCGAGAAACGAGCGAAGGCGATTACCTGAAGACAACGCGCCTCCCGCCGCTGAGTCCCTGGGTGGTCCAGCGCGGAACAGTGATTCCGGCCGCTCTGCCCCACAAACTCGTCTCCGATCTGCCCGGCGA
>JAFAKX010000194.1 GCA_019234945.1 Silvibacterium sp.
CATCCTGATCAACTCCACTGTGGTTACGTACGCGACCAGGGTAAGCATCACCGCGGTCAAAGCCAGCCGAAATGCGGCAAAGTGTGAGGGCTTCCGGTACTCGATCCCGGGCTCATCCGTGGACTCAGCGCTTCCAAGAATGGAGATAGGCGCCTCCGATTGAGCCTCGGAAACTTCCTCTGCCTGCGGCACTGACGGCCGAAACCGGGCGGGAAGAAAGCGCTGGAGAAAGCCATCGTCAATCAACAGAAAACCGAGCGAGAGCACCAGGTAATTGAGAAACGTGTAGTTCGCGGTGAGAATCACGCCGATCTGCCACAGAGTTACCCCAAAGAAACAGATCAACCGCGCCCGCCTGCCGAAGAAGAGCAGAAACACAACGATGATTTCCATCGTGAGGGTCCCCGCGACAGTCGAGGCATGAAACCAGTGTGGCAGATGCTCGAGATACCAGCCGACCCACGTCGGCAGCGGGCCATTCTGGTAGTACTCGTCCATCGCTGTAAAGTGGCGCCATTCGGGATCGCCACTCAGCAATTTCACGATGCCCGACTCGAAGTAGATGCGGAACCATTCCCACTGCAGCAGAAACAGGCTCGCGCGCGGTGGCGGGCTTTCCGAGCCCAACCCCGGCATAACCCCGCGCGGGCTGAAGAACAGAGCCAGAAACCCGGCCTCCAGCAACATTCCGTCGGATTGGTAATTCGCAAACTCACTTGCGGCGGCGATGAAGGACAGATAGCAGACGAAACAGATAAAGAAACTCAGCCGCGTCCATAGATTGAGCAGCGCTGCGATGGACGCTAAAAGTCCCGCCCAGCAAATAGCCATCAGCATGGCATTGCTCGACGACAACCACAGCAGCGTCGGGGCAAACCAGAACCGCGCTGCAGGCAGGGAGCGTCGAACAAGCACAAGATACTGGGCCGCCGGAAGGATGCCGTCCGGGCCGATCAGGCCGCGAACCTGAAAAAGTAGCGCGTAGAAAGCTGAAAAGTAGATCGCTCCGAGCGCACGCAGGAAGACCCACCGCGGAATGAGACGATCCGCCGGTCCGAATTGCGGATCGAACAGCCAACGGACGATGCCTCTCGGTGTGCGCTGCATAGATGTGGCCAAGAATAGCGCGTTCGCACGAATCGCGGGACAATCCATTGTTTCGATGGTTTCCGTTCCTTTTTGGAACTGGCTGGTTCCAAAACGTTACCAAAGTGAGGATCAGTCACTTTTTGCTGTGTAAGTCTGCTTTGTCCCGCCCTATCCTGTCCGCAGATTTTTGCGGTTCTGGCAGTACCGATTGATCAGCCTTGGAAGGAGTGGTTCCGTCTTTGAACTGCCCCGAACTCGTCAGTGTTGTGATCCCTACGCTCAACCGGCCCGAGCTTCTGCGGAAAGCCGTGCTGAGCGCCCTTTGCCAGACCTGGTCTTCGATAGAAGTCATCGTCGTCATCGATGGAGAAGGCCGGACTTCTGAGGAAGCCCTCGCCTCTATTGGTGATGAGCGACTTCATGTCATCCCGCTTGCGGTGAACTTGGGCGGCTCCGAAGCAAGGAATATTGGTGTTCGTGCCGCAAAAGGCGATTGGATCGCCTTCCTTGACGACGACGACGAATGGCTTCCACACAAAATCGCGCGCCAGATGGAAGCAGCGAAAGCAAGCCAGGCGCCCTTTCCGGTCATCTCTGCAAGGCTGATCGTCAGAAAGCCGGAGTGCGATCTGATCAGGCCAATCCACCCCGTCGACCCCCGGCTGCCGGTGAGCGAGCAGTTGTTCTGTCGCAAAACCTTTGCGGATGGGCCGTACACCATGCAAACCTCCACGCTCTTGACGCGCCGTGAGGCCGTCTTGGCGATCCCGTTTCGTTTCGGACTCAGAAGGCACCAGGATTGGGACTGGCTTTTGCGTGCAGCGTGTAATCCGAAGGTCGCCTTTGATTTTGTGCCCGAGCCCTTGACTGTGTTTCGTGTTGCCGACAACCGCCAGAGTGTCGGGCGGGCGCTCGACTGGCACTTCACCCTGCGGTGGGCGCAGGAGATGCGCGGATACTTCACGCCGAAGGCTTACTCCTTTTTTATTGCCACCGAATGTGTTGCAAGGGCCGTGAAGGTGAAGGCGGGACCGGCAGCCCGTTGGCTTCTCATCAGGGAGTTCGTCTATCGGGGCTCTCCGACTCCTCGATCTCTGATGTGGCTGGCAGCATTCCTTTTCATTCCTCAGCGCTGGCGAAGAAGCGGACAGAAGTCTCCCTCCATCTCCGCACGTCCCCAACAACCGATTTCTGCCGTATGACGCGAAAGCACTCTGTTACGCACCAGTTAACTCGAAACAGCAGAAAGGTAGCGAACATGCAGCCGACCGAGTACACACAGAGATTCCTGACAGGAGTACAACATACCGCAATGAACCTGGATGCGTGCCAGATCGACCGAATTGTCGAGTTGCTCCTGGAAACGCGCTCTCGAGAGGGCCGTCTCTTTCTTCTCGGAGTGGGCGGCGGCGCGGGCCACGCCGGCCATGCTGTGAATGACTTCAGGAAGATTGCTGGTATCGAAGCATACGCACCAACTGATAACGTCTCCGAATTGACAGCGCGCATCAATGACGAGGGATGGTCGTCTTGTTACGCCAACTGGCTTCGTGGCAGTCGGCTAAGGTCCGATGATGCCTTGTTCATTTTTTCCGTCGGTGGAGGATCTCTCGAGAAGAAGATCAGCACAAACATCGTGGAAAGCCTCAGGCTTGGCGTTCGCACCGGAGCAACGATCGTTGGAGTCGTCGGCCGTGACGGCGGCTACACCGCCCAGGTGGCCGACGCCTGTGTCATTGTTCCTGAGTTTTCCGCCGACACTGTTACCCCGCTAGTCGAGTCGTTTCAGGCCGTCATCTGGCACCTGATTGTCTCCCACCCACGGCTCAAACGAAATGAGATGAAATGGGAACAGACAAGTCTTTTGCGCGGCGAGCGGTCTTTCTCGATCGCGATGGCGTAATCAATCGCAACGTTTTCAATCCTGCAACCGGAGAATACGAGGCGCCGCTTACGCCGGCCGGCTTCCTATTTGTGCCCGGTGCACTCGAGGCTCTGCGCTCCATCCACAACGCCGGATTCCTGTTGTTTCTCGTCTCTAACCAGCCGAACTACGCAAAAGGAAAATCGACCCTCGAAGACCTGAGCGCAATTCACGAGAAGCTTGTCGAGGGCTTAGCTGTCAACGGGATCGCTTTCGCCAGTTTCTACTATTGCTTCCACCATCCCAACGGAACCGGAAACCGCTATTCAGGCGCCTGCGCCTGCCGCAAGCCATCCCCATACTTCCTGCTCAAGGCTCGGGAAGAATTCAGTCTCGACTTATCACGTTCCTGGATGATCGGCGACCGCCTCACCGACATCGAGTGCGGCAGCCGAGCTGGAGCAAAGGCCATCTTCATTGCCTGCGAGAGCGCATGTTCGCTGACTGGACCTGAACCTGATGCAGTCGCGCCTGATCTATTAGCCGCCGCCGGAATGATTCTGGCTGCGAATTGATCACAGCAGAGCATCTAGACCGGGATCCTCGTCCTCCGGCTGCGGGACAGCGTCAGGACGATCGAGAAAGAACGTGACCACCTCTTCGAAGACTTCTTTCCCAACATTCACCGCGCGATGAACGCGATCGCCAGACTCCGACCAGTCCACATCGCCTGGCGTAACCTTGCACGTCACGGCCTCTCCGCCATCGCGAAACTCCATTTCAAGACATCTCCGCTCAGCACCACCGTCACCCGATGAAACGGATCGCGATGCCACGGCGAAGCCTCTCCCGGCTCCAGCCTTTGCCGCCGGACCAGGACACTCCCTCGATGATGCAGCACCTGCTGATTCGCTGTCCCTGCCATGATCCAACTATTCTCCGATCCTCAGCCGTCACGATGGTTGAGAGAGAAACAGAAAGATCTTATTCCCGCAATCTCCATCTTGGTACAAAGGTATGACTCCTC
>JAFAKX010000011.1 GCA_019234945.1 Silvibacterium sp.
GTATAGAAAAGGATGCGCTCGGTCGTCGTCGTCTTCCCGGCGTCGATGTGCGCCATGATTCCGATATTCCGGCAACGATTTAGCGGTACTTGACGTGGCACAGTTTCTTCTCTCTGCTTCTCTCAAGCCTTCACGGCCCGAGGTTCATAGTTCCTTTGGGAGCAGCTTCCCCTCCCACCTTCAATCCCTTCTCAACCACCGTCCCAAATGCGCCGAAGGCGCTATTTGCCTGAACGGCCAGTTCACCAGCGATAGTGCGCGAAGGCCTTGTTGGCTTCGGCCATGCGGTGAACATCTTCCTTCTTCTTCATCGCCGCGCCGCGGCCGTTGGCCGCGTCCAGCAGCTCGTTCGTGAGCTTGTCGATCATGCCCTTTTCGCCGCGCGCCCGGCCGTAAGATACCAGCCAGCGAATCGCAAGCGAGGTGCGCCTCTCGGGGTTGACCTCAATCGGCACCTGGTAGTTCGCGCCGCCCACGCGGCGGGTCTTCACTTCCAGCAGAGGCTTGCAATTCTCGACCGCCTTCTTGAACAGCGTCAGCGCGTCGGAGCCGCCGCCCTTCTGTTCAAGGTTCTGCATGGCGGTGTAGAAAATTCCCTGCGCCGTCGACTTCTTGCCGTCCCACATCATCGAGTTGACGAACTTGGTGACCAGCGTCGAGCTGTACACCGGGTCGGGAGCGACCTCACGCTTGGCGATATGACCTTTTCTCGGCATAACTTCAATCTCTCTTAAAACAGCAAACTTGATCTTTCCGATCACTTCACTACAACCGCGCCATGTCCGAACCCCGACCAGCGGGAGGGCCACGCGAAGCCGCCGCCCGGACGGCCAGTCCCTATTTCTTGCCTGCGGCAGCGCCAGCCTTGGCGCGCTTCGCGCCATACTTCGAGCGACTCTGTGTGCGCTTTACCACGCCCACCGAGTCCAGCGTCCCGCGGACGATGTGATACCGCACGCCTGGCAGGTCCTTCACACGCCCGCCGCGGATCAGCACGATCGAGTGCTCCTGCAGGTTGTGACCTTCGCCGGGAATATACGACGTCACCTCGATGCCGTTCGTCAGGCGGACACGCGCAACCTTGCGCAGCGCCGAGTTCGGCTTCTTCGGGGTCTGCGTGTACACGCGCGTGCAGACTCCGCGCCGCTGCGGCGAGCCCTGCAGCGCAGGAGATGCCGTCTTGTACCGCGGCGCCGTACGGCCCTTTCTTACCAGCTGACTGAATGTAGGCAAACCAGACTCCTTAGCAAACCGTTTCGAACACATGAGCACGCCGGCGCAATCTCGCCCGCACTCACCTCAAGACGCCCTCAAGCGTCTACCCGTGCGAAGTCGCAAATCTTCCTGCTTCGCGTCCGCCTAACCTGGTCCCAGACGAGAACCCCGACGGTGGCCGAGCGCACTTTCAAATCCGCCCTGCGGCAGATTCGGGAAGCGGCCAACTCCGTTTCGCTGGTTCCGGTCTGCATAGTCCGTCAAGGTGACGGGGGTCGCAGACCCAATGCGATCCGATGATGCGATCCATCCCAGCCGCACGAGTCCGGCAGGGACTCACAGAATTTCAAGCCCGCCTTTACATCCGCGAGCCACCTGTGATGATTACTGCTTGAGCCTCTCTCTTTCTCCCGCTCACACAGAAGAAATGAGCACACTCGTGGAACCTTTTTAGAATAGCAAGGGGATTTACGTGCGTCAAACAAAACGCTGTGGCTCAGACGAAATTTATCAGATCAGCAATGCTGCACCTTCTGTACTGCTAGCATCCACTCATGAACGTTTGCAGTCTCGCTGCACCGGCCCCGTTGAGCCTCCTCACCTTTCTTAGCCTTCCCGTTTTCGGCCAGAATCCCACTCCCGCTCACGATCCGCGCATCGGACAGATCATCGCCTCGCTCGAACAGGTCCGCACCATCCAGCAGACGGGCCTCTCACCCGACGCGCGCTTCATCGCCTGGAGTGTCAGCGGTCCCGACGGCGGCATCGAGGTAGCCACCCTCGCCGACTCCGACCATCCTCATCACATCACCGCCTGCAAAGGCAGCGAAAAAGGCCGCGAAAGCGGCTTCGCATGGTCCCCCGACTCGAAGACGCTGGCTTTCCTTTCCGACTGCACGCCAGACCACAAGACAGCCATCTTCATCGCTCAGGCCGGATCCGACGCAGCACCCCGCCTGCTATCCCAGCTCAACGGCTACGCCAAGGAGCTCCAGTGGTCGCCGGATGGCAAATTTCTCGCCTTCCTCTATGTAGAAGGGGCCACCCGCCCCTCCGGTGCGCTCGCTGCCATGAAGCCGCCTTCTGGAGTGATCGGGGTCGAAGGCCTTGAGGTTCAGCGTATAGCAGCTGCCGATGTCGCGAGCGGTGCAATAACTCAGATGTCATTGCCCAACCTCCACGTCTATGAATTCGACTGGTCGCCTGACTCGCACAAACTCGTATACGTCGCCGCAGCGCCTCCGGGCGAAAATAACTGGTGGGTAGCGAAGCTTTACACCCAAGTAATGCCTATCCGTGCGATCACTAAGGGTGGACAGGTTCAATGGGAACACGTCGTTGCGAGTCAACCCCAAATCCTCGTCGACCCCAGTAGCACCAAAGGCCCCGTCTCCGGCCTCCAGATCGCCGTCCCCCGCTGGTCGCCTGATGCCTCAAAGATCGCCTTCATTGCCGGACTCATGTCCGACCAGGGCGCTACCGGCGGAGATATTTGTGTCGTACCGGCTGCCGGAGGCGAGGCGGCAAATCTCACGGCAGGCAGAAGAGAGACCGCTACATGGATTGCCTGGGATACCGCGCCGCTGATCAATTACTCTGCGATCGAAGCAGGGTCAAGCCAGTTCAGGACGATCGCACTGGACTCCTCTTCCGGAAACACGGCGAAGGGCAACGCGCTCAACTTCCGCTTCCCGGCCACGCTCGGCGACGGCCGCCTCGAGGGCAGCATCTCCATCGCTCGCGGCCACTTCGCATATATCAAGAGCTCTTACTCCGAAGCCCCTGAAGTCTGGTACGCCCGCGATGTGGCCGCGGAATGTACGGATGAAGTCAACAATGGCTGCTATGAATTCCGCCAGATCACCCACTACAACGATGGCCTCAAACCCTCCTGGGGCAAATCCGAGTCCGTTACATGGACCAACGACGGTTTCAACGTCCGGGGTTGGCTACTCTATCCCGCCAATTATGACGCCGCGAAGAAATATCCCCTCGTTGTCTACGTCCACGGCGGGCCCTCTTCTGCGAGTCTGCCCCGCTGGCCCTACGCCGGATACGGGCCGGCGCCCTTCTCCGCGCTCGGCTACTTCGTTCTCATGCCCAACCCGCGCGGCAGCTACGGCGAAGGCGAGAAATTCACCCAGGCTAATCGCAAGGACTTCGGTTACGGAGACCTCCACGATATCCTCGCCGGCGCCGATACCGTCGCCAGGAAATTCCAGATCGACCCCGAGCGTGTCGGCATCACGGGATGGAGCTACGGCGGCTTCATGACCATGTTTGCCGTCACCCAGACCACCCGCTTTCGCGCGGCCGTCGCCGGAGCCGGCATCTCCAACTGGCAGAGCTATTACGGCGAAAATTCCATCGACCAGTGGATGATCCCCTTCTTCGGCGCCTCCGTCTACGACGATCCCGCAGTCTACGCGAAAAGCTCCGCCATCAACTTCATCAAGCGCGTCAAGACGCCGACCTTAGTTGTCGTCGGCGACCGCGACGGCGAATGCCCCGCTCCGCAGTCCTTCGAGTTCTGGCATGCGCTGCGCGATGAGCATGTGCCAACGCAGCTGGTCGTCTACCCCAACGAGGGTCACGGCTTTGTCGACCCAGCGCACCGCCGCGACGTCCTCGAAAGAGCACTGGCGTGGTTCCAGGAGTACATGCCGTAAAGGAGGGGTTCGGGGTGTAGCCGAGGCCTGCGACGAAACGTGTTTGCTGCCGTCTACATCCTATGCTCCGTCTCCTTGCCGAAGCCAGTGTCACCTTTTACACTCAAGCTTCGAACGCATTTTCAGAGATAGTGTGTCCATTGCTGCCGGCCTCAAGTCGCCGCGACAAACAGGATTAGGGTCCCAACGGACAGGTGTTCGTCCGTTGGGTAAAGCGAGTCGGCGACCCTGGACAATGCAGACTTGGGCTACAGTATCTCTGAAAATGCAGGAGCCATTGCAGGCGAGCACGATTCGACATTCTCAGGCTGGAAAGACCGCTCGTGCGTCACGCGCGGGCGGGGAGGTTTCATGCGGCGGTATCTCGCTTTTATAGCGTTGTTCTTGTTTTCTCTTCCCATAGGCATTTCGATCTCCGGTTGCGCAACCAACGTAGGAGCCTATTGCAACGGCCTCGGTTACGGTCCTAAAACCAATGCGGTCGCGGCCATCGCCCTGAACCCAGCCACCACCGGCATCTCCCTTTCCTGGGGACAGATCGGCCAGCTCTCCCAGCCGACAGCCACAAACTGCAAGGGCCAGGCGGCATCGGTAGGCAAATACACCTACGGAAGCAGCAACCTGCTGCTCGCCGACATTTCGCCAACGGGTGGGGTCTGCGGAGGCACCTGGAACCGCAACAGCCCCGGCGGCATTGCCGACTTTACTATCTGCACTCCCCCCGCAGGGTCAAACACCAACCAATGCAATGCCACCAGCTGCGGTGTCTCCCAGCTTACGGCCAGTGGAGGGGGCGTAACCAGCAATCCCGTACCTGTTTACGTTCACCCGCCCATCACCGCCATCACCATTAATCCCTCAGCCCAGACGCAATGCACCTCTCAAAATCAGGCTGGCCCGCTTCTGACCTCTTACACAACTGTGCTCGGTCCGAATGGCATTCCCATTCCGAACGGCCTTAACGGCCAGCCGAATTATGTCGGCACCATTACCTACACGGCCGTCAACTCAGCAATCGTGACCATCAATAACACCAGCACCACCGGCACCGGCGTAAACGGAACAACGACGGCCAACATGCCCGGCTCGACGGTGATCAACGCGGGCGTTTCAATTACCAGCTCAGGCTCGGCCGCCGGATATTTCTACACCTGCCCGCCCAAGAGCATCGCCCTGTCGATCAATGGCAGTGACACCGCAGTCGTCAAACCCAGCGCGCCGCAGAATATCACTGGCGTTATCACTGACACCAACGGCGAAGTCCTCAACGGCCTCACGCTCGACTACGCCTCCACCCAGCCCCAGGAAATCGCCGTCAGTGCTGCCGGGCAGGTGAGTTCCACCTTCCCAAGCGAGACTGCCATCACTGCCATCTGCCAGCCTGCTACCTGCAATCCGGCGCCAGTAAGCCAGATCGGCGTCTTCGGAACTGGCCTGCCCATCGTCAGCAACACTCTGAGCGTCTCCTCGCCGGGCCGCAGCAGCAACTACCTCTGGATGGCTTCCACCCAATCGCAGTTCTTCAGTGCGATCGACCTCACCACCGGAACCCCCGGCTCCCCAGTGCGTCTACCCTATCCTCCGAACTCCATGGTCCTCGACCAGGGCGGCACCAACCTTTATTTCGGCAGCTATCGCGAGCTGATGATCTACAGCGCCGTGACCAACACACTGGGCAAAGAGGACACCAGCGTCCCCGGCGTAGTGCTGGCCGTCTCTCCAGATAGCTCAACCGTGGTCATCAACGATCAACTGCGCCAGGTCATTTACCTCTATACGTCATCGAGCGGAGCCAACACCAGCATTGGCGGGCTCGCGACCCGTGCTGCGTTCTCGCCCGACGGCAAGAACGTCTACATCGTCGGGCCCGACGCCCTGTATGTCCACAACGCCAGCACCGGCTGGAGCACCTACAACATCTCCACAACCCAGCCCACCCCGTCCTGCACGCTGAACAACAACAGCCCGCTCGCACCCGGAACCGCCGCCTACGATCCATTCTGCGGACCCGGCCTGGCCATCACAGTACCCAGCATCGGGCCGTTCATTACGGGCACGCAGACCACTGCGCATGCCTTCTGCGCCAACGTTACGGTAAACCCGCCGGTCTATTATCCGCTGGCCGCTACCGTCGGCGCAGCTACCGATCAAGTCACTGCCACCTACAGTGGAACCCACATCCTTGGCGCGAGTGTCAGCCAGGGCTTCGCCGATATCAATGTGGCAATTCCAGCCGGCCCCTGCCCGACAACCAATACCGGAATCACACTTACCCCCACCTTCAACCAGCTTCCCTTGACCGGCATCAGTCCCTCCGAGATCGACCAGGTCGTCGCATCTCCTAACTCGGCTATCGCCTTCGTAACCTACAATTCCGCATCCGCGACCGGCCTGCTGCCGGCCTACCAGATTCCCAGCTCAGGAGCTGGAACGTTAACAAATGTGCAGCTCTCCGGCGGAGCCAGGGCTCCGATCGCGGGCGTCTTCTCGCCGGATGAAACGCTGTTTTTCGTCAGCACCTCGGGTGACAACCTTGTGCATTTCGTCGATCCGTCAGCCCTCAAGGACGTCCAAACCATCCAGCCAAACCTTACCGACCCGAACGGCAACCCCGTCCCGGCGCAAATGCTGGCCGTGAAGCCACGCCCGACTACCTAGAGCCATGCGGACCTCAGGCGCGTGGCGCCCGGGTCCCTGGCAAAATACGAAAGGCCTGTCACGAGTGACAGGCCTTTCGTGTCCAAGGAGCTACCGTTCCCCCAAACTGCAACCCCCTTGACAACCACAGCATCTCGCGAGGTGCCGCATCTTTGAATCCCACTTCCATTCCAATTCTCTAGCACGAGAGTGCTATGCACCGCCGGCACAGTAGCTCGTTACCTTCGGCATTCCGTTATTTGCTCCCGCTGGGCCAAGATTTTGATATGTTAGGGTTACTTGAACAGTTCCCGAAATATCCTTCCGAGGGGAGTGAGCAGTAACGACTGAGAGACACGCCGCACTCAGCTCCTGCCATGAAACTCAGAGTTTCTCCCGACCCGGAAGAGTCTTTCCCGCGCCCGTGCGGCAGACTGCAAAAATTGTCCGGAAGAGTTCGGCTCCTGCCGTAAGCCGGCCATTCCGGATTGGATGTAGGTTGAACGTCGCAACCGATGCAGGAGTTCCGTCCCCCATTTCTGAGAACCGTGCTTTTGCGGGTTGCCGTCCAGCTTGCTCTGGTTGCGCTCGGTTGCAGTTGCGCCTTGGCCCAGGCAAACACGGCCGGCCTCGTCGGCACCATCACCGATCCCGCTGGGGCGCTCGTGCCCTCAGCACACGTCCATCTGGCATCCCCGGGCGGCCAGACTCTAACTACAGCCAGCGACACCTTCGGTGTCTTTCGTTTTCCGGCCGTTTCTCCCGGCGGTTACATAGTGTCTGTTCGTGCCAAAGGCTTCCGGGTGGACCAGCGCACCATAACCCTCCACTCTGACCAGCAGCTGCGCCTTGCCATTTCGCTCAAGATAGAAGTCCAGCATGACCAGGTCGCCGTCTCGGATCAGAACCTCGACGCCAGCCCTGATCAGAACCGGGGGGCCATCGTTCTAAAGGGCGCGGAATTGGAAGCTCTGTCCACCGACCCACAGCAACTCCAGCTTCAGATTCAGGCCATGGCCGGCGGCGACTCGGGCGCAAAGCTCTTCGTGGACGGATTCACCGCCACTCGCCTGCCCCCCAAGTCATCGATCCGCGAAATCCGCATCAACGAGAATCCCTTTTCCGCCGAGTTCGACACCACAGGAGCGGGTCGTGTCGAAATCCTCACCAAGGCAGGTTCAGACGCGTTGCACGGCACCCTCACGCTACTTGGTGATAGTTCGGCGCTCAATTCCCGTAATCCCTATGTCGAGGAGCAGCCGCCCTATGGTTCTTTCTATGCCGAAGGCAACATCAGCGGCCCGCTGACCAAATCGAGCACCTGGTTCCTCACCGGCGACCAGCAGACCGTCGGTGCGCAGTCCTTCATCCACGCCATCACATCTTCCAGTGGACCCGCATACACCTCTACCATCTCCAGCCCGCAGACCTCCGTGGACCTCGGTCCGCGCATTGACTTCCAGCTCGGCAAGCTTCAAACCATAAGCTTTCGCTATCAGTTCGGTCATCAGACGCAGGATAACCTTGTCCAGAGCCAGCTTTCACTCGAGACCCAGGGCATCAATAGCCGCCATACCGACCAGAGCCTTCAGTTCAGTGATACCCAGGTTTACGGCCCGCGTCTGATCAACGAAACCCGCTTTCAGTTCATGCGCACTAACGACAGTTCCGTCTCGCTCGATGGCGGTCCTACCGTCCTCGTACAGGGCGCATTCGTTGGAGGAGGGAATAATATCGGCCAGCTCCACGATGGCCAGAATCACTACGAGCTGCAGGACTACGTCTCCATTCTGCTCGGCTCTCATTTGCTCCACACCGGCGCGCGGTTCCGCTATCTCCAGGACGGGAATTTTTCCTCGGCTGGCTTCAATGGCCAGTTCATCTTCCCGTCGATCGACGCATACCAGATCACCGAACAGGGCATCTCGAACCGCCTGCCTCCCGCAGAAATACGCGCCCTCGGCGGCGGCGCCAGCCAGTTTTCCATTATTCGTGGCGTGACAGGAGTAACCGTCAACGTCGCCGATGTCGGAGCCTACATTGAGGATGAGTGGAAACTTAGGCCCGATATGACGTTGACCCCCGGCCTTCGTTTCGAATCTCAGACCGGCATTCCCGATCACACCAACTTCGCGCCCCGTGTCGGTTATGCCTGGGCCATTGGCGCGAGCAACGACAAGCCAGCCAGGGCAGTCCTGCGGGCAGGGGTCGGAGTTTTCTATGACCGGTTCCCTTCAGACCTTCTTGTAAACGCAGCCAGGCAGAACGGCATTCTGCAACAGCAGTACGTGGTCAACTTTCCCGACTTCTATCCCAACATTCCGCCAAGTGGCTCTCTCGGCCCCGCCACTCTGCCGACACTTTTTCGCATCAGTCCGAACCTGCACTCGCCCATCACCGTCCAGGAGACCGTCGGGCTCGAGAAGGAATTCTTCAAACATCTCACGCTCTCGGTCGACTACACCTACTACCGCGGAGTCGATCAACTCATCACCCGGAACATCAATGCCCCGCTCCCCGGAACCTATAATCCCGCGGACCCGACGAGCGGCATACGCCCCCTTGGAACACTGCAGAACATTTATGAATACGACTCGCTTGCCACATCCAAGCGCCATCGGATCTTTACGAATTTCCACCTGAACGTGAAACCGGTCCTGCTTTATGGCTATTACATCTTCGGCTATAGCCATAGCGACACCGGAGGTCCTAGCAGCTTCCCCTCCAATCAGTACGATCTGAACGTCGATTACGGTCGCGCGGCGCAGGACGTTCGCAATCGCCTGTACCTCGGAGGCCTCGTCGGCCTGCCGCTGAAGCTGCGGCTCAACCCGTTTCTGATAGCGCAGTCCAACGCTCCCTTCAATATCACGATTGGAGAGGACCTCAACGGAGACTCGCAGTTCAATGATCGGCCCGCCTTCGCTACCGACCTGAGCCGGCCGAGCGTCTACCGCACACCTTGGGGAAATTTCGATGCCGATCCTCTGCCCGGGCAGAAAATCATTCCCATGAACTACGGGACCGGCCCCGCATTGGTGATGCTTAACCTGGGACTGACTCGGAACTTCAATTTCGGGCCACCGCTCGCCGAGCAGTCTGCCGCGACGACGGGCAAATCCAGAGTGGATATCGCCCGGCGCTACACGATGAACCTCGGGATCCAGGCCCAAAACATCTTCAATACCGTCAATGGAGGCACGCCTGTGGGAGTCCTTGGCTCGTCTCTCTTTGGCGAGTCGACCACGCTTTCAACGACGCAATTCTCCACTTCGCAGGCGAACCGGATCATCTACTTCCGGCTGCGCCTCGACTTCTGACTTTACGCTCTATCGTAGAAACGGAAGAACAGCGACGGCTTCGAGACCGACTCCGAGCGGGCCGTCAGTTCGGCCAGTTGCTGATGATTCAGCGGAGTGAACTCCCGCGCCAGTTGGACATTTTCCTCAAGCTGCGCTATCGAATCGCATCCGATGATGATCGTCGACACCGGCTGCGAAAGTGTGTAATAAACCGCCTCGCGCATCTTCAGCGTTCCAGGAGTAGGCGCGATCACCATACCTTCCCACGAATGCTTCTGCTGCTCGAGGCTTGGCGGCGTCCACGACGCCAGCAGACGCCCGCGCGCCGGCACCTTCATGCCGATAATACCCATCTGCTTCTCGACCGCCAGAGGCAGCAGCGCATCGGAAAAGCTGTAGTGATGCGGATCAGCCGCATTGATAGCCATGAGGATGCAGTCAAACGGATAGCGGTGGATGCACTCCATCAGCGCGTCAGGCCTGTAGTGTCCCGTGATGCCCAGGTTGCGAACGACCTTTTGCTCCTTCATCTCGAGCAGGGCTTCCATGGCTCCGCCCTTGGCGAACACCTCGTTCACGTCCGTCATCGTGCCGATATCATGCAGCTGCCACAGGTCGACATGGTCTGTGTTGAGCAGCTTCAGCGACTTCTCGATCATCTGCATCGATCCGTCGCGCGTCCGTTCCTTCGTCTTGGTCGCCAGATACGCCTCGTTGCGGCGGGTCTTCATCACCCGGCCCACATACTGTTCGCTCCAGCGCTCCGGCCCGCCATAAATTGACGATGTATCGATGTAGTTCACGCCGAGGTCTAGTGCCTGCTCAATAATCGGCACCGCGACATCGAAATTGTTCCTCCGCTCGAGCGCTGCCTGTCCGCCCAGCGAAAAAATCCCGACCTTATAGCCGGTTTTGCCCAGGTTCCTCGTAGGCATGGCTGCCTGCGTGCGCGGATTGGAGGGCAGTGGCGGCAGATCGATTGCTGCGGCGCGAGCTGGCAGCGCCGACCCCGTCAGAACGGCTGCAGTTACAGCTCCAGACTTTTTGAGGAATTCGCGACGATCGGGATTGTTCACACTAGCCATCTCTCACCTCGATATGTTGGCGAAGCTACCCGGTGAAAATCGTTTTACCACAATAGACTCACTGCCGCTTCAACGGCTTTTGGCACCACTTCGCGCCAGGATTACCGCTGCCCCCCACCTTCGATATGCTGAATCGTCCCCCGCTTGTGTCAGAATCAGCATTCAAGACCCATGGCCCCGCAAAATCCCATCACCGACGACCCGAACCTGCGGGATCTGCTCGTCTTCCACAACGTCGCGCGGGCCCTTACCTCATCGCTCGACCGCGACGCCATTCTGCGCGCCATCATGCAGCAGATGGAGCAGTTCTTTAAGCCCGAGACCTGGACTCTGCTCCTGCTGGACGAAGCCCACAAGGAACTCTACTACGCCGTTGCCGTCGGCCACACTGAGGCCGATCTCGCGCGCCTGCGCGTACCCATCGGCAAGGGACTCGCCGGCTGGGTCGCGGCCCACGGCGAAAGCCTCATCGTCCCCGAGGTCAGCCAGGACCCGCGCTTCGACGCGAATTTCTCCACCTCTGGCAGCCGCAACGAAGCTGGACGGCCCATCCGTGTACGCTCGGCCATCTGCATGCCGCTCCGCTCAAAGCTGCGCACCCTCGGCGTCATCGAACTCCTGAACTGCCGGCTCGACACCCTGAGCGACTACACCATTTCCTTCCTGCATGTGCTCTGCGACTACGCAGCCATCGCCATCGAGAACGCCCGGGCGATGGAGCGCATCCAGGAGCTCACCATTACTGACGAGACCACCGGCCTCTTCAACGTGCGTCACCTCTACCGGCAACTTGAGACTGAGATCGAGCGAGCGCGGCGATTCAAATCCCAGTTCAGCCTCATCTTCATCGACCTCGACTACTTCAAGCAGATCAACGACGAGTTCGGTCACCTTATTGGCAGCCGCGTGCTTGCCGAAGTTGGGCAGGGGCTCAAGTCAGTCGTCCGCGAGGTCGACTCGGTCTACCGCTACGGCGGTGACGAGTTCATCGTGCTGCTGCCCGAGACCGGCAAATTCGCCGCGCGCAAGGCCGCCGAACACCTGCTGACATCTCTCCGCGAAATGCGCTTTGCCAAAACCGATGGCCTGCGCCTGGAAGTCCGCGCCAGCTTTGGAGTTGCAACCTATCCCGACGACGGCACCTCTGTTCACGAAATCATCCGCGCGGCGGACACCATGATGTACCTCGTCAAGGGCTCGACACGAAATAACGTCGCCGTCGCCGGCATGGGTATGGTGGGCTAACGCCGTTACTCTCCGCCGATCGGCGTGCGCGCGTCCTTATTCTCCCTCGCCCGCGGATTCACCCCGAACGCCCACACATCCAGATTCACTTCGCGTGGTGACAGTATCTCGACCAGCGCATATTCGCCGATCAGCAGCTGCTCTTTCGGAGTAATTTTCATCCAGCGCCTGCCGGGCAGGACCTGTTTGTCCGTCTCGATCACGTCTTCCGAATGACCGGGCTGCGCCAGCAACGCTATCTCCCTCGACAGAATTGTGCGCAGGTTGCGGTTGCTCGTCACGCGAAGAATCACATAGCGGCTATCCGGTGAGCTGTGCGAATTTTTGTCCTGCATCGCCGAACTCGCCCCGTGTGTATCGACGGTCACAGCGCCGTGCGTCGAATCCTCGGTCGTTGCCAAGGGTGGCGCGTCCAGGCTCACGTAGAACACCGGGTCGTTTACATGGAATTGCACCGAAGCGCTTGCGCCTTCGATCCGCACCGCTTCCTTCGCGCCTGCCGACGAAACCATATTCGCCCGCACGATGCTGTGCTCCGTCGCGCGATTCAAATCGCCGTTAGCCTGCAGGACATGCACCAGCTCCGGCCGCCCCTGGTAGGTATCGAGCGCCCATACCCCCGTCTCATCCGGCAGGCGCAGGCCCGCCGCCACTACAGGAATACGCGCTGCTTCCGCGTCACGCTCGGCCCGCTCCTCGGCATCGAGCTTCGCGGCCTCGCTTAGCCCCGGATCATTCGGATTCGAAGCACCTCCGGATTCCGCCTCCGCTTCAGCATCCGCGCCCGGCTGATGATCGTGGTTCCACTTGGCCGTAGCCGGCCAATCGATCAAGTTCGAAGGGATCTCCTCCCACTCATCCCGCTCGGCGCTGTAAAAGCGGACTCTGTCCCCCTTGACCTCGTACTTGGTGATGACCTGATAGGTTCCGTCCTTTAGGATCAGCCGCTGCCGACTTGGCTGCGACATGGCAGGAACGATGGTGGCACAGAAGATAAGAACGCCGAGAAAAACCGGCCAGCAGCGAAGACAAAAGCGGCAAGACGAGCGCATGGCAACGGCCCTATAGAAGGCGCTGTCCGTCCTCTGGCGCCTTCCAGACATATCCTAATTCTCCGCATTTCCTTTGCGCCTTTGCATCTTTGCGCTGAAGAAAACGCATTTACCGGAACTGGCTCACATCCACGTCCAACCTGTACTCCTCGGGATGCGCCAGCAGCTCGTCCCAGGTGACCTCGCGTCCGAGCTGGCCGGCCATCCGTCCCAGCATCGCGCTCCGGGCGCTCTCGACGCCCAGCTCCGCCTGGTTGTGGAACTTCCCTGAAACAATGCTCTCCACAAAGCCGCGCTCCTTCTCGGGATCCGCCTGCGCCAGGTTATCCGTGAACGCGCCGTTTGCCGCGAACTG
>JAFAKX010000102.1 GCA_019234945.1 Silvibacterium sp.
CCATAATCCCTTTCAGGATCACCGCGACTGCGGCTAACGCCTGCCGCTTCCTTCTCACCCGCAAATCGAAAACGCCTCAGACCAAGTTCAAAGGCTCACTCCAAAACTTGTCTACGAGGCGTTTCCGATCTTGCCTAACGGTGACACACCCCGAACTCAAAAATCGCGATCGGATGCTCAACGCGCAGTAGTGTTCTCAGAGCGCTACGATTTTCTTGCTGGCCAACTTGGCGGGGTAGCTCATGCTGAGGAATTCGTACAAAGTAATTGCATCCTGCAGCAGTGCACGCCCCTTGTCAGCGTCCCCGGGGCTGTTGCGGTCAAACAGCATGGCGGCGTACCACTCCCGCGCCACCGGTTGCAGATGCATGTAAGGCGCGGTGTCTGCCTGGTGGATGGAGGTGCTGTGGTGCTCCTCGGCTGCGGCCCAATCTCCAGCGCAAGCGGCAACGATACCCGCAACTGTCCGGCAGAGGGTGCTGCGCATGATCCATGCGCCGGTGAGGAGCAACTCTTCTGTCAGAGGCCTCATCAGGGCAACATCCTCTTTTTTTCCCATCGATGCCAGCCCGACCACCGAGTTGATAAGCGCAATCCACGACCCCGTCGAATTCAGTCGCCCTGCGACAGGCAGCTTCCAACTCCGCCTGGCCCAGGCTTCGGTAGCCCGCTCATCCCCAGAACGAGCAAAGAGGAGGAAGCGTGTGGAATCAATCATTCCGGCAGCGTAAGTCTTTGGCTCTATTCCGGAGGGGTCGAAGCAAAACTGCTCCGCCGCTGCCAGGTCTCCTCGGTTGAACGCAAACTCAGCGAGCGCCACCCAGGAGGTGAAGCTCCAGGCAATACCGTGTTTCTCGCCAAACTCGTACGCTTCGCGCGCCTCCCTTTCAGAACTGGCCAGATCGCCCAAAGCTGCGGGTATCGCTGAGCCGAGGCTCTTCAATGCCCAGAGAGCACCGTAGTGCCCTGTCCGTTCGGCGCGGAGAATTGCGTCAGGTAACGCAGCAGCCGCCTGAGCAGGACGCCCCAAGCAATATTCCATCCACACCGTTCTGCGGTCAGCATCGGACTCTAGCCATCGATCACCGGATTTGCGAAACTCCGCGGCAGCCTTCGGGCTCGCTTCCATGAGCTTGGCATATTGCCCGGAGTCAAGGAGAAGCTCGCACTCACAATTGGCTGGCACCCCTGCAAAGGGAATCCCGGCCGCCTGGTGCAGAGCCTTGACCTTTTCCAGCGTGAGGGCAGCCTCAGCAACATTGCCTGTGCTGCTCTGCATCATCATCGTGCTGATGAGCAAATTGATTTTCGATCGCAGGTCCGCCCCGTCCAGATACTTTTGCATTCGGGCATGGACTGGGGCTCCCGCTTCAAGATCGGCGCGCCACCCATGAATCCAGAGGAGATCTTCAGAAGTGTCGATGGCCCTGGCAATAGCGCCTTCAGCTTCAAACAGCTCCATCGCTCTTTCGTAGCCGGCCACAGCTTCGTCAAAGCGCCCCATGCTGCGCAGGGCGTTGGCTCTCAGGGACATCAACTCGGCAACGCGTAGGCTGCTTTCACCCTCCCAAAGGGAGAGCGCATTGTCCAGATGCGCAAGTGCCTCCTCCCATCCCGCGGCCTCCCGCGCCTGGCTTGCTGCCTGCTCAAGGTAGGTGGTTGTCTTTTCGGGATCAGCGGCAGCGCCGGCCTGGTAGAGATGGTGGGCCAGCGCGGAGGTGTGCGGCGCAAGGTTGGCAGCGTAGAGGCGCTCGATTGCCTCGGCCACACGCGCATGAATGCGCTGGCGGCGCGGCAGGCTCAGTGACTCGGCCAGCGTGTGCCGCACCAGTTCATGCACAAACCGGTAGCGTGTATCCCGGCCCACCGGCTCTGCGACCACCAGGTGCGCCTTCTCCGCTTCTTCTACAGCATCCAAAGCCTCATCGACCTGCTTATTTTCCAGTTCCTCCAGTTGGCGCAGGCTGAAGCTTCGGCCAATCACTGCTGCCGTTGTCAGGATCCTGCGTGCGTCTGCGCCGAGCCGATCGAGCCTGCGGCCCAGGACAAGGCGCACACCCTCCGGCACCTGCAACTGGTCGACACGCAGACCGGGGAGCCACTTTCCCGTCTCGTCAAAGAGTTTGCCTTCCTCAGAGAGATGGCGGAACACCTCTTCCACAAAGAAGGGATTGCCCTCGGTCTCATTGAAGACAACGCGGGCGAGGGAGGGTGGAGGCTTTTGCCCGCTCATGGCCGCCAACATGTCTTCAACCCCGTTTACCGGTAGGCGCCGAAGCGAAATGCGCGTGGCCTGCTTCTGGCGCAGCATGGCCTCCAGAGTCTTGGCAAACGGGCGGGTGGCGTCTAAATGCGTGTCGCGGTAGGTGCAGATGTGCAAATCTGCCATGGCAGGCAGGGCTTGCGCAATGTGCTGCAACAATAGAAGGGTCGGCTCGTCGGCCCAGTGCAGATCCTCGAAGACGACGACGACGGGATTCACTTTGGAGGCGCGTTGTATCCAGGAGCGCACAGCGTTGAAGAAGAAGCGCCGCTGTTGCTCGGGCGGAAGCTGAATGGGCGGAGGCAGGTCGGGGAAAATGGTACGCAGTTCGGGAATCAGTCGTGCTATCTCCGGCGCGTCGTCGCCCATCCCTACGCGCAGTGCGGCATGCGGGGCCGTGCTCACAATCTGTTCCATGATTTCCACGAACGGAATGTAAGGTGGCGCGCCTTCGCCCTCGTAACAGTGCCCAATCAACGCAACGGCGCCTCGCTTGCGCGCTTCTTCGAGGATTGCGCCAGCCAGATGCGTCTTGCCGATACCCGGCTCGCCGCCAACCATCACGATCGATCCGCGCCCCGCGATTGCCTCATTCATGGCCCGCTTGAGTTCGGCAAACTCCTGCTCGCGCCCGATCAGTGGAATAGGCGTTTCGCCAGGCTCTTCGATCGGCGCGGTTGCCGCGGCAGCCTGCCGGGCAAGATCGGCCAGCATGTCGTTCATGGACTGGTAGCGCTGGCTCACGTCCTTGGCCAGCAGCCGGCGAATCATGATTATCAGCCCCTGCGGCAGGTTCCCGGCCAGGTTGGGCTGGTCGCGCAGAATCGCGGCCATGGTCTCGGTAGACGAGTCGCGGCGGAAGGGGTTGGCGCCTACCACAAGTTCGCAGAGAAGAATACCGAAAGAGAACAGGTCAGAGCGCTGATCGAGCTGCGCGCCGCGCACCTGCTCGGGAGACATGTAATCGGGGGTACCCACGATAGTACCCTGCGTTGTGAGTTCCGGGACAGCGGCAATAGTGGGTGCGGAGTCGCTATGAACGATGCTCGGCGCGGTGTTGGTAAACTGCCGCGCCAGCCCGAAGTCCATTACCTTCACATGCCCTTGCGTGAGCATCACGTTGGCCGGCTTTAGATCGCGATGCAGGAAGCGGTTCTTGTGCGCTTCTTCGAGAGCTTCGCCGATCTCGCGGGCTATGCGCAGCGCCTCATCGAGAGGCATCCTTCCGACCCGCAGACGGTCGAACAGTGTCTCGCCGGTGAGGAATTCCATGACCAGAAAGAGGGAACCGTCGGCCTCTGCAATCTCAAAGACCTTGCAGATGAATGGGTGATCGAGGGATGCAGCCGATTGCGCCTCGCGTCGCAGGCGCTCTCGGGCCTCCATGTTGGAGGCGAGGTGAGCAGCCAGCACCTTGATGGCTACTTGGCGACCAAGCTTAGTGTCTCGCGCACGAAAAACCTGACCCATTCCGCCCGAACCCACAGGCGCAAGAATCTCGTACTGGTTGACTTTCGAACCTGGGGAGATTGACATAGTTGGCGTCGGATAAGTCTATCTGATGCAGTGCTAAGCACGCGCCAGAAGTTACAGCCTTGGAAGAGCCGTTTCTACTGTGTTCTCAGTTCCGGTTGGATGGTCGGCAATACTTCCCTTTCGGGGGGGGACCGGTCCGAGGCGGGCGAAATGTCCGGTTTACCGGTGTTACGCCTAGATCGAGATCGATGAGCGAGTTGGCGATTTTGCGTAAACCGAGCGTCAATCTCAACACGCGATCCCAAAGGGACCTATGCAGGGCCTTTCTTATTCCGTCCGCAACGCCCGCATGGGATCGATGGAAGCGGCGCGCCGTGCAGGCAGAAACGCCGCCATAAGGCCGCACACCACCAACAGTATTGAAACGGTCACGATAGTGAATGGATCATGCTGGACCACGCCAAACAGAAATGACTTGAGCAGCCGCGTTGCGATCCATGTGCACGCGAGTCCCAGCGCCAGCCCCAAAACCACGAGCACCGAGGCGTTTCCCAGGATGAGCAGCAACACATCGCGCCGCGCCGCTCCCAGTGCCATGCGTATACCCACCTCGCGCGTGCGCCGATTCACTGAGAACCTCATCAACCCCGACAATCCCACCAGCGCCATAATCAACGCAATCCCGGCAAATACCGTCAGCAAGGAGGTTTGAAAACGCCGCCGCGCGGT
>JAFAKX010000252.1 GCA_019234945.1 Silvibacterium sp.
ACATAAGCGTGACCCGCGACTCGCCGGTCTTCATGTCCCTGGCCACGCGAATGTAGGGGCGGATCGCCAGCTTTGGGCGGTAACCGGCCTCGCGAATCAGCCTGCCGAGAAGATCGCTGTAAAGGCCCGTCGGCAGGCCGGTCGCGGGATCGGCATATCCCCAGGGGGGAATCGCCATGACCGAGGCGGCAAGCGTCTCCTCGCTGCCGGCGGCCCAGAGGGGAACGGCGGAGATCGATAGGGCTGCCGTGAATAGGAATAGTGCTGCGCGGCACATGGCCCGCCCCCTCGGTAGACAACCAAAAGTAGCGCCCTCCGGCGCGACAGACAACCCCGCCCAGCGGATGGCCGATCCATGGTCGGGATGGCCACGGCCCTTATACTACAGCTGCGCTTTACGGCATCTCTCGCGCATCCCGGGCAGTTCGCGTACTTGGCCTGATTGAGCAGCTTTTGGGCACTGCAAAACCCTAGTCCGACGTCGGGACTGCGAAGTCCGACGTCAGGAAAGATTTGGGGGCGGAGGAGGGACTTGAACCCCCGACACGCGGATTATGATACCGCTGCTCTCCTTAAGCAGCCTCGGGATGAAGCGCACGCGCCGTCATTTCCGGTTCGCGTTCGATGACGGTCAGGTAAGCTCGCACCGCAGGCGGCGGCATCGTCCGCGCGATCTCATATTGTCGGATGGCGCTCTCCGGAATGCCGTACCGCTTCGCAAACCCAGCTTGAGTAAGTCCCAGGCGATCTCGCAACCGTCTGATTTTCCGCGCCATTTGAGCGCGATCGAGCGCGGCCTGATCGACCGGAAAATCCTCGGGATCGTTCGAGTCAGCCTCAAGCACGATATTGTTTTTCTTCGCCATCATTGCTTCTCCTGACCGATATAAAACGCACCACGTCCGCGCGAAGGATGTGAACCGCTGTCCAAAGCTTCCCTTCGACCTCGCCGATCGCCTTGTAGCGGTTCTCCCCGTCCTTTGCGCGGAAGGTTGGAATCAGCAGGAAATCGGCATCGTCAAAGACGCGAGAGCCGAATGAGAGTGACACACCGTGCTTCAGCCGATTTACGGCATCTTTGTCGGGGTCAAACTCGAATCTCATTGAGTGATACTATGTAAATTACATAGCTTTGGCAAGTGAGGCGGCTTAGGCCCCCATTGGAAATGCCTGCCAACTCGTTGAGATGGCGCTTTTAGCCTACGCTGGCGCTCCGGATTTTTCCCTCGAAACGCTCCACCGGAGCGTTTCGTGCCGCCTTTGGCGGCACCGGTTTTCCTTCGCTGGCGCTCCGGATTTTTCCCTCGAAACGCTCCACTGGAGCGTTTCGTGCCGCCTTTGACGGCACCGGGAAAAATGGTAGCGGAGGAGCGCTACCGTCATTATAGCGCTACGATTCAAATACGGTGCTGAAACGACTTTTCCGGCTACGGCACCGTCTTACCCATCGCAGCGATGGCAGCCCTGTCCTTGTCCTGGCCGATTGGATCGAAACAGATGAAGCTGTCCAGCCCGTCCTCCATGCCCGGAGCCGGCAGGTTCGAGATCGAGTTGCAGACGCGACCATCGCTGGTAAAGGCAAGGTCGCGGATCACCGTCGTCCGCGTCGGGCTGGGATAGCTGATGAACTCGTGAGTCCTGGGATCGAAGCGCAGAATGCGGTCCGACGCGTTGGCGGTGATCCAAACATCCTGGGTCTTGGGGTTGACGGCCAAGGCATAGGGCACCTCGTACTGGCCGTCGGCAAGCAGCGGTAGATTGAAGTTCTCGAACTGCCGGGTCTCTGGATCGAAGCGCATCAGAATCCCCTCGTCAAAGGATGGGATCCACAGGATTCCCGCAGCGTCGAAGCGCGGCCGGCGCGGTGCGGCATGCGGCGTCGGGATTGCCGTGACCGCGAAGGTTTGGGGATCGATCCGCACGATGTAATTGTCATACATCTGCGCCACCCAGATGCCTCCGTCCTTTGGGTCGACGTCGATGCCATAGGCCGAAGCGACCACCGTGTGGCCGAAGAACTTATGTTGTGAGATCGCCAGCGGCAGGTTCTTCTTGGGGAACCAGCGCGCCGCGTGAAGCACCGTCGGCAGCATTTGGTCAGTGATCCATCGCCAGACTCCGTGCGACGGCAGGCGGATGACGCGGAAGCTCTCGCTTTTTGGGTCGAACCGAACGACCATGTCCGAGACGTTGGCGGTGAACCAGAGGATGCCTTCCTTGTCGGCACGGATGGTGTGCGGGTAGAGGATTTCGCCGCCGAGCGGATACAGTTTGAACTCATGCGTCTTGGGATCGAAGGACGCCAGGCTGGACGATAAGGCGTTGGTGATCCAGATGCGGCCGTCCGGCGTCTGGGCCATGGAGTGAGGTCCATGTTCGCCGGTGAAAATGCCGACCGGCAAGCTCATGCCGGCGAACATGCCGCCACGCGGCAATCCCACGCTGGGGATCGGGTACTTGCTGACCTGATTGGTCTTGCGATCCAGCACCCAGACGAGGTCGTTACCCTCGTCGGTGCCGTAGATGTTGTCGTCGTCGGCGACATCGGCATCGTGGATAAAACTGCCGGCGTCGCCGACCAGCCACTGTTCCACCTTGGCGTGGGCGAGGACCGGGCTGGGCCGATAGTCCAGTTCCGCCTTCACCGGCTTGCCGTCGAAGCCGAGGGCCAGGGTGTGGACGACCGTCTTGGCCTCGGTCGCGCTCAACATGGCGAAATAGGTCTGCATCCGATCGACGGTTTCCCGCCACTGGCTCTCGTCACGCGGCGTCCGCGTAAAGGCATTGCCGACCTGGTGACAGTAATTGCACTGACTGACGAAGGGGCTGCGCTGCGCCGCGTCCTTCCAAGGTAATTTGGCCGTGTGCGCCGACGCGGTCAGCGCGTCGGACAGGGCTTCCGGCGTGGCGAAACGCGTCACGGTCAGCTCGATGCTGCGCGCGTCTCCTGCGCCAATCTCGATCTGGGTCACGGCATCGTCGAAATTGGCCAGTCGGGCACGAATGTTCAGCTTGCCGCCGAAGTCGTTATGGAGGGCGAAGTGACCGTCGGCGTCGGCATAGACCGTTTCCTTGCGATCCTGGGCCTCGTTCCACATGGTCAGCATGGCGCCCAGGGCCGACGTCCCACCCTCGACATGGATAGTGCCGGTGAGAGTCGCGCCACGGCACGGCGGACCGAACGTCACGGCGGTCGCGGCCAGAATGGCGGCGGTCAGAATGTTCTTTGCGGTCATGGTCGTCCCCTCGGATCAGTCTCTGGATCCCAGCCAGGCCTTCAGGTCCCGGCCGAAATGCAGCGTGGTGAGAATAACGGCGGAGAGGATTGCCATGGCCGGCCCGCCGACAAGGATGTTAGCGATCAGGGCGGCACCCGAAATGGTGAGTTTCGGCAGGTGCAGCGCGTCTCCGGCGGCGAGGTCGACGACCAGGATAAGGCCGCTGACCTGGTTGGCCAGCAGGATCGCCTTGAACAGCTTCGGCGCGCGCCCGGTCCACAGCAGGGCGGCCGCGAGGATCAGGCTTACCGCGGTCACATGAAAGGCCCAAGCCATTGTCCCGAGGTAGGTCATGAAAAGCGCCGCCAGCACCATGAGCGCGGAGAACAAAACCGCCTGCGGCGGACGATCGATGTCATGCATGACGATGTCTTTCCGAGAGTTGCGGCGGCCAGCAACGCGAAGCCTCTCCAACGGTGCGACACCGTGGATTTCCCGGCTACCATTACGGCCCTATCAACCATGAAATCGGCCCGCCATGAAAGGGTCCAGAGTCAATATTTGTCGCCACAAAGAATCCGCCTTCTGCGGAGCGAGACCATCTCTCGCGCTCTTGGTTGCGCCTCGGAAGGTGTCGGTCCGGAACGGTGCCGCCTGAGAAAAATCGCCCCACCGCGCCACCGATGAGGGTGAGAGGGGCTCTAGCTCCGCCGAAGGCGGATCATCACTCCGCCCGTGCCGATGATGGTCATGGGCTCCATCCAAATTATAGCGTGGCGACAAATATTGACTCTCAGCGCTTTCATGGCGGTGGGATTTCATGGTTGATAGGGCCCGAACGCGACCTGGACATCCATTGTGTAGTGCCATCGTCTACAAAGAACTCGAAGCAGGATCGGTCCGTTCGTCACGCTCACGCTCAAGGGCAAGTGCACCGAGGTGGGATGGCGGATCGGCGGCCGTTAACTGGCGCGCTGTTGCAGTGGGTTTTGAGCGGCATGTTGGACAAGATGCTGTGCAACGGTTTGCCGCGCGCCGACGCACGAAAGGTTGGAGCATGAAAAAGTCAATTGTGATCACCGGCGTGTCGTCGGGAATCGGTCTGGATGCCGCCAGCCTGCTTGTCCAGCGCGGATACCGCGTCTTCGGTAGTGTGCGCAAGGAAAGCGACGGGCAATCGGTGAAGAGCCGGTTGGGTGACGATTTCATCCCGCTGATGTTCGACGTCACGGATCACGCGAAAATCGCGGCGGCCGTCGAGCAGGTTCGGGCGGCCGTCGGCGACGGCGGACTGACGGCCCTCGTCAATAATTCAGGGATTGCCTCCTCGGGCCCGCTGATGCATATCCCGCTGGACGAGTTGCGCAAGCAGATGGATGTCAACGTCATCGGGCTCCTGGCGGTCACCCAGGCGTTCCTGCCGCTGCTGGGGGCTCGCCGCGACTGCCCCCATCCGCCCGGGCGCGTGATCAACATCAGTTCGGCCAGCGGCGGGCTAGTGTTCCCATTCGTCGGCGCCTATTCCGCCTCGAAATTTGCCGTCGAGGCTCTTTCCGACGGGTTGCGCCTCGAACTTGGGCTCTATGGGATCAACGTGGTCGCCATCGAACCGGGCATGATCCGCACGCCGATTTGGGATGAGGTTGAAGAGACGGGTGCCCCCTATGCGGGAACCGACTATCGGCAAAGCCTTGACGCGTTCCGTGCCCTGGCGATCAAGCAAGTTCGCAAAGGGGCGCCGCCGTCCATCGTCAGCCAAGCGATTCTCCGGGTGATCGAGGCGAGGCGGCCGAAGGCGCGCGTGCCGCTGACGGGGCAATGGTGGCTCGGAAAACTCATGCCTACCGGCCTGAGGGATCGAATTCTTCGCAAATCGGTGAAACTCCCGTAATCGGATGCGACAAGGTTTGAGGAGTCGTGGAACGAACACGCGGCGGCGAGATCCGAAGTTCAGAAACCTCCCAATATCCTGACCATCATGCTCGACAACGCCGGCTTTGCGCAGTCCGACCCGGCTCCCAGCCTAGAACTCGGAAAGCGATACTTTATCGCCGCATGGCGGCAATTATTGGTTCCTCTTCATTTCATAGCTGTGGATTGAATAGTACACTGTCTTCGACTCCCACCCCTTAAACGGAGTTCCTCCATGATACTTGGCGCAAATCACGTTGCTTTATCCGTCCCCGACTTGGACAAGGCCGTCGCATTCTACCGTGATCTTGTCGGTTTCCCTGTCGTCATGGAATTCGGGTGGGAAAAGGACACTCCGGCTTCGGATATTGCAGAAAAAATCCTTGCGGTGCGCGGGACCGCCACGAAGATGGCGGTGCTGCGGGCCGGCAATCTACTTTTGGAATTGTTCCAGTTCTTGGCCGGAAACCCTAAGCCACAGGACTCGACAAAGCCGGTCATCGACCATGGCATCACGCATATCTGCTTTGCGGTCACGGACTTGGACGCCGAGTACGAGCGTCTCGTCAGCGGCGGCATGACGTTTCACTGCCCTCCCACGCAGATAGCGCCTGGCATTCGAACCACCTATGGTCGTGATCCGTTCGGAAATGTCCTTGAATTCGAAGAAGTCCAGGGACGCACTTCGGCCACCCAGTCGGTGATGGGAGACGCCTAGTGGTGCGGGTCTCTCATAAGGGTCCCGCACCACTAGGACTCGATACGTGGCCTCCGCCTCCGGCCTCGGCCCGCTCAAACGCCGCGCGGGCTCGGTGGTGAAAATCGGACGGGTACCATCCGTCTGATTTTCACCACTAGCACAACGTCACAGCAATTTTGTCTCTTTGGGATCGACGCCACCGGCGGTGTGGGTCGGATAGGCTCTGCGCATTTTGTCGCGTGCTTTTCAGACGTGAACATCCACTTGAAACGCTCACCGCTGGCACTCGTCCGTCCGGCTTCACGCTGCGCGCGGTCTTCCGTCCCGCCTGATCGGCCATCGCCTGCGCGATCAGCTGTTGCCGCGCCGCGCTTATGCCGGGGCGGCCGGTCTCGGAATAGAGCGATTCGAACTGCTGATCGAAGAACTTCCAGTCGATCAGTCCGGCCAACTGCACCAGCCCGTGGCGCCTGTTGATCACCTGGTCGAGCCGCGACGGAAATAGGTCCGCTTCGCTCTTCGATACCGTCTCGTTCGGCCTCATCATTCCCCCGGAACGGGTCTGCTCAGGGATGATGGAATCACGTCCGATTCTCAGTGAAAAGCGCCAAATGTGCGAAGACAATTTGCCGGATTTAAGGAGTACGCCCTTAAATCCGGCAACTCAATTCAATCAGGCTTGAACAAGGTCCGACCACCTTACGGCTCAACCATCACCTCGGCCGGACTTCACACAACCCATTGATGTACCGTGCTTCGTCGCGCATTGGCATTAGGCCTTGGCGCCAGTCTGCTGCGGTCGATGCAGGACGTCGATCGACGCATTGACGCGTTTCCCCAGATCACGGTACAGCGCGAAATCCTTGCTGATCGGAGGGTAGTAATCGGCCCGCCCGAACACGATCAGGAAACGGTCACGCCAGGATTTGTTCCAATAGAGCTCGTACAGGAGTTGCGAAATGCCGGAAAAAATAAGACGCACCGGGTTAAGGACCAATCGCGGCCTGTCGGTCAGTCCGAGTTCCGGAAGTGTTTCGCCGATGGGTCGGAATGTTCCAAACAGGAAATCCCAGATGCAGAAGAACGCCAAACCGAAGTTCGCCGTCCAGGCCGATTTCCGGAATCGCTCGTCCCGGTCCGCAGCATGATGCAGGAGGTGATAGGGTCCGTTGCAGAAAGCGAAGGACAGCCAACGGATCCACCGTGTCCTTATTGTCTTTTCATACAATGCCGGATTGTGATTGTGGACTTCGGCGATCCAGAATATCAGCACGAATATGGTCATCTCGTAATAGAGCGGCTCGGGATAGAACAGTCTCGAAATAGACCCAAATACAAAGACATAGGGCATAATAATGAACAAAGACAAGGGGAACGCCATAACGAAGGGAAGCACTGCGCCAGCGCACATATTCTCGGGCATGTGGTGCGGCCGATGGAACATCAGCCACATGAACCGTCGCGTGTGGCTGATCCGGTGCATCCAGTAATGAACGAAAGTG
>JAFAKX010000168.1 GCA_019234945.1 Silvibacterium sp.
CACTCCCCAGCAGAGCCTCCCTTCGACATCTCGCCAGGTCCCAAAGCTGTTAACGTGCATATCTCCGGTCGCCAGAACCTTCGGCCCGCGCGCCAGTTCCGCGCACACCTTGGGCCAGACCTGTGCCCAGCGATAAAAAGTACCGCGAAAAAACAGGAACAAGTCCTCTCTCATCTGCTCATGTTTTGATCGCAGGTCCGACTCGATCACTGGCGCGCAGCTCCGCATCCATTTCTCGAAGCTCCTGGTTGCTTCCTGAATGTCCGCGTCTGCGCCTACATGGGGATTCTTCGTATTTTCCATCTTGCCCACTGGGCTTCTCAGAAAATATTAATGGAATGTTAACGCCATCAGCTTGGGACGCAATTTTTCATTCCTAAGTTGTTTGGTCCGAGAAGATTAGCCGCACCGATACGTGAGTCGCTTTCGTGGCAGCAGAACCATTCCCCAATTGCATCAGAAAGAATGGGATGTTTGGATGCCTATCTCCGGCCTGGAACATACATGCTGAGCCAACTGCTTGAGCGAGCAGGCAGTTCCGGATGCCTCGCCATGCTTGTCTTCGCACATCCTGACGACGAAGCTATTGCCTTGGGGGCACGCCTTCACCGTTTCGATTCCCCACTGCTCGTGCACATTACCGATGGCGCTCCGCGCAATCTCGACGACTCCACCGCCCATGGCTTCCGCTCCCTCGCGGACTACCGCCGCCAGCGGGAGGAGGAGCTGAACTGCGCCCTCAAACTGGCTGGTCTCGAAGCCACCAAACGAATTCGCCTTGGCATCCCTGACCAGGAGGCTACCCTCTGCCTGTCGCAGCTCACGAGGGACATCCGCCGCCTCCTGCTCCGCCATCGGCCCGAAGTCGTATTCACCCATCCCTACGAGGGCGGGCATCCCGACCACGACGCTTGCACCTTTGCCGTTCATCGCGCCGTCGCTGCTGTCGAAGCCGCCGGACGCAAGCCACCCGCCATCGTGGAAGCCGACTTTTACCACTCCGGACCGAACGGTATGGCCACTGGCTGTTTTCTCCCGCATTCGGATCACACTGAGGAGATATGTCTTTCCCTGTCAGACGACGAGCGCCGTCGCAGACAGGCCCTTCTCGCGTGCTTCTCATCTCAGCAGGACATCCTGCACTGCTTCCCGCCCGATCGGGAATGTTTTCGGATTGCCCCGCGCTACGACTTCCATCGGCCCCCGCATCGCACGCCCGTCTTCTATGACCAGCACCCGTGGGGTATGACCTCCGCGCGCTTTTGTGAACTCGCTCGCGAGGCCGATGCCCTCGACAGAGAGATGAGCCCCGCATGAGCCTTACGGTGCTCAGCTTCGCATATCCTTACGCGCCGGTCGGCTTCGGCTGTGTCGGCGGCTCCGAGCAGATCCTGACCGATATCGACCTGGCACTCGTTGCCGCAGGACACAACTCTCTTGTCCTCGCCTGCGAAGGCTCACGCCCGGCTGGAAAATTGTTGTCCATCCCGCGGCTCTTTCGTCCGGAAGACGAAGCTGCGCGTTACTGGTGCCGAAAACTGGTGCAGGCCTGTCTTAACCGCGCTCTCGAGACATATCAGGTAGACGTCGTCCACATGCACGGCTACAACTTCTACGAGTACACCTTGCCGTTGCACGTTCCGGTCCTCGTTACACTTCATGTGGCGATTACCTCCTATCCCCAGGAGATCTGGACCAGCCTGGCGCCCAACATCCAGGTGCAATGCGTATCGGAAACCCAGCGCCGTTCCTGCCCGCCCGAATTGTGCAATGTTCCCCTTATCCACAACGGCGTCGAAATCCCGCCGCCGGCCAAAAAATCAGGCGACTTTGCCATCGTCCTCGGCCGCATTTGCCCGGAGAAGAATCAGCACGCCGCGCTCGAAGCCGGCTCCCGCGCCAAGCTCCCCGTCTTCCTGGGAGGACAGGTCTTCCCATGGCGGGCTCACCAGGCATACTTCCGAGAAAAAATCCAGCCGCTGCTGGAAAATCGTAACTGCATCCAGCATAAATTCTGCGGTCCACTTCCGCCGCAGCAGAGGCAGCAACTGCTCGCCCAGGCAAAATGCCTGCTCCATCCCACACTCGCCCCGGAAACCAGTTCCCTGGTTGCCATGGAAGCCCTCGCCGCCGGCACGCCAGTCATCGCCTACCCCTCCGGAGCGCTCCCTGAGATCGTCGAGGACGGCGTCACCGGCTTTCTGGTCGACAGCGTCGAATCCATGGCAGAAGCCATCGGCCGCATCGAGTCCATCCGCCCAGAAGTCTGCCGCGAGGCCGCCGCAGAGCGCTTTTCAAGAACCCGCATGATCCGGCAGTACTTCGATCTCTACGATTCGCTGGTCAAGGCCCAGTTTCTCGGGAGGCTCTCTGCCTGAAGCCCTCCACTTGCCAGCTCCACTGTGGTGAAAAATGTCGCTCCGCGGATGCTACGCAGTCGCGCTGGAACTCAATTCGCCTGACTGAACCGCCGGACTCGCTCCAGCAACAGATCTCGCTCTCTGGCATTTCGCGTCAGCGCTGCCGCCCGCTCAAGCTCTGCTCGGGCCTCCTCAACGCGGCCGAGCTTAGCCAACAGGTCGCCCCGCACACTCGGCAGCAGGTGATAGCCCTTCAATGCTGGCTCTGAGACCAATCCATTCACCACTTCCAGTCCCGCGGCGGGACCGAACGCCATCCCTACTGCAACCGCTCGATTAAGTTCCACTACCGGCGACGGCGTAACTCGTCCCAGCTCCTCATACAGAGCCGCAATCCGCGCCCAATCCGTCTCCTCGGCCCGCACCGCCCGTGCATGGCAAGCCGCAATCGCCGCCTGCAGCAGATATGGACCCCGCGCGCCACCCATCTTCTCCGCCCGCTCCAGAGCCGCCAGCCCACGCCCGATCAGCAGCCGATCCCAACGCGTCCGGTCCTGGTCGAGCAGTAACACCGGCTCGCCCGTCGGCCCTGCCCGCGCGTGCAAGCGCGACGCCTGGATCTCCATAAGCGCAGCCAGCCCGTGCACTTCCGGCTCCCGCGGCATCAGCTCTGCGAGGATTCGCCCCAGCCGCAGCGCGTCTTCACACAGGGCTGGACGCATCCAGTCGTCTCCCGCTGTTGCCGAGTATCCCTCGTTGAAGATCAGATAGATCACCTGCAGCACACCTGACAGGCGTGCTGCAAGCTCGGGGCCCCGCGGAACCTCATAGGGCACACGAGCTTCCACTAGCGTCCGCTTTGCCCGTACAATCCGCTGTGCGACCGTCGATTCAGGCACCAGGGACGCACGGGCTATCTCCTCCGCCGTCAACCCGCCCAGCAGCCGCAGCGTGAGCGCCACTCGCCCCTCGGTCGACAACACCGGATGGCAGGCTGTGAAGATCAGCCGCAACAGGTCGTCCCCAATCTCATCGTCTAACGCTGCATCGAGGTCCGGCACGGTCTGCTCGCGAATCTCGTATTCCCGCCCGAGTTCCTCATGCTTGCGGTTCAGCATCTGCCCGCGGCGAAAATGATCGATCGCACGGCGCTTGGCCGTTGCCATCAGCCATGCACCCGGCTTATCCGGAATCCCTTGAGCAGGCCATTGCTCGAGGGCTGCGATCAGCGCCTCCTGTGCCAGGTCTTCGGCCAGACCAACGTCGCGCACAATACGTGCCAGCCCGGCAATCAACTTTGCCGACTCGATCCGCCAAATCGCATCGATAGCGCCGTGTATATCGGTAGCCGTCACAGCTACCGATCACACCATCTTCGACTGTAGGGTGCAAGCTTACGACGAGATGAGTGCCCCAAAGCCTGTCCTGAGCGCAGTCGAAGGATCCCGACTTGGGACCCGGGAAATATGGTTCAAACGCCAGCTTGCTGCGCCGCCTTTTCCTTGAGTTCAGAAAATCCCGCTGCGGCCTTCTTCACATCCTCGGAAAAGTCCTCCATCTCCATCACCTGCCGCACCTCGACGACCTCGTTCGGGGCGCCCGGGCAGCGCTTCGCCCACTCGATCGCTTCTTCCTTCGATTTCACCTGGATCATCCAGTAGCCGCCGATCACTTCCTTTGCCTCGGCGAATGGCCCGTCTGTTACCACGGCCTTTCCGTTAGGAAACGACACACGCACCCCCGCCGAAGGCGGATGCAGTCCATCGAGCGCCAGCAGTACTCCGGCCCTTTGCAGTTCCTCGTTGTACTTCATCATCGCCTCGACCGCCTTGGGATCGGGCATCGTGCCCGGAGCGGCCTTCTCATACCCGCTCGGGATCATCAGCATCATGAATCGCATCTCTTTTCTCCCCTAAAAGTGGAGAAGCGGATGCCTCGCACCCGCCTCATTGGGAACATTTCAGTGCGCCACGACAGCATCGGCGGCCGACGGTACGCGCGGCGCCCCGCATTCGGGCATCTCGTAGATCTGCCGGACTTCAACCTCGCCATCCCCAGCGACATTCATAAAGTTCTTGGCACTTTCGATCGCCTCGGCCTTCGAATTCGCACTGATCAAGGCAAACCCGCCAATCACTTCCTTCGCCTCGGTGAATGGACCATCGACCACGGTGAATTTCCCATCCGTCCGCCGCACTCGCGCGCCCAGTGCGCTCGGCATGCAGCCTTCGGTCGCGATCAGCTCGCCCGATTTGAGACCCTCTTCGATCAAGGCTCCCATTCTTGCCATCTCTTCAGGGGTTGGAGGAACTCCCTCCGGCTTCGCAGGCTTGTAGATGCAGAGATATTTCATCACTTCGCTCCTTATTAGGTTCGTCAGCCGGGCATTCTGTCCCGTCTCTATAACGACGTCGAACAGCAGACACCGAAATCGACACGGCGTGCAAGTTTTCTTGCGAATAATTTTGGAGCGGATGCTAGCAGAGAAGATCAGGCGAGCGGGTTATGCCAGCGAAGCCCGGGAAAGCGCGTGAAATCGCGGTCGGTTGTGTAAAGAACTCCGCCGGATTCAATTGTGAGTGCCGCGAGTTGCGCATCGCTTGTCATGGGGCCGCGAGCCTGTCCTTCCAGCAACATTTGCCGAAACAAAGGCCAATGCCGCTCACCCGGCGACAGAATCCGGACATTCGGCTGCTCGATCCAGCTCTGAACAATCTCGAGGATTTCCTTCACCGGACGACGCACACCCGGTAAACCGGGATGAGTCAGGATTCGGATGAAGGCCGAAATCGTCTGCCACGGCAGGCCCACCAGTTCATTACCCGAAAAGGCATCTTCTAGACATTCGCGCGCACGGTCGTGCTCAGGAGGGGCCGGGCTATAGGCGTAGAGGAGCACATTCACATCAAATACGATCACTTGTGCGCCGGACCTTCGAGATACTCAAGAATCTCCTCTGTCTTGTCCAGGTTCAGTCGCGGCGGAAAAGTGATATCCAGCGGCTTAATCACAAAACGCTTCCGCTTCTCAGGTCGATTGGCCGCCATCAACCCGAGCCGCAGCAGACGATTGACAGTCCCCTTAAAGGATTCACCCGAACGCCGAACTTCTTGCTCAACAAGTTCGGCTACATCATCATCGATGGAAAGCGTTGTTCGCACATCATGATGTTCTTCCTGTAGGCATCACGATGTCAAACAGATGGATGGAAAAAAACAAGCCCGGCTCTCACCGGGCTTTTGGTTTTGCGCCGAAGGCGCGTGTACCTGGACGCTCAGCTTTGCGTCGAAGGCGCCTATCGCTGGACGCGCAGTCCTCAGTCTCCCATCACGGGCTCTTCTGCCTGCACAGGAGCAGCCTTCGGAGCGGGCGCGATCGAGTTGATCGACACCAGACCCTCGACCGGCTTCTCGCCGAGCACATGCTCGCGATACAGCCTGGCCATCTGGGCATTCTCGGCATCCTGCTTGAGCTTCGCGTCGCGCGCGCGAATCTTTTCTTCGCGCGAGTTCTTCGCGATGCCCAGCTTGTCAAGCGTGTCGTTGGCAGCCGCGTCCACGTGCTCCTGATGCAGAATCAGGGTGTGCTCGGCGTTGCCCATGCCGACTTTCTTGCCGCCGGCGAAGATCTCATGGCGCCCGTGCTCGTCGTACCACTTGGTGAGCGTAGCCGTCATGTGCATCTTCTCGATGATGTTCCGCCAGCCGATACCCGTGTTGTACGCGCAGAAGCTGATCTCGCCTTCCTGCGTCGCATACGGAATAATGCACTGCTCGGTGCGGCGGAAGTCGTAGTTGAACAGGTCCTGGAACCACATGCCCGCGATGAACAGGAAGTTCCAGCGGTCGGCGCGGCGCTTCTCGATATCGGCCATCGTGCGGTCCGCCGTGACCTTGCCGTAGTTGCGGCCGGTCGCGCCAAAGCACTTGTCGAACTTCTGCAGCAGGTCGA
>JAFAKX010000230.1 GCA_019234945.1 Silvibacterium sp.
ATACTGATGGGGTGCCGCGAGGACCAGCAGTTTCTTGGTGCCGCGACCGCCAATGGGAGACTCTCACTCCTGTATTCCAGTTACAAGCCGATTCCTCGTTTGCTGGAAACCGTGCAGAGCACTCTGGCGGAGCATGTTCCCGCCTCAACACAGGTTTCCCCATCGGGACTGACGCTATCGGCCTAGATTTGCCGAGGAGCGATTGCTGATCTGCTGACTCGCTACACTGAAGTCAGCATGCTCGCCACGATCGTCGCGTCCGTAACCACGATCCTTACGTTTGCCGGAATCTTCTACTACATTGCGGTTCTGTGGAGCGCGCGGTCGTTCATCAGGAAGGGTGGGAACCCACTCAAGCCAACAGAGGGCTTGAGTGGGGCACCGTCGTTTGCGCCGGGGGTGAGCATTCTGAAGCCGGTGAAGGGGCTCGATCCGGGCATGTACGAGGCCTTTGCCAGCCACTGCCGGCAGGAGTATGCGGGCGACTACGAAATTCTTTTCGGGGTGTCCTCTCTCAGCGATCCGGCCGAGGCTCCCGTAGTTGCAGCTATCGAAAGGCTTCAGTCGGAGTTTCCGGAGCGAAACATCGGGCTCATTGAGTGTCCGGAGCGGCTGGGGCCGAACGGCAAGATGGGCAACGTGGTGCAGATGGCTCGGCATGCGCGGTATGACTACCTGATTGTGAATGACAGCGATATCCGCCTGGGCCGGCGGTATCTCGAAAGGATCATGGGTGAGTTTGGAACGCAGGGATCAGGGATCAGGGATCAGGGCACAGAGCACAGAGCTCAGGGCACAGAACTGGCTTCGCGGAAAACCAAACAAGTCGGACTGGTGACGGCGCCGTATCGGGGACAGGCGCACGGCACCCTTGGGTCGAGGCTCGAGGCGCTGGGCATCTCAACGGACTTTTTCCCGGGCGTGCTGGTGGCGCTGAAGATGGACGGTGAGATCCGGTTCGGGCTGGGGTCAACGCTGGCCGTTTCAAAAAACGCCCTCGACGCCATCGGAGGGTTTGCGCCGCTGGTTGATGCGCTGGCCGATGACTACGAGCTGGGGCGGAGGGTGGCGCAGGCCGGATACGGAGTCGCGCTGAGCCGGGAGATCGTCGATACGTCGGTTCCGGCGTACTCGCTCGAGGGGTACTTCGCGCACCAGCTCCGATGGGCGCGGGGGATCCGCGACTCGCGGCGGGCGGGGTACGTGGGGCTGATGGTCACCTACGGGCTGCCGTGGGCGTTGCTGAATGTGGTCGCGTCGGGGTTCGCCATCGAGAGCCTGGCGCTCGCGAGCCTCGTGGCCCTGGCGCGGGTGACCGTGGCGCTGGGCGTGGGGCTCGGCATCCTCGGCGACCGGCAGGTGTTACGGGATCTGTGGCTGCTTCCGGTGCGCGACCTGGCGGCGATGGCGGTGTGGGTGTGGAGCTTCGCCGGAAACACCGTGACATGGCGCGGCCAGACGTTCCGGCTGGAGAAGGGCGTGCTGAAGCCGGTAGAGGGGCACGGCGAATAGAGCGAAGAGAAGCAGGTCCTTCGACTACGTCGGCCGCGGCGGGCCGCACAGGATGACAACGTTGAAATTAGTTCAGCCGACCACGCAGCGCCTGCGAGAGACTGGGCGCGCGCAATCCCGCTGCCGCTTCGTGTTCTTCTTCCGGCTGTGTATCGCCCTCGCCGGGCGCCAGGAAAAGATTGCTTTCGAAGGCGTACTGACGGGTGTAGAGGTCGTAATACTGGCCGCGGGCTGCGAGCAGTTCGGCGTGTGTGCCGCGCTCCTGCACGAGGCCGTTGTCGACGACCAGAATCTGATCGGCGCGGCGGATGGTCGACAGGCGGTGCGCGATGACGAAGGTGGTGCGGCCGCGCATGAGATACGAGAGGCCTTCCTGGATGAGAGCCTCGGATTCAGAATCGAGGCTCGAGGTGGCTTCGTCGAGGATCAGGATGCGGGGGTTGGCAAGAATGGCGCGGGCAATCGAGATGCGCTGGCGTTGTCCGCCGGAAAGCTTCACGCCGCGCTCGCCTACGATGGTGTCGTAGCCCTCGGGGAAGCGCGTAGCGAATTCATCGACGCGGGCGATGCGGGCTGCTTCGAGAATCTCCCCTTCACTAGCGTCGGGGCGGGAGAAGGCGACATTATCGCGGATGGTTCCGTCGAAGAGGAAGGACTCCTGCAGCACCACTCCGAGGTGGGTGCGGTAGCTGCCCAACTCGACCGTGGTCAGGTCGATGCCGTCGAGGAGAATCTTGCCGGTGTCGGGATTGTGGAATGCGGTGATCAGGCTGATGATGGTCGACTTGCCGGAGCCGGACGGGCCGACCAGCGCGGTAACGGTTCCGGGCGGCGCGACAAAGGAGATGCCGCGAAGCACCGGCTTGTCGGCATGGTAGGCGAAGTGGACGTCGTCGAACCGGACCTCGCCGGTCAGCTTGCCGTCCGGGATCTGGCAGGTCCGGCGGGGATCATCGTCTTCTTCGGCTTCGGCCAGCAGCTCGCGGGTGCGGTCGAGGCCGGCGATGGCCTCGGTGAGCTGTGTCCCAACGGAAACCACCTGGAACGCGGGCGCGATCAGGTAGGCGAGAAAGACCGCATAGGCGCCGTACTGTCCGATGGTGAGCTTGTGCCCAAGATATTCGCGGGTGCCCAGGAACATGACCAGCGCGCCGATGAGGCCGACGACCACAGTCGATGACACACTCATGAAAGAGATGGCCGTGATCGACCGCATGATGTTTGCCAGCAGGCGGCGTACTCCGGCGGCAAAGACCGCCGATTCGCGCGCCTCGGCGCGGTATCCCTTGACGACGCGGATGCCGCCGAGCGATTCGGTGAGGCGTCCGGTGACGTCGCCGTAAATTTTGGCGCGCTCGTGATAGATCGGCCTTATAGTGCCGAAGACCTTGCGCAGCGCCAGCGTGAATCCCAGCATGATCAGCGCGGCGATGACGGTCATCCGGGCGCTGATGCTGAGCAGCACGCCGAGAGACATGAGCGCGGTGAGGGAGCCGCCGAGGAACTCCATCAATCCGGTGCCCATCAGGTTGCGCACGCCTTCAACGTCCGCCATGATGCGCGAGACGAGGACGCCGGTGCGGTTCGCGTCATAAAAGGCGATCGGCAGCCGGCCGATGTGCGCCTGAATCTGAATGCGCAGGTCGGTGATGAGCGCCCAGGCCGACTTCGAGAGAGACTGCTGGAGAGCGAATGCCGTGATGGCCTGGATAGCAGTCGCCAGAAGCACCCCGCCGACTAGCGGAAGAAGCAGGTAGCCCTGCCGCCCGACCATCACTTTGTCGATGAGCCACTTGGTCGAGAGCGGGAGTACCAGTCCCGAGGCGCGGTTGATGAGCAGCAGGATAAGGCCGAAGAGCAGAAGCCACTTTCGCGGTTTGACGATCGACCAGATTTCAGGCATCACGTTGCGCAGCTGCTCGCGCCGGCTCCGCCTCGGAGCGGGCCGCTCAAGCACCTTCGTTTCGGTGGGTCGCGATGCAGCTGGCGGAGCAGTCTGGTCAGCCAATTGGGTCATTGCCGGGCTTTTCTCTCGATTCGCGGAACTGTGCAGGGTTTGGGTGGCGCGTGCGCGCCCATGGTTCATCGGGGTAGGCAGCTGTAGCAAACGGTTCAGTCACAATGGCCTCTCCGCCTTGCCGGTTGTTCTCTACGGTAAACAGAATGCGACTAGTCCGGCAATGACGCAATCGGGGCATCCGGTGAATTCGGGAGCGGCTAGCGTAAGGCGCGCTTGATGCTGCGCATGGCGCGGTAGCCGCTGCTCTTCATGCTGTCGAGCATCGGCAAAGTGCCCGGCCGGCGCGGACGAAGACCCGCTTTACGCAGGGCGTTGTTGATGCGGTACGCGTCCGCAACCGGATCGGAGACGCGTTTGAAGTTCATGCTCAGTGAGACGGAAACGGCCGGACCGTTTTCGACCCAGTGCGGGAAGATCACGGGATTGCTCACACCCGTTCCGGGAGTCAGTTCGAAGCGCCAGGCTTTCTCTTCGAGATGCTCGCGGTAGCGCGGCGCCTTCGTGTCCTCTCCCGACCAGAACTTCTCGAGCTCGATGTCGCTCAGGATTTCCGGATCGTTGCCGTCGAAGATATGCACGGTCTTGGCGCCCTGGATCTGAAGAAGGAAATTCGCCTCCCCGTCGATGTGGTAGGGCGTAACGCGCTCGGGCGAGGTGATCAGGATGGTCATGACCGGGTCGCGGTAAGAGCGCTTGAGGTCGATGTTGCAGAGCCGCCCGAGCTCGTCGATGCAGGCCTGAAGGAAGGCCTTGTATTCGTCGTACTCCTGTACGCGCTTCAGCATGACAAGAGAATTGCTGTCACCGATGTTCTCAAGGACCTGGACGAGGGATTTGCCTTCTGGAACGCCGCGCCATTTCTCTCCGGGCGCAGTGCTTCCGGACTCGAAGTAGAAGCCGCCAGCTTTGGCTTCGGCGCGCGCGGCCAGCTTCGACAGCATTGGCCAGCTGAAAAGCTCGGACCGGTGGACCGAGTGCGTCAGAGGAAAGGGCCTGCGGTCGAATCCGCTCTGAAAGGTTTCCTGTGAAGGCAAGTCATCCTGGAAGTAATGAGGAGCGATGGTAACAGCGTTCATGGATTGTTCCTTCATCAGACCCAATGGCTGCGCGGTGAAGCTGGACAAGAAAATCCGGGGAACCAGGGAACCAAGTCGAGAGTGACGCAGCGGGGAGTTAAATTCGTGACTACTTCTATTCTTTGAACGCGGAATAAGCGCGTCTGACGTAGTCTCCAGCCTCGCACCAGCTTACTGGAGGAAAGTGGCGCTACCATCACCAGCTGGTAACCAGAAAAAGTAATCGTTTCGTGTGATTTCTACTAATCCGTCGTGCGGATTACCATTTGGTGATGATGGTCGCCGAGCGCGCCTGCTACGTTCATATCGTCGATTGAGAGCCTTGCGGCCATCGGTCGAACTCCGGCAGGCCTTTTCACCGGAGCAAGTAGTGATTGCTTTGCTGTACTTGTACTTGCCCCCGGTTCCCCTTAGTTAGTCGGTAGAATCCGGAATTCTTCTTTCAGCTTTTGGAATTCGCTCCATGTGAGCGACATGGGCGAAGCCTAGTCAGAAGCCGCAATCCCCCTAAGAAAATTTTCTGATTCGTACGATCTGCGAGTCTTGCGACGTGTTGCCTGTCACTACTCCGAAAAATGGCTGTTGGAAAACAACGAGAGAGAGGAGGAGACAGATGGAAGGGATGGAGGAATTGCGGCGCGAGCTGCGGGAGAATTCTCAAGTGGCACATTTTAAGCGCCCATCTCTCTGGCGCCGTTTCGCTCAGTGGCTCGAAAGCGCGTTACGTTAACGACGCGCGCGGTTCACTCTTTGCCGCACATCGCCTGCCTTCCTCCTGGCAACCGCGACCCCCATGCGATGGCACGTTAGATAACCGATTTACCCAAATCAGTTCTCTCGCAAATTCAACAAACAAAGATCATGGCGGGGAAAGCAAAATAAATGGGCGCAAATTTAGGAGTTACATCTGTCTTTGGTCCACAGGCTGCAAAAGCCGGCCCGCGGCCAGCGAGTCTTGGCGGCCTTAATTCCGCGAAAAAACGTTCGGCCAGCCAGTCGGTTGTGAATGCGGTTCTGATGATGGCGACCGACGTGTGCGCGGTCGCGGCGGCCCTTTACCTGGCACTGCATTTCCATGCCGGCCACGCCGGAACGAACTGGTCCGGTCTGCACCGGGCCATTGCTGTTGGCCCGGCGATGCTGATGCAGCTCGTCTATTTGTTGTGGTTCATCACTGTTCTGCTGGTGCTTGGCTGGCACGATGGCCTCTACGCCCGGCTGCGGAGCGACTCCATCCTTCATGAGCAGCGCATGACCGTGCAAGCCTGCCTCAACGCGGGGCTGCTGCTGTGCGGCGCGATGTACATGACGCACGACTCGATGACCCCCAGGGCCGTGGTCATCTCACTGGTGTGCTTTACCATGCCGCTACTCTGCCTGGCGCGCGGATTCTGGCGGTACTCCTCACACCGTGATTTTCACAAGGGAATCGGCACCCGGAACGTGCTTATCCTCGGCACCGGCCACATGAGCGATGCCATACACAGGCAGATCCTCAAGCATCGACGCCGGCTGGGACGCATCTTCAAGGGCTTCGTCGAGCTTCCCGGAGAACCGGCTGCGCAGAGCCATTCGAAGGCCGTACTCGGGAACCTGGACGAACTGCGTCACCTCGTACCCCAGCACTTTATCGACGAGATCATCATCGCAGGCGATTGCAACACGTCGCAGGTGCTCGAACTGGTCGAGATGGCGGCCGATATGGACGTCGAAGTGCTCGCCTTTCCCGGCCTCTTCGAGGACATGGCTCCCGACCCGCAGATCTACTATCTCGGCGACTTCCCGGTAACGACCATTCACCGGCGCGACGACAGGGCGCTCGCCCTGCTGCTCAAGAGAGCCGTCGATATTGCGCTCTCGGTGATCTCTCTCCTCCTGCTTGCTCCGCTCTTCGTGGTGCTCGGTGTGCTCATCAAGGTAACCTCGCCGGGACCAGCGTTCTATGTGTCGGAGCGCATTGGCAAAAAGGGCAGGGTATTCCGGCTCTGGAAATTCAGGACGATGATGGTCGGCGCGGACCGCATGAAGGCGGCGCTGGCCTCAGCCAACGAGCGCAACGGCATTCTCTTCAAGATCAAGAACGATCCGCGCGTCACGCCGATCGGCCGCTTCCTACGCAAATTCAGCCTGGACGAGCTGCCGCAGCTCTTCAATGTGGTGTGGGGCGACATGAGCCTCGTGGGGCCGCGGCCGCCGCTTGCAAACGAAGTGGCGCAGTACGAGGTGAAGCACTATCGCAGGCTTGACGTCCTGCCCGGTCTTACAGGCCTCTGGCAGGTCCGCGCCAGGCACGATCCTTCATTCGATCAATACGTCGCGCTCGACATCGCATATGTCGAAAACTGGAACTTCTGGATGGACTTGAAAATCCTGGTCCGGACTGCGGAGGTAGTCTTGCGGGGTACCGGTTCCTAAGGCGAAAGGCTTAATGGCAAAAACAGGCGGGCTCGTCTTCAAGTCTCCAAATTCGCTGGAAGGCATTACGGGAACCCCCAGTTGTTACTCCCCTTTGATGTGTTCACTTATTCCTCGGCTCGAACACAAGAGCGGGCCACTGGGGCGGAGAGTCCATGCGTATTTTGTTGACTGGGTCGGACGGACAACTAGGCTCAGAGTTCCGTACGCTCAAGAGGAGCACGGCAGAAGTCATCTCCACCGGGAGCCGCGAATTAGACCTCACCGATGAACAGGAGACCCGGCGCTATGTGCGCGACACAAAGCCGTCGGTGATCATCAACACTGCGGCGTTCAGCGACATGGATGCCGCGGAGCGCAACTGGGATGCATGCTTCGCCCTGAATGCAATGGCTCCCGTTGTGCTGGCCGAAGAGGCTCACCGGATCGATGCGCTTCTGATTCACTACTCAACCGATCAGGTCTTCGCCGGCACAAAAACCGAGCCGTACGTCGAGACCGACCAGCCTGCGCCCCTCAATGTCTTCGGGGCGTCAAAACTGGCCGGAGAGGAGGGCATCGCGTCGAGCTTTGCCCGCGCCATCATTCTGAGGCTTGGCTGGACGTACAGCGCCAGGAGCGAGAATTTCCTCCGTACCATCCTGCGGCTGGCCCAGCACAGCGATGAACTGCACGTCGCTGCGGACCAGATCGGCACCCCCACATCGGCCAGGTCTGTCGCGCAGGCCACTGAGCGGCTGGTGCGTATGTACGCTGACTCGCGCAAAACGCAGTTTCCCACCGGCATCTACCATCTGGCCGCGGGAGGCGCCACCACCTGGCACGGATTCGCGTCGGCCATTCTGTCGATGGCGCCCGGCAGCAGAAAGCCGATCCTCAGACCGTCGGAGACGAGCGAGAACCCCTCTTTCGCCCGGAGACCGAGGTATTGCGTTCTGTCCTGCAACAAATTTCTGGCCAACTTCGGATTTCAGCTCGCGCCGTGGGAACAACAACTCAAGGAAGTCATGGAGGAAGTCCGGGGACTTTCTGCCGCTTAGGAGATGAAGCGACCGGAAACTCGATCGGTGGCGACAACGGTGCGTGAAGCCGCGCGTCATCCTACTTTGGGCGGTAATCGAAGGCCAGGGTACAGGCCCAGGCGCCATCGTCCTTCCAGCCCGTTCCATCGGCAAAGCGGGCTTCGAGCAGCATCACGCTCTCACCTGTGCGATGCATATCGACCGAGGCCGGATCGAGGTTCCAGGTGTGGCTCCGTTGCGCCTGGCCCGGCGGAAATTCATGGTGATAATGGAAGTCCGATGGGTAGGAAACCGGACTGCCGTCGGAATCGAAGATCGACAGGGAGAAAACGAGATCTGTGATCGTCTTGCCGGTCTGGTTGGTAAAGCTCAACCGCAACTGCGGGACGGACTCGCCGCCGGCGTGGTTATAGCGCACGTCGACAGATCCGAAGCCAATCGGGCATTTTGAAAGAGGGACCGCAGGCGACACGGCCGAGGTCTGAGCCAGAGCCGTGCAGCAGCCAAAAACCACCGAAAAGAGCAGAATCGACCTGACCGATCCTTCGCAATCGTTCCTACCCATAATTCCCCACGATTATAGGGTTCCCGTTATCTCCGGCTAAAGCTCCTGATGCAAACATTTTCGGAGGAAAGAGACACAAATCTGATATGCCGCTAAGTTCCTGATGACAGGCGGAGATCACGAATCGATGTTCCGCAAACCGCACGTGCGCCGATTCAGGGAGATGCTGTCGCGAGGGCGAAGCCGGCTACCTGCCGAATGGCACCCCGCAGAAGGCAAAACTGAGCGCCTGATCTGCGCGGGGATGATCTGCGCGCCGCCTGATCATTCCGGCTAATGACGTGTTGCGTTGCCCGACCCAAGGCGAGCCGCCGGACGCTCGATGGTCGGTGGTGCTGGGAGCGTCTTTTCCGGTCGAGGCTCGCCGGCAATCAATTCTCGTGGCCGTTCGATCTCCTCTCCTGGATGTTCGATCTCCACATGCACGGCGCTGGCGGCGGCTTCCCAGGTGCTCATGCCTCCCATAACCACGAGCAGCGGCAAGATCATCGCGTTGTTGAGCAGGTTGTCGATGGCGGTCATGAGAACGACGGCGACAAACGCGTGCCGCAGGTTCAGATCCTCGATGTCCGACGGCGCGACCGGAAACCATACGACGCGCACAACAGGGATGATCTGGAGCGCCTCCAGCGCGAGCAGGCCGAAGATGCCGTACATGCCAAAGGCCAGCAGCCACAACCCGGAAGGCCGCAGGCCGCTGTTGCTCCACCAGTCCCACTGGTTCGATCCAAGTATAGGTTGGTCGAGCGCCAGGTCTACTGTCCGCTCGTCCATCTCAAGACGTGTCATCAACGATCCGCGGCCCACGTTCTTGAGAAACCGCGCAGCCGACTGCACGGCAGCATTGCGCATCAGCAAAGTGCGGACCGAGACGGCATTCGTCAGCCGCAGGCCCGCGAAGAGAAGAATCCCGAAGACCAGCAGAATGGCGCAGACCCGCGGAAAATATCGGCGGCTGACAAACACAAAGGGAAGCAGGCCGAGCAGCAAGATGATGCTGCCGCCGGACTGACAGAGCAGAGCGGTGATGCACAGAATCGCCGCCGCCCATCCGGCAGGTATGCCGAGCACCCGGTCGACCGTACGGCGCAGGCACAGCCAGACGGCGATCAGGGCGGAGGTAGACATCCAGATGCCGAGTTGCGTTCCCGACTCGAGGAAGCCGATCGGCCGGTATCCGAAATACCGCTGCGCCCGCACCAACTGGTATGGGTGGTACCCGTAAATGTGGGCGTAGATCCGTGGTCCCGCCGCGATTTCAATCAGGCAGACAGGCACATAGAGCAGTCCGGCGATGACAAAAGCCTTTGCCGCCAGACGTAGCGAGCCTGTGTCGGAAAAATAGATTCTGCCCAGCACCCAGGGCACTCCCCAGGCGAGAGCCTGGTAGAGCTCACCGGCCATGCCCCCGCTGAAAAACTCAGGATTGGCGATTGCCGAAAGCAGCGGAACGATGCACCACGCCAGGATGGGCAGGTCCCAGAATGTGAACCGGAACGTGCGAAAGGCGCGCCGGTCGAAGACCAGCACCCAGAGCAAGCCGGTGAAGGAAGTGACGCTCGCCTTGGTGAGGAAGTAGCCGGTGTAGAGGCCGTTACCGAGAATCCAGTAAGGCGAGGGCTCACCGGAAAACATGGCCACCGGCAGAACCGCCCAGCCGCCGATGAAGTTGAGCAGAATGGCAGCACGAATGGGATATCGCCGGAAGAAGAAAAGCGACAGGGGAATCCACGCGATGAAAGCCAGTAAGGGGGGGAGAATCAAAAAACTCTCGCTTTCGAGAAATAACTATAAGGTATGAGCGATTTTCGAGAAACAAAAATAAGGTATGAACGATAGTGATGCGAACAGCCGCCGAATGGCTCCCCCCAGTAAAGGCGAGCGGGATCACAGCGTATCTCATCGCGTCGGCCGCGTGCGCGCTCACCGCGGCGCGAGTACCAGGTAAACGCATCGCCCGCCTTGCCGCGGTTCTTTGCGCGCTCGATCTGGCGCAGCTTCTGGACATCGCCTTTGCCTTGCGATGGAAGATCTACGACGTGTTGAAGAGCGGCGCGCTACGTCACCATTGGTACGCTGAGCGCGCCGGGCCGCAGGTTGCCGCTCTCATCGTAATGGCAGCGGTGCTGCTCGTGTCGGGCGTCTGGCTCTGCCGCAGATTCACCTCCATTCGCGGCGCTGCGCTGGCCATTTGCGGAGGCCTGCTCTCGATCGGATGCTGGCTGGCGGAGATTATCTCTCTGCACGCGACTGACGTGATCCTCTACCGCCGCGCCGGGCCGCTGATGGTCATCAGCTTCGTGTGGATGCTCGCCTGCGCAATGACCACGGCGGGAATGTTGATGGCTGGAGCCAGTTCATTTCGATGTGTGACTAAATCACGCACAAATATCTGAATAACGTAACTGTTATCGGTAAGTTTATCGCGTATTCGCCCAGTCCAACCAGCAGATCCGCCAATCACCAAGCCGAATCGCAAGCGCACTGACGAAATTCGGTCCTGGATCCAGCGACAACAGCGACCACCGTTGAATTTCCTCGGGGTCCCAGCGGCATTCGAGCAGAGCCGGTAAGGCTTCGGCGGCGAGGCTCACGGCAAAGGAATCGAGCGGGATTGACAGGCCGCGCCCGTGAGCTTTGAGGAAAGCCTCCTTGCGGGTCCAGCAGCGAAAGAACGCCCGCTCCCG
>JAFAKX010000153.1 GCA_019234945.1 Silvibacterium sp.
GATTTGATCTGAAACTTCCGGTAGTCGGACTTCTTCATCGCGCCGTCTTCCCAGACCACCATCGATGCGACGGTCTCCGCGCCCTGGATATGCGAAATGTCGAAGCACTCGATGCGGCGCGGCAGCTCCGGCAGCATCAGCACATCCTGCAGCGCCTCGCGGATGGCTTTTTCGGTAGGCTGCATCACGCGGAAGCGCTGATCGTAGCTCTGCTTCGCGTTCTGCCCGGCCAGGTCGACAAGAGACCGCTTCTCGCCGCGCACCGGGACGGCGATCACCACGCGGTGCCGGCTGCGCTCAGCCAGCAATGCCGCGAGCACCGGTCGGTCCGAGAAGTCCACCGGCAGGTACATGGCTCGGGGTACGTACTGCTGATCGATGTAGAGCTGCTTCAGAAGAGCCGAAAAGAAGGCTCCCGCCTCGAATTGTCTGCGCTCGGCTTCGGGCTGCGGCGCGTCCTCGTCGCTGCCCGACTCCTCCATCAGGAGCGAGTCCACATCTTCCCAGAAGAGCTCGCGGCGGTCGACGATCTTGCCGCCGCGCATGTGAAAGAGGTTCACCGCGAGCATGGCGTTCTCGTAGTGATATCCGAAGACGTCGGCATCGTCGTTGTCCGCCGACGCGATCCGCTGCTTCTCCTGCAACTGGCTGATGGTCACGAGCAGGTCGCGATACTTCGCCGCCAACTCGAACTGTTCCGCAGCCGCGGCCGCCTCCATGCGACCTTCGATGGACTTCGCCAGGTCTGCAGCGCGACCCTCCAGGAACATCTGCGCGTCGTGCACCGCCTCACGGTACGCCTCGGGAGTCGTGAGCCCCTCGACGCACGGCCCGAGGCAGCGCTTGATGTAGTACTGCAGACACGGCCGGGCATAGTAGCGCGACAGGTCGAGCTTGCAGCTCGGCAGCAGAAAGCTTCGGTGGATCACCTCCGCGATCCGGTAGGCCAGATTGCCGGGGAAGTATGGTCCGTAGTAGGCGCTGCCGTCCTTGCGCAACCGGCGCGTGACCAGCACCTTGGGATAGCGGTCCGCCAGCGTCAGCTTCACATAGGGATACGTCTTGTCATCCCGAAGGAGCACGTTAAAGCGTGGCTTCCGCTGCTTGATCAGATTGTTCTCGAGCGCCAGCGCCTCGTGCTCGTTATCGACGAGGATGTAATCCACATCCACGGCATCGCGCATCAGCGAGCCGGTCTTGGCGTTCGCCTGCGACGCCTCCATCAGATAGGAGCGGACGCGGGCCCTGAGATTCTTTGCTTTGCCGACGTAAATCACCTCGCCATCGGCGTTTTTATAGAGATACACTCCCGGCCGCGTGGGCAGAGTGCGAATCTTTTCCTGTAAATCCATCTCGACAATTCCTAGTGTAGGGCCTTCACCACCATCGGGCTGCTGCCGTCCCGGTAGGGCTAGCAGGCCAGATGACTCGCCACTCCCGGCGCAGTTTGGCGCCGACTTTCTTTAAAAACTGTGTAAAAGCTACTTGGTATCGCATTTGAGATCTGAAGCGTTTAGTGAGGACTTGCACTCTAATTTGTTGATTCATAGCTCCTTTGTCTTAATCGCAGGGTTTGGCAGGCCTGTTGCTTCTCCAACAGGCTGGGAACCTTGGCGTGCACACAATACCGGCTGCCCAGGCATCTAGAGTTCTAATAAAGGGAGTTTCACTCATGATTTGCCCTCGATTTCGGCCCCTGAAATCCGCGGCGTTGTTAGCCGTTCCAGCTCTGGGAGTTCTGCCGTTACTCCTCGTTACCGGCTGCAGCACCAAGAACTACGTTCGCAGCCAGACCACCCCCATCATTCAGCAGACCAACGAGCTCGACGACGAGACGCGCGCCAACAACCGCAATATCCACGACGTCGACCAGCGCGCCCAGGCCGGTATTCAGCAGGCCCAGACATCAGCCAACAATGCAAACCAGCAGGCGCAGAGCGCAAACCAGGCCGCCAATCAGGCACAGACCTCGGCGCTGGATGCCATCCACCAGGCTGATTCGCTCGCCAGCGTCGTTGCCAACGTGGATAACTACCAACAGGTGTCTGAAGTGTCTGTGAACTTCGCCTTCGACAAGGCCGAGCTCACGAAGAAGGACCGCGCCGCCCTCGACCAGTTCGCCACGCAGGTCGCCGTTACCAAGAACTACATCCTGCAGGTCACCGGCGGAACTGACTCCGTCGGATCAGCCGCCTACAATTACGACCTCAGCCAGCGCCGTGCGCGCAGTGTCGTCCAGTACCTGGCTTCGGAGCACAATATTCCACCGCACAAGTTCTACCTGATCGGAATCGGCAAGGACCAGGAAGTCGCGCCGAACTCCACCGCCGCCGGACGCGCAAAAAACCGCCGGGTAGAGATTCAGTTGTTAGCCACTGCGACCACCGCTCCCCAGACAAGCAGCCTTGCTGCACCAGCAACGCCTCAGCAGTAAACGCTCGTAGTCAAGACAGTCAGCAGCATGGCCAACCCCAACCAAGGCAGGTTCCCCAGCCTGCCTTTTCTTTTTGATTCGGAGCCTTGGCGACCGGTTTGGGGCGCGTCGGCCGCCCGATTCCGGGCGATGTCCTTGCTCATCGCGAATGGCAAGTCGGGAATCCCTGCTATCACATCGCCATCTGCGCCACATGCGCCTCACGCACCTCGCGTGCCGTGAACAGCCGCAAAAACGGAGCGCCCTCGCACGCTGCCTCTACTGCAGGCCGCCCCCTGGCTTCCTCGCGCTCTACCAGGCATATCGCCGCGATCACCTTCATTTCGGCTTCCTTCGCCGCCTCGATTGCGGTAATCGTAGACCCCCCAGTCGTGCAGACGTCGTCAACGATGATGACCGGCGCGCCCTTCTCCAGAAATCCTTCGATCCGCCGCCCAGTGCCGTGCGCCTTCTCGACTTTGCGCACCAGAAATCCGTGTATCAGCGGTGAGGCGTGATGTTGCTGGGCATGCCAGGCGCTGGCCGTCGCCACATTTGAAACCACCGGATCGGCCCCCATCGTCAGCCCGCCCACGGCCGCCGGCTTCAGCTTGTACTCGCGCAGCAGATCGAGAATCGCCAGTCCCGTCAACCGTCCGCCCTCGGCGTGAAGCGTCGTCGTGCGGCAATCGATGTAGTAGTCGCTCTTCGCGCCGGAAGAAAGCGTGAAATCGCCAAGCTTGAAGCTGATGCGCGAGAGAAGATGCAGCAGGGAAGTACGGTGATCGATTGCCATTGGCAAGATTGTAGCGGCTCCTTGTCACATAAATCGGAAGCCAGACCTTCAACAGAGCTGAGAAGCGTAACAATGTGGCTGAACGGCCGTCTCAAATCTGCGAGGTGCAAAGAGCGATGTCGTCATTCCTATGGGATTTCCGTTACGCCCTTCGCCAGTTGCGTAAGTCTCCGGGATTTACGCTCACCGCCGTCTTTACCCTCGCTCTCGGCATCGGAGCCAACGCTGCTATCTTCAGCGCCGTTTACAGGCTCCTGCTTCAGTCGCTTCCTTTCCCCGAGTCAGAGCGGGTCATGAACATCTTCGAGACTCACCCGCAAGTAACGGGAGGAGCCGAGGTAACTTATCCTGATTATCAGGATTGGAAGAAGCAGCAGAGGAGTTTTGAGCAGGTTGCGGCTTACTCAACCCTGAACCCTGACACCGTTTCCCTCGTGTCGGGGAATCAATCCGCCCAAGTACATCGGGTGCTGGCCTCCGGCAATTTCTTTGCGACGTTTGGAACTGCGCCGCTGATCGGCCGAACTTTCACAGAGAAGGACGAGGCGCCAGGAGCAGACCACGTCGCAGTGCTGAGCGCGGCAGCGTGGCAACAATATTTTGGGCAGGATCCCGGCATTGTGGGACGCGGCATCGCGCTCAACGGAAGCAGCTACACAGTCATAGGAGTGCTTGAGCCCGGGGCGGCTTTTCCGGCGACTGGCGAGGTCTGGCTGCCGCTTTCCCTGCTCGATCAGCCTACGCAGACATCCCGTGTGTGGCATTCCGTAAATGTTATCGGCCGTCTGCATCTGGGCATCGGGTTGGCCGAGGCCAAGGCAGACATGCAGACGATCGCTGCGCGCATAGCCGCCGCGTATCCCGCAACGAACCGCAATGTCGGAGTACGCTTGACCCCTCTGCGCGAACAGCTGGTTGGAACCCTCCGGCCCGCGATTCTCAGCCTTATGGGATCGGTAGTTCTGGTGCTGCTGATCGCCTGCGCCAATGTGGCCAGTCTGCTCATGGTGCGCGCCACAGCGAGCCGCCATGAAACCGCCGTTCGCCAGGCACTCGGGGCAGACCGCATCCGGCTCTTTTCCCAATATCTGGTCCAGGCATTGATCCTCTGTCTGATGGGAGGCGGTCTCGGAATCTTCTTTGCTTCGATGGCATTGCCCCTGCTACGCCTCGCCTTGGCGCACACGGGCGGCGTAGACCTTTTGATGGTTCAATCGATCCGCCTCAATGTTCCAGTGCTGGCCTTCACTCTGGGAACGTGCATGCTCACGGCTATAGTGTTTGGTCTGTTGCCGCTTTTGAAAACCTCAAGCAGCCTGGCAGACTCGCTCCGTCCCGGAGATCGCACCAGCACAGGTCGCCGCAGTATTCAAAAAGGTGTGTTGATTGCCGGAGAGATCGCGGTCGCAGTTGTGGTGCTGTTTCTGAGTACGCTGGTGATTCGCAGCTTCCAAAAGCTCATTGCGGTCGATCCAGGCTTTCGCACCGATCACCTGCTAAGCTTCGAAATCACGCTGCCCGGGCCGCGTTATCAGGACGGTAGCCCAGACACGAACCGCATCTTCGAACAGCTTCTCGACAAGCTCTCGCAATCGCCCGGCGTTCTTTCTGCCGGCAGCACCACCCAGGTTCCTCTCATGCCTTCCCGGTCGATGACGCGTTTTCTGGTGGAAGGAGCGCCGCCACTGGCTCCCGGAGCGTTTCCGATGGCGCAGATTCGCTTCGTAAGCCCGGCATACTTTCGCACGATTGGCCTCGGGCTGCAACAGGGCCGCTTGTTCGACCAGAAAGATGTCAATAATCCTACTGGTGTGTTCGTTGTGAACCAGGCCTTTGCGGAGCGCTATCTCTCCGGAAGAAATCCCGTTGGGGCCAATATCGTGCTTGGCGTGCTAAGTCCGCAGCCATCGAAGATCCCCGTCATCGGAGTCGTCGCGAATGCGCGCGATCTCGGAGTGCAGACCGATCCTTGGCCAGAAATCTACCTGCCTGGCTATGGCGTGCATGAAGTGCTGATGGTCCGCACCGCTCAGGACCCGCGGAGTGTGGTCACGGCTGTCAGGAACGCGGTTCACGAGCTCGCTCCTAATCAGCCTATCTACCACATCCGGACGCTCGACGAAGTTCTTTCCGAGTCGTGGGCGCGCCAAAAGATGACCGCCACGTTGCTAGGCATTTTTTCGGTGATTGCCCTGTCGCTCGCCGCGGTGGGCATCTATGGCGTTCTGGCCTATTCCATCGCGCAACGCACGCGCGAGATCGGTGTCCGCATGGCCGTGGGAGCGAGGCGCGAAGATATCGTCACCATGGTTTTGCGCCAGACCGCAGCATTTGCTTCGGCAGGTATTGGAGCTGGTCTCGGCATCGCGTTCGCAGGTGCCCACCTGCTCAGTTCTCTGCTCTTCAAGACCAGCACCACAGATCCGTTCGCTGTGTCCCTCACGACGTGCATTCTGGTTCTGATCGCCGCTCTTGCGGCCACCTTGCCTGCCCGTCGTGCCGCTTCAGTGGATCCTGGTGCAGCTCTTCGCGCCGAGTAGGAAGCGCGGCCGGCGTGACGCGCGCGGCCGAGTGTTGAGCCTTGGTATTCCCGCGTTGTCAGTTTTTTGCCAACAGCACCTTTCCCAACGGAATCAGCATCCGTTCCGGTCTCTCAGCCAACCGCGCCGCGGTATCGGCCTCCAGCCTATCCATGAACTCAGCGGTGAATTCAACGGTCCGTGCATTCTCTCCGCTGTGGAGACCCTTGGCGATCGTCGGAAAAACAGAACCCCGCGCAAATGCGGTCCACTGGGCGCCGAATGCGCCGGCATCGCGGTGCTGCTCGAAGTCTGCCCAGATGTGGTCTTCGCCGATAAAAACTTCCGCTTCCTCCACGCGCAGTCCGCCGAAACGGCCCTCCGCGTCGAACGGAGCCAGAAGATCCGCCCTGCTCCGTCCGACGGTCGGGATCGCCATATGCCGAAATTCATCCTCGCGGATGAAGCCGCTATCGACCATCTCGATCAGCGCTCCGTACATCGCCTTCAACAGGGGCCAGTAGCCGAAGTCTCGGTTCTCATCCAGCGCCATGGTCAGCACGACAAGTCTGCCGCCCGGGCAAAGCTCACGCCCTCGTGCGAGAAGGAAGTTCTGCCAATCTTCTGCGGACTGCCTATAATAGGCAGCCCGCGTCGCCTCATCCTTGCTGTAGGCCACCTGGACCTGGTCGGGAATCGGCCCCGGAGCCTTGCTCAGCCACTGTACCGCCCAGGAACTCCAGCCCAGCGTCACGCTTTCTGACGGAAGAATCTGCTCATAGAACGATCTTCCGATGGCCGACGCGTACGCTGCGGAATCCCTCCGCAGGTAGCTGTTTGGGTCGGAGAGCAGCGTCTGGAAAAGCGCCGTGAAGTCGTTCTCCGGCCGGTCGTTATGAACGATCGAGATCGCGCGCACGGGGCCGATCCGCCCGCGCAATATTTCAATTGCCGCTCCGATTGGGACCAGCGAGTTGCGCCCCTGCGATGACCCGTAATCCGCAATCACAATTGGCTGCGAACCCGCCGGCAGCGCCACTTCTCTGGCCGCCCGCTCGAGCATGGGCACCGCTGGACAAAGCCCAGCCGCCTGCACCTTCGAGCGGACGTTATATCCGCCATGACCCTCCATCACAGCCGGCGTGGCGAAGCTTTCGGTCATGGCTCGCTCCTTCCGCGAGTATCCCGCCGGAACGCTGAACCTGCCTCTAAACCGTCAGCTTCTCCAGATGCCGGAACCCGCCTGTCTCGGCCAGCACTGCAGCGAACAGCGTGAAGTTGTACGCGGCATGAACCACTACGCCCGAAGCCACCGAGTTCGTCGTCAGTCGCACGATGCACAACACTACGCTGACCGTCCCGATCAGCACCAGCGGTCCCCACGCATGCGACACCTGCGCTGAGTGCATCAGGGCGAATCCCAGGCTAGTGATGGCGATCGACATGGGCACGCCGACCCATTTCACGGCGTTCTCGGAAATTGTGCCCTTCCGCGCCAGCCATCTGAAACTATTGATCAGTCCTGGCAGCAGAAAGCCTCGAAACGCCAACTCCTCGAGCATGGGAGCCACCGTAACACCGAAGATCAGCATCATCCACGCGCCGAGCGGTGTCTTCATCATGTCCTGCATGATCGGCGGGTCCTTGGGCATGGGCAGAAAGTTTCCCAGCATGTTGATGCCGATCCCTGAGGCCAGTCCGAGCAGCGCCAGGGCCAGAAATCGCTGCTTCGCTTTCTCGACGCTCCAGTGCACGCCCATGCTGAATGGCTCATGCCATAGCAGCCCAAACACCGGAACCACGACGAGCGCAATCAGTCCATAGGACAGCGCCTGTACCGGCAGGCTGATCCGCGCATCGTTCTCGGCCAGTTTCGCCAGTGCGTCGAAGCTCTTGTGCCCGAAGATGTGAAGATGTTCGATGATATAGACGCCCAGCACCTGTCCGACAGCCAGCAGCACCAGTGCCAGCACAAAAAACAGGACCACGTGCCCCAGGTTGGGAACGAACCGCGGTACAAGCTGCGGAAACGCCGGTTCATAGACGGCGTACAGTTCTTGCGGAGTCTGGTCCTCGGCGGTCGGATCGTATCGCCGGTCTATCGCTATATTGCGGTCCACGACATTGCGTTCCAGGGTGCCGTTCCAGGCGGGGTGGTCCCAGGCCGGGCCGGCGCCATCCAGTGGGTCTATATGTGAGGGCGAGGCAGTGCTTCGCCGTGTGCGCTCGATTTCGGCAGCCAGCTCGACGGGATCGAATTCGTCGTGTTCTGGAAGCTTGGCCTCTGGAAGGTTGGGCTCGGGCAGATCAGGTCTCATTGCAGCCAGTCTTTCTTTGCGTTTCTGCGCCGCTTCCCGCTGCTCCCATTTGGAGTGAGCGCGAACGGCTCTACCGGAGAGATGCTCGCCTTGCCCTGTGCGCTCTCATAAAAGCGCTTCAAAAACTCGCCGGTGTGCGAACCCTCAACGCCGGCAACCTGCTCCGGAGTCCCTTCCGCCACAATCGTGCCGCCGTCCTCACCGCCCTCCGGCCCAAGGTCGATGATCCAGTCCGCGTTACGAATTACGTCGAGATTGTGCTCGATGATGATCACCGTGTTCCCCAGGTCCGTCAGTCGGTGCAACACTTCCAGCAGCTTGCGGACATCGTCAAAATGCAGCCCCGTCGTCGGCTCGTCCAGCAGATACAGCGTCCTGCCCGTCTGGCGCTTGCTCAGCTCGCGCGCCAGTTTCATCCGCTGCGCCTCACCGCCGGATAGCGTTGTGGCAGGCTGTCCAAGATGAATATAGCCGAGACCCACGTCAACGAGCGTTTCGAGTCTCTGGCGCACGGTGGGAATATCGGCCAGCAGCGGCAGAGCGTCCTCGATGGAGAGATCCAGCACGTCGGCAATCGAGTAGCCGTTGAACTTTACCGCCAGCGTCTCCTGGTTGTAGCGGCGCCCGTTGCACACTTCGCATTGGACGTAGACGTCCGGCAGGAAGTTCATCTCGATGCGGCGCTGCCCGTCGCCCTGGCACGCCTCGCAGCGTCCGCCGGCTACGTTGAAAGAGAAGCGACCGGCCTTGTATCCGCGCTCGCGCGACTCCGGCAACATCGCGAAAAGATCGCGGATGGCAGTAAACACGCCCGTATAGGTTGCGGGATTGGATCGCGGCGTCCTGCCGATCGGCGATTGGTCGATCCGGATCGCTTTATCGATGTTCTCGAAACCGCGAATCTTCGTGTACTCGCCAGGCTCCTCGCGCGAGCCGTACAGTTCCTTGGCCAGCGCGCGATACAAAATATCGTTGACCAGCGTGCTCTTGCCCGAACCGGAAACGCCCGTTACCACGGTCATCACTCCCAGAGGGAAGCGCGCTGTGATGTCGCGCAGGTTGTGGCTTCGCGCGCCTTCCACCGTAATCCACTTGCCGTTCAGCGGCCGCGGAGCCATCCGGTGCATGATGCCCTGCTCGCCCGACAGATATCTGCCCGTCAGCGATGCAGTGGACCGCATGATGTCTTGAGGCGTGCCTTCGGCGACCACGTGCCCGCCGAGCTTGCCCGCGCCCGGACCCAGGTCAACGACATAATCGGCGTGGCGGATCGTCTCTTCGTCGTGCTCGACGACCAGCACCGTGTTGCCCAGGTTGCGCAGCGACTCGAGAGCCTCCAGCAGCCGTTGATTATCCCGCTGATGCAGCCCGATCGAGGGCTCGTCCAGCACATACAGGACGCCGCGCAGTTTCGACCCGATCTGCGTCGCCAGCCTGATGCGCTGCCCTTCGCCGCCCGACAGCGTGGCGGCGTTTCGATCGAGCGAGAGATACCCGAGGCCCACGGCGGCCAGAAACTCCAGCCGCTCGACGACCTCGCGCCGCAGCCGTTCTGCAATCAGCGCCTCGCGCGCGGAGAAGGCCAGAGTTCTTGCAGCATCCAGTGCCCGCCCGAGCGGCAGCGCCGTGAAATCGGCAATCGACATGCCGCCGACCTTGACCGCCAGCGATTCCGGCCGCAGCCGTTTGCCCTTGCATGCCGGACACACCGACGCCGACATGTAGTTCATCATCCAGTCGCGATAGGCCTCGGACTTTGATTCTTCGAGGGCGTCACGCAGATAGGCCAGGATGCCGTGAAAGCCCGTCCGCGGCGCCTCGCCCTTGGGAGGCCCGTACAGCAGCAGGTCCTGCTGCTTCTGAGGCAGCTTTTCGAAGGGCTTGCTCAGGTCGATCTTGTATCGCTCCGCGGCCAGCCGGATCAGCTTCAGCAGATACTGCGACGCCGACCCCGGCCCCAGCGCCCCGTCGAGCAGAGGCTTCGACCAGTCGTTGATAATCTTCGCCGGGTCGAAGTCGTAAATGCTGCCCAGTCCGTGGCACTCGGGACAGGCCCCATACGTGCTGTTGAACGAAAAGCTTCGCGGCTCGAGCTTCGGCACGTCCAGCCCACAGTCCGGGCACGACATCGACGACGAATAGAGCTGCTCGTCATGCTGTGTCGCCACGAGAACCAGCCCATTGGCCATCTGCAGGGCTTTCTGGACCGACGACTCCAGGGCCTTCTCGATGCCCGGCTTCAGGACGGCGCGATACACGACCGCCTCGATGGTGTGGTTCTTGCGCTTCTCGAGGTCAAGTGGATCGGCGAGGTCGCGGAGTTCGCCGTCTACGCGAGCGCGAAACCCTTGCTGATCAAGCTTATCCAGCAGATCCTTAAACTCGCCCTTGCGCCCGCGCACGACCGGCGCGTAGATCGTTACTCGCTCGCCCTGGCCAAGCGCCAGGATGCGCTCGACGATCTGCTCGGCGCTTTGGCGTGAAATCTGCCGTCCGCAATTCGGACAATGCGGCACGCCAACGGAGGCATACAGCAGCCGTAGATAGTCGTAGATTTCGGTGATGGTGCCGACGGTCGAGCGCGGGCTCCGGCTGGTGGTCTTCTGCTCGATCGAGATGGCGGGGCTGAGGCCCTCGATCGAATCCACATCGGGCCGCTCGATCTGATCTAAGAATTGGCGCGCGTATGCCGATAACGTCTCCACATAGCGCCGCTGTCCCTCGGCATAAATGGTGTCGAAGGCCAGCGACGACTTACCCGAACCGGAAAGGCCGGTGACGACGGTGAGTGTGTTCCGCGGAATCTGCACGCTGATGTCGCGCAGATTGTGCTGCCGCGCACCCCGCACCGAGATGTGTGTGATCGACATTAAATTTTCTTCTGAGAATGCGCGACCGGTGGTATTCCGCTTGCGATCGCGTAATAGACCAGGGATAAGGCATTTTTCGGAAGTACCTGGCTCGAAGCAGCTATCACGAGTCAACGCGACCAAAAAGAAGCGCGATGTGAAAACGGAACTGACTTCCGAAAGATGACTTTGACGTAGGGTTTACGCTCGCACCATTCCCCTCAGCAGTATCTTATTCGTCAACAGAAACGAGGGTCAAACGTAATACATCAACCACGTTATTTCTGTAACATGGCATCGTACAATTCAGAAGCGTCTTCCATTGACATTCAGCCATTGGCGCGCAAACCTGAAGAAAAAGCACGAAACGGCAAGACCGGAAGGACGAAAAGCAGGACCCGCAATGCAGGACGCAATCAACTTTGTGATGTTAACTTGTGCCAGCCTCGCGGCGCTGGCTTTCGGAATCCTTTCCGCCTACGGAGTCTGCCGGGCGGGTTTCGCAGCTATCCGCGCCCACTCCCGCTCCGTGGCCGCTCAGGCCGCCCAGCCCGAACCGGCGCCTGCCCCGCAGATCGCCAGCCTGTAAGCGCATCTCAGCTTTTTTCCACGAAAAATTGGCATCGCTGCTCGGGCCCGTGTGCTAGACTCCCGCCACGCTCAAGGAGGGGCGCAGGTCCATGCCTTTCTCATTGATGATCAAGGAGCAAGACCATGGGGGCTTTCTGCTGGAAGGGGGGCACGAATCCGAGACTCCCACTTCCGGCGGGACTATCTTCACGTCGACGGATGCCACCGCAACTATCATTGTCTTTCACCCTCCGCCGCCGGGCAAGACCTGGTCGATGCGATTCGAACCGGGAGACAACATCACCGTAACGCCCGTCGGCCACCTTCTAATTCACACACAAAAGGATCCTTCGGTGCTACGCTGCGATCCAAACGAATGGGTAGAGGGTCCGCCCCAATATATCCAATACACGCCCGGCGGAGCACAGAGCTCGGGCGGATCACAGGGGTCCGGCGGATCAAAATGGTAATTGGATGACGGTTTCCGCCAGTCCCGAGATGTCTTCCAGCTACTCCCCCGTTTTTTGGCATTCTTCCCGGGCGCTAACTACTTGCCGTAGACACCCTGTCGCAACGCAGCATACTCAGCTTTTGCCTTCGCCAGCAGCGGCACAGCTTGATCGGCCCCGGCCCACAATTTGAGAAAGTCCTGATAGGCAGTTAACGCCTTGTCGCGGGCGCCGGAATCGGCTCTGGCGTCAAGCACATAGGCCCGAGCCATACCAAGCCTCGCGAGAGCGCCCCACGAGAAGTTCGCTACCAGCCCGCGGTGATCCATGAGCTTCTGAAATTCCCCTGCCGCACTGTGGCCGTCATGCAGCGCCAGATATGCCTGGCCACGCACGTAGGCCGGACACAATGCCACCGTCACCAGCACAGGCGCGCTGAGCTCAATCGTGCTGGCTGTCTTCAGCAATTCGATCGCTTTTGCTGGATCGTTTCGCTTCAGCGCGACAGCCGCACGGATGGTCGGAAGCCAGTATCTTTGCGTGAGTGTGTCCGTTGGCCGGGCCTTGTCCAATGCTTCGGCCAGATTCTCGGCCTGCGCCAGATCGCCTGCGCGCGCCAGCGCCAGGGCCGCCATGGCTTGCTGCGAGTGACCCGGAGCGAGCTTCACTGCGGCTTCAGCATCGGCAATCGCCAGTTGCCGCTCCCCGAATTCCGCCTCACGCAAGGCGGCCGCTGCCAGGTAGGAGGCGGCGCGGCCTTTGGACTCGTTCTGCTGCGCCAGATCGCTTGCACGGCGTGTAAGCTCGCGGGCGTTCTTTGACCTACCGTACCAGGCCTCCGTATCGGCCTGCGTGGCCAGCAGCACGTCTTCGAAGTCCGGCTTTCCGGCGGCTGCCGAGACCGCCTCCGCCATCCGCGTCGTGTCGCCCTTGAGAAATGCCACCTGGTAGCGATTCATCCACAGGTCTGGCCCTTCCAGCTTGCGATCCTCAGCCTGCCTGAAGATGGCCTGCGCGTCATCGAAGCGATTCAGGATCATGTAGTCACTCGCGACGCTCGCGTAGTTGACCCAGTCGTTCGGTTCCAGGCGCAGAGCCTCGCTGTCCTCCTCCAGCGCCTTGTTCGGGTCTCCGAGGAGGCTCGAGATGTATCCCAGCCCGACGTAGGGAATACTGTCGCGCGGGTACATCTTCTGCCAGAGCTCGTAGACCTGCGCTGCCTTGTAGAGGTTTCCGTTGGCGGTCAGGTAGGGGTTTCCGTTGCCGGTCAGATAGTAGTTGGCCACGATGATGAAGCGCTCCTGCTCGCTGACCCTGTCGCGCAGTTCGTAGGCCTTGCGCGCCGCCTCTTCGGCAGGCTGGAGCTCGTTCAGGGTCAGGTAACTCAGCGACAACGCAACATACGCCCGGGCAAAGTTCGGGTCGAGCTCAATCGCGTGGATGTAGAACGGCAAGGCGGCTGCATCACCCTTGACTGGCCTTATCTTCTGGCCGAGGCTGAACGCCTGCAG
>JAFAKX010000187.1 GCA_019234945.1 Silvibacterium sp.
GAACGATGCTTGCGCTCGCCATCGGTCTCGCCGGAGGCCTCCACTCGGTGGCAGGCCAGATCATCGCGGTGCGCCACTACCTGTTTTGGCTTTTTCTGGGAGGCTTCTGCTGGGTCACCGGCGACCTCTTCCAGCAGTACGCGACAAAATACATCGGCATCGGCCGCGGCATCCCTCTCTCCAACACGAATCAGCTCTGGGGACTCGCCTGGGGCGCGCTGGTCTTCGGCGAACTGGCGGGACTCGACCGCTCGCACCAGCTCATCGTCGTAGCCGGGTCCATTATCATGATCCTCGGCGCGCTGGCCATCAGCACCGCCGCGGCCTCTGCCGAGGAGCATAGCTCAACCAATGAAGCTCTGCTGCGAGAGTGTAATCGCTACAACCTCGACTATCACCGCTCAGTGATGGCGCAGGCCGGCATCGAAGACGAAAGGCGCGCGGCCTCAAAGAAGCGCTGGTGGGACTATCTGATCGTCGCAATAGCTGCCGGGGTGTTTCTGTGGTTCGCCTGGGGAGCAACGCTGCCTCCCCTTCAGATGAACCTGCGCTGGGGCGCGGCATTATGTCTCGCGCTCGCCGTCCTGCTCTTCGGCAGCGGATGGGCCCTGTGGAAACGGACCCGATTCTTTTAGCCGCGGACGCTGGTTACCACGCGATCTTTCCGGGGAAAAACTCCGCGAACAGATCGTCATAATACGGCTTGATCGCGGCGATATCCGGGCGCGCCAGTCCCTTCGAATACAGGTCGTAGGGATTGAACTTCCGCACCGCGTGCTCGAACATCTTCTCGTCGTGTTTCGACATCAGGTGCCCATACGCACCCTGCTGGTGCGCGGCGTAGAAGGAGTGATACCGCAGCATATAGATGGCCTCTTCCGGCAGATACGGCTTCATCACATGCGCGATGTAGGCGTCGTGCCCCCACGACATATGAACGTCATCCAGGCCGCAGTCTGGCTCGTAGATGCCGTACTGCGTCTGATACTCGGGCACCTGCATATCCGGATTCTTCGCGAAGTACTCGGGGAAGACGATCTTGTCCGAGTAGGCGCACCCGACCGGAAAGGTGTCGCCCACGACGGCCCATTGCGGCTCTCCGTAGAGGCATAGGACCTTGCCGAGGTCATGCACAAATGCCGTTGCCACCATCCATCGCGGATGGCCGTCCCTGCGGACCGCTTCCGAGGTCTGCAGCAGATGCTCGATCTGCGTCAGATCCGTGTCGGGATCGCTATCGTCGACCAGTGTGTTGAGGAATTCTGCCGCTTCCCAGATCGACTTTTCGCCTTTCTGGAGCGCGTAGTACTCCTTCTCCTTGCGCAGTACGAAGTCGACGGTCTGATTCTCGTGGTTGAGCCTGTAGAACTCCGCGACAGTCGGCACAACCTTGGCGTCGTAATTGCGGAACTCCGCCTCGCTTTTGCCTTCCTTGTAGCGCCCGGTTACGAAGTCATCCCACTGTTCTTCGATCTGGACTGCCTGCGCAACCTCGACTGGACTCAGCGTCGTGTTCATTCTCGAATCTCCCGTGTGGATGACGGAGCCCCAAAAGCTCCTCCTGATCGTTAACCTAAGCCCGCCCATGGGAATTCGCAACGAATTCCGGCAGGCATGGTTTAATTAGTTCTGGCGAAAGAGGCTCGCCCGCGTCCTGCCCCGGAGATGTCTTGCTGAAAGCGATTCTCACCGATGCACAGTTCTGGATCCCTGTGGCTGTCTTGGCGCTGGGGATCACGCTGCTGGCCTGCCTGCGATAGATTCGGGCGCTACATCACGATAGTTACCCCGTGCGGTAACTATGTTCTTGTTCCCGGCGATGTTGGCCGATAAGCTTTAGTCAAGGTCGAATGGCGCCAGGGGACTATCAATCAACAAGCAACTCCTTACCTCCAATTCACCGGTTGGCAGGACTGGGTCTCCTGCTTGGGCTTCTGTCTTACTCCGCGCTGCTGCTTAACCTGCGCACCGGCGGCATTACCATTCTGTGGCCCTCCAATGGGCTGCTCCTCACGGTGCTTTTGCTCACCAGGCGCAGGCAATGGCCCGCGTATATCGGCGTAGCTTACGCAGTTGACCTGTTGATTAACCTCAGCCTGGCGAATCCGCTGGGCATCTCCGCCTATCTCGCGGGCTGCAACATGGTCGAGGTGCTGGTTGCGGCCTCTCTGCTGTACAGGGTCATGGCGCCCGTTCCGGACCTGACGCGCAGGCGACAGCTCGTCTATTTTCTGGCATTTGGGGTCATCCTCGCGCCGGCAATCGCCGCGTTTCTCGCTTCGCTTACGCTGCAGCGGTTTTTCACAACCGCGATGGTGCACACCTTCCGCCTCTGGTGGAGGGCCGATGCGCTGGGTATTTCAACGGTGACTCCCCTTTGCCTGTCGATGGGAACACAGAAACTCTCACGAGACAAGCTGCTGAAGTTGCTGCCGCCCTTGGTTTTACTCTGCGCCGTGACGTCTTGGGTATTCTGGCAAACAGATGTTCCTTTCGGGTTTCTGGTGCTACCGTGCCTGATTCTGCTCGGAATCCGCGGGGGCTTGGCCGGATCATCGCTGGGACTGCTGGCCGTTTCCGTGATCGGCGGCTTCCTCACCAGCTGGGGACATGGCCCGACTCAATTGATGCGGGAGCACTCCCTCGAGCACCGCATCGCTGCCCTCCAGTTCTTCATTGCGATTTCGATGCTTTCGGTCTATCTGCTCGAACTGGTCATGGCTGAGAGCCGGCGCCTGCAGAAGGACCTCGCAAGCAGCGAGGCGCGTTTTCGTCTGCTGGCCGAAACATCCCGCGACATCATCGTGCTGACGGATCTCGATGGCGGACGGCGCTACGTCTCCCCCGCGGTAACTGAACTTCTTGGCTGGACGCCGGATGAACTGGTAGGAGGAACCTATCGCGAGATCGTTCACCCCGATGATATTCCCGAATGGAAAGCCATGCTTGAAGAATGTCGCTCCGGATGCGCTGCCAATACTCTTCAGTACCGGTGCAAGAAGAAAGACGGCGGCTATTTGTGGATGGAGTCGAATCTCCGGCTCTACAGCGATCCGGCCGCGGGTAAACCCGACGGATTCGTGAACGTGGTTCGCGACATTTCGGGACGAAAGGCCGCCGAGGAGGACCTCGAAAAGGCTTTCCGGCTGGTCGAAAGCCTTGCCAGTCTCGACGGGCTCACCGAAATCGCTAACCGCCGCCGCCTCGATCAGGTTCTCGAGCATGCGTGGCGGGTTGCTATACGGGCGGGCTCCCGTTTTTCCCTGCTCCTCATCGACGTGGATCATTTCAAGGCTTATAACGATATTCACGGCCATCTGGCCGGCGACGATTGCCTCCGCCGCATCGCCAGAGTCACATCGGAAATGGTGTCCCGCCCCTCGGACCTGGTGGCGCGCTACGGAGGCGAAGAATTTGCTGTTGTCCTGCCCGACACGCCGCAGCCCGGCGCCCACAAAGTAGCCGAGCGGATTCGCGCTGCGATCGAGGCCCTCGCGATGCCCCATGGGGGAAATCCTCACGGCGTAGTCACGGTCAGCATCGGATGCGCGACCTGCACCCCGGAACCCGACATGCAGATTGGCGGCCTCATCGAGTCAGCGGACTCCGCTCTCTATCGCGCGAAGGCTGGAGGGAGGAACGCGGTCGTGTGCGCCCAATCCGAGGCGTTCGAACCGCAGGATTCCACCCGCTCCTGAGTCATCCCCCGAGGTCGATCAGATCGACTGCATCAATGGCCTCTCCCAGGAACCGCGACCCTAATCGGCGGAATTTGGCCACCGAGTCTGTAGCATAGAACCGTCGGGCATGTACCTTCCCGTCTGGTTTGCAGGCCTCCTCTGGCAGGCAAAGTGCGGCGGCCACCTGACCCGCCGTCACCTCCGCCGAATCAATCACCCGGATCGAGGGCGGCAGCGCCCGCTCAAAATTCGCGCGCAGAAGGGGGTAGTGCGTGCAGCCCAGGATGAGCGTATCCGGCTGGAGTCCAGCCTGAGCGGCTTCATCCAGCAATTCGGAGAGATAGATGTTCAGCACTTCTTCGGTCACCGGATGGTTGATCCAGCCTTCCTCGACCAGCGGCACAAGCAGTGGGCTGGCCTTCTCGATGACTCGCAGACCCCGATGACCACAGGCAGCAGCATAGGCATGGCTCTCAACCGTAGCGGCCGTGGCCATCACCAGCACGTCGCCGGATTTCGTCGCGGCCTGGGCGGCATTGGCTCCCGTGTCGATCACGCCGAGCACGGGAACCGGCACCGCTTCGCGAATCGCATCCAACGCCAGCGCCGAGGCTGTGTTGCAGGCGATCACCAGGTAATCGGCATGCTGCTGCTCGACGAGAAAATGCGCGCTTGATACGGCGTACCGCGCCACGGTGGCCCGGGATTTGGCCCCATACGGCAGGCGGGCGGTGTCTCCCAGGTAGGTATAGTCCGCGCCGGGCAGGCGCTCGAGCAGAGCTCGCAACACCGTGAGGCCCCCGAAGCCGGAGTCGAACACGCCAATCTTCACGCTATTGGCCTCCGGGCCGGCCATTGTTAGAAGCGAGGTAGATCCGGGTCAGATCCGCATGCCCGGCTAGGGTGTCCTGCTGGCGGCCGTCGACCAGGAACTGTACCCGCGTAATCGATGGGAGGTTGGCGTGCAGCGTACCGATGACTGACAGCAGGGTAAGCGTCTCGGGCTCAACCCCGGACGGGTGGGATTGGGCGAAGGCCGCGCTGAAATCGACCACGGCCATCTTTCCGGGGATCGTTTGCGTTCCTGCGGCTTGCGGTACGGGCATAAGATAAACTTCGTCGATGTCTGCGGGTTGAAGGGTTTCAGCCGCCTGATCCCTGGCCGCTGAGCTCGATGCACCTCCGATCCTGTGGGTCGACTGGGGAGCGCGGAAGGCCTCGAGCAGAGCCGCAAGCAGCACCCTGGCGCGGGCGCTGTCGTCCTGCGGGAGCCGAAGACTGCGCTGGGCTCCGGCCAGAGTGTTATCGAGGTCGTTGGGGATATAAAGCGTCACAGGAGTCGCCGGCGCATCCACTTGCTCGACCGGCTCTGTCGGGCCTTGCGCGGCGTGCATGCGGTCCTCGGCGCGTTCGCGCAGCCGGATCAACCCCACAGCCATTACAACCGCGGCGATCAGCATGGCAAAGAAGAGGATGCGCTGCGCCCGCGAGATCACGGCTGCTGTCTCCAGTCGTTACGCCATTCGTCGAGCGCAGCCGTCAGGGCGTCAAGGATCGAGCGCTGGTAAGCAGAGTCCGACAACGGCGTAGCCTTCATCGACGTGCCGGCAATCAGCGGAGCCACCTCTACGGCAACGGCTGGGCAGGTCAGACTGTCCATCGGTTGCAGAAACGTCCGTCCGAGCGTTACGGGAATCTGAGCATGCGCCAGCGCCGAGTCGATTTCAGAGGATAGCTTCAGACTTTGGGTTACGTAGGCCGACTGCCCCGTTTGCCACGGCGCAAACCGGGTCGGCGTCGTGGCCGCGAGCGAGGATGTGTAGAGATGAACCCCGCTGCCGGTAGCAGTCGCGTGAATAAGGATGCAGGCCGACGCGGGGGTGCGGTTGGCCGTCTCGGCGCGCGCCACCGGGGTGAGGTTGACGTCGGAATCGCGAGTGGTAATCACTCCGATGCCGTGCGCGGAGAGCATGGACCGAAGGCGGGCTGTGAGGCTTAGAGTGATGTCTTTCTCGAGAATGTTGCTGCTGATTCGCGCTCCGGTGTCGTTTCCGCCGTGTGCCGCGTCGAGGACCACCAGGAACCGCGGGGCCACGCTGGGCGGCGTGGGCGCCGGGATTGATGGCGTCGGCACCGGGGGCGTAACATGGGCCGGCAGCGCCGGGGCAGCCTTCGGAGTCTGCTGTGCCTGTTGCTGCCCCAGCAGGAGTATGGGGAGCAGCGAGAGGCACACCCAGCTGCGAGGAGCAGGGCTAGTCCAGCGCATAAATCGCCAGACCGCTGAGAAGTTTCGGAAAGAAATCAGTGGACTTCTGCGGTAACACCGCACCGGCAAACGCGACCTCGCGTAGCTGATCGAGCGACACCGGATTCATCAGAAACGCCGCATTAGCATCGCCCTTGGCCACCTGCTCGACCGCCTCGCCCGCATCCCGCAGGTAGCGCACATGCGTCTGCTCGCGGATCGCCTCCGGCGTGATGCCCAGCAGCCTCTCCAACACCAACGCATGAAGCTGAACCACATCGAGCTGCCGTTGCCGCTCAGAGACTTCGCCCAGGGCTTCTGCCGCTGCTCCGGGTTTTGTACGCAGCAGATGCCGGCCTTGAGCGGTCACTGCGACGAAGGCTGTGCGACCCTGCTCGGACGCCAGCCGCGCCGTCAAAACTGCAGGATCTTCGGCTGACAGCGGCTCCAGCTCGAAGTATTTTCCCGCGTGCTCGATAAAGTCCGAAGGGACGAAGCCCTTCAGGCCGTGTACCACCCGGTGGGTGGGCAGGATCACCAAACCCTCTGCGTCCATGTTGATAAAGGTCATCATCACCGCCGCTTCGGGATTGGGCGGCTGCGGCAGCAGGTAGGAGTTCCGCTTCGGATGCGCCGAAGTCCCCTCCGGGGCGCGCTCACGAGCGTAATTGAGCGCCGTCTCATATCTATGGTGGCCGTCGGCGATGATGAGCTTTTTGTCGCGGAGGGCCGTGGTGAGCAGCTTGATGGTATTTGGATCGCTGACTCGCCAGACCCGATGAAGGACCTCGTATTCGTCGGTCACCTCGATATCCGGAGCAGCCGTCGAGTTGAATAGCAGGCGTTCCGCGCTGAGTCCGGGATCGGAATAAAGCATGAAAATCTGGCCGAAGTGAGCGCGCGTGGCCCGAAGCAGGTTCAGGCGGTCACTTTTCGGCTTCGAAAGAGTCTGCTCGTGACGGAAGACAACTTTCTGCGAGTAGTCATAGAGTTCGCCGAGAGCGATAAAGCCGCGGCGTTCGTGAATCGGGGCGTTTGTGCCCGGCACGGTAAAGCGCTGCGAGTACGCAAAGACGCATGGCTCGCTCTCCTGCGTAAGAATGCCGGCCCTGCGCCATGCCGTAAAATCGCGTGCGGCGCGAGTATAGACGTCGCCGTCAGCAGCCGAATCAAAGAGTTCAGGCAGCCCGAGGATGATGCGAACAAGGTTATAAGGACTGCGTTGATAGTAAGCCTGCTGCATAGCAGGGGTAATTTTGTCGTACGGCTGGGTTACGACATCTTCCAGCCGAACCAGCGATGGGTTATAGCGAAGGGCGCGGAATGGGTAGACTTGGGCCATGCAATCTGATGAGCGTTGCGGAAGCCGGACTTATTGAGGTGCCGACCGTTTCGTCCGATGAGTCCTGCCCGATTGTAAATCAGTGATAAAGGCAATCTGGACGAGAGAGGGAAGCAGCGAAAAGTCTCAGATTCGCGAACAGATTTCCGTTCCGGGAAGGTCGTTATGACGGGACAAAACATGCTGGTCCAGAGGCCACCATAGCGTGCTAGGATGCAAGTCACTAGCGGCCACTACAGCTGTGGCGTTCTTATTTGTGAGAGCTGACGCAGGAATTGGATCAGATTAGTTATGGCTACTCACAACACGGTCCTGAAGGAAGTCGGCCCCGTTAAAGTTAGCGGATTCGGCTTGCTCCTTATTGCGTCGATTTGTGCGGCGTGGACCTTGGCGCCATGTCGGGCAGTGGCGCAGGAAGAGCCGCTGAGTACCGTGCACGTCCAGCCGCCTCCGCCGGAGCCCAGCAAGGATCCGGCTCCCCTCGAAGGGCCTGCGGCGTTGAAGTCCACCAGAGCCGGCGAAAAGATTCGCGTCAACGTCAACCTGGTGCTCGTGCCGCTGACCGTCACAGATCCCATGGACCGCCTGGTGACCGGACTCGAGAAGGAAAACTTTTTTGTCTACGAGAACAATCATCTCGAAAATATCAAAACCTTCTCGACTGAGGACGCGCCGGTCTCGATAGGAATCATCCTTGATCTGAGCGGCAGCATGAGCAACAAGGTGATCCGCGCCCGCGATTCTGTCCTGGAATTCATGAAGACCTCGAATCCGCAGGATGAATTTTTCGTTATCGGCTTCAATGACCGTCCCGAACTCATCGAGGACTTCACCTCGTCGGTTGACCAGATCGAGGCGCGGCTGGCCCTCGTTAAGGCCGAGCACCGCACGGCACTGCTGGATGCCATCTACTTCGGCCTGAACAAGATGAAGCAGGCAAAATACGAACGCAGGGCGATTCTCATCGTTTCCGACGGTGGCGACAACCGTAGCCGCTACACCGAAGGCGAAGTGCGTGCCGTTGTGCGCGAATCGGGGGTCCAGATTTATTCCATCGGCATCTTCGATCCCTACGCGGCGACAACCGAGGAGCGGCTCGGGCCCTTGCTTCTCAATGACATAAGCGACGAGACCGGCGGCCGGCTCTTCCGGGTCGACGACGTAGCGGAGATGGGCGACATTGCCACCAAGATCAGCGCTGAGTTGCGCAACGAATATGTACTCGGCTACCGGCCCGATAACGATAAAAAGGACGGAAAGTGGCGTAAATTGAAGGTGAGGCTTACGCCTCCGCCGGGACTGCCCCAACTGACGGTCCACGCTCGCACCGGATACTATGCGCCCTTGCAATAATCGGCTTTTTTCTGTTTTTGCACCTACGCTGGCTCTGGTCCTTGCCGCACCGCTCCTGAAGGCGCAAGCCGGAACTGCGCCTCCGGCCGCCACGCCGAAGTCTGCGGCTGCGCGGGCGCTCGCGGGAGAGCCGCCCGATCCGGCCTCCGGCCAGTCTCAGACTCCAGCCCAGAAACCCGAGGCCCAGGCTCCGCTGAATGTCGACCGGGATCCGGTCCAATCCCCTGATGCTGAAGACAACGAGCCGGTGAGCCCTGGTCATCCCGGACCGCCAGTGCGCGGGGCGCAGACCCTTGAGAAGGGGGCGCACGGCGGCTTTACCCTCAGGCGGAATGTCGATGAGGTGGTCCTGAATATTACGGTGCTCGACGACAATGGCCGTCTCGTAAACGATCTGAACAAAGACGACTTCAAAATCTTCGAAGACGGTGTCCCCCAGACCATCGCTTCGTTCCAGCATCAGGACATTCCCGTCTCCATGGGCATCATCGTCGACAATTCCGGCTCGATGCGGGACAAGCGAGCCGCGGTGAATGCCACCGCGCTCGACCTGGTCAAAGCCTCAAACCACGAAGACGAAGCTTTTGTCGTCAACTTCTCCGATGAAGCCTTCATCGACCAGGACTTCACCTCCGACATCGGCAAGCTTCGCGAAGGGCTGTCGCACATCGACTCAAAGGGTGGCACCGCGCTCTATGACGCAGTCGTCGCCTCGGCAGACCAGCTCTCCAAGGGCGCGAAGCGTCCGAAGCAGGCACTGCTGATCATCACCGACGGCGAGGACAACGCCTCGACGTTCAGCCTGGAGCAGACCATCCGGCGGATTCAGGATCTCCAAGGCCCCATTGTCTACTCGATTGGCCTTCTCTTCGGTGAGGAGGGGGGCGGTCGCGAATCACGCCGCGCGAAGCGCGCCCTGAAGCTGCTCTCCGAAGAAACGGGCGGCATGTCGTTTTTCCCCAAGTCGCTGGCAGACGTGGATCCGATCGCGGCCGAGGTGGCACGGGATATCCGCAACCAATACACCGTCGGATACCACTCAACCAAGCCAGCTTCGCTCGGCGGATACCGTGTCGTCAAAGTCGAGGCGCACGCCCCTAGCCACGGCAAGCTGATCGTCAGAACTCGCAGCGGCTACTATCCCAAGGCGGCCACGCCTGAGGCCAGGACCGCCCAGGCACAACCCGCCCATGCGCAACAGCCTCAGTAAACAACGGTCTCGGGTTCGCTCGGCCCCGCCGGCGGAATGGTCGCCAGTTGTTCGGCAAGCACTACGCGGTTGCGTCCCAGGTGCTTGGCTTCGTAAAGGGCGCGGTCGGCGAGGCTCAGAAGCTGATCGGGTGATTTGCCGTTTTGCGGATAGATCGCGATCCCAATAGAAATGGTAATCTCGCGCAGCGACTCGCCGTGGTGATAGAGGCGAAGTTCACTGACCAGTTGCCGAATGGACTCCGCCCGTGCCAGCGCGTCATCGATTGCCAGCTCCGGCAGAATAGCGACGAACTCCTCGCCTCCATAGCGGCAGACTGTATCCTCGCTGCGGACCGCGCGCCGCATGATTGCTGCTACCTCGCGCAGAACAGCGTCTCCGGCTTCATGGCCATAGGTGTCGTTGAGCTGTTTGAAGTGATCAATATCGAGCATCAGGACGGCGAGCGGCCTCTGGTGTCGTATGGCGCGGCGCAGCTCGCGGTCGAGTGCGATTTCCATGAACCGGCGATTAAAGACGTTAGTCAGGCTGTCGCGAATCGACTGGTGCTCGAGGATGGTGCTCAGGTTGAGGCCGGCAATGCGGATCGAAGCCAGCTCGACCATCTGCTGCAACGACCTGAGATTGGCGTCGACCATGGCGGCAATGCCGGCTGAGCAGCATTCGACGTAAACCATTCCCAGCGTCTCTCCGTGCGCGACCAAAGGCAGACAGAGATAGTTCTCCGGGGTCTTGCCTGCAAAGTGCTCGCAGTGGACCTCAGACTGTCCGGGCCTGCGCCATCGCATGCGCCCGGAGCGAAGACCGCAGCAGGCATCAGGCGCGAAGGCATCCAGAAGAGCAGTTGTGCCGTTCCAGATGGCGTCCACCTCGATCAGCTTTCGCGAGTCGTTGATAAGGCAGATTCCGCCGCTGGTGCCGGGGAGCAGCTGCGAAAGGTAGCGAGCCGCCGAGCGCTGCGCCTGGTCGGCGTTCATGCAGAGCTGAAGCTCATCACGGGCCGCGGTCAGCAGGTCCGATTCGCGGGCCTGGCGCTCGAGTGCGCGAATCGTGCCGCCAAGCTTTTCGTTCGCCTCAGAGAGCTGCTCTTCGTACCGGCGCCGATGCAGTGCATCCCGCAACAGGAAACCGAACAGGACGAGAATCACGATCAGTGACAGACCCGTGAAGCTGACGCTGATCAGCAGGCTGCGCGACGCGCTGGCCTTTGCCGCTTCGGTGCGCGTTGCGAGCAGCTCACGCTCGGCCGCCTGCATCACGCCCAGCAATTCCCGGTTTGCGAATAGCTGTTGCGATGGGAATGGTGAACTGGTGGTGAAGCTGTCGACTGTTCTTACCAGCAGCGACGCCTGCTTTTCGAGGTTCTGTGCTCGCGAAAGCTGCGCCGGATTATCCGCGACCTCTTGTTGTAAATGAAGCGCGCCGGAATACAACGAGACGACCGTCGAGTGGCCATTGCGAAGGTCGTTGTCATCGCGCGTGAGCTGATAGAGCTGAAGATTCGCTTCGATACGGTCAAGCCGCTGTGATTGCTGCTGTAAATCGAACAGAACCGACTGCGAGTGCTCCAGCCACTCGCGGGATTCACTCAGCTGCCGGGCCGACCCGTAAAGCCGCCATCCGGCCATTGAGACGCAGATTGAGGCGCCTATCGTAGCCATGATCAGCATGGATAGAGCCCGGCTCTTGCCCCGAACGGAATGGGAAGAACTTATCGCCAAGTTACATATCCAATCACAGCAACTAAGCAATCGGGGAGAAATAATTGCAGGGAACGATAACTAAAGATTACAGGAGCGGAACGGGAATCCAAAGGAAAAAGGGCCTTCAGTACGCCTCGGACAGGTGACGAAAGGTTGTAGGGCTCCTGCTACACTAAAGGGTTTTGTTATGACTGGATCAAGCACTACTATTCAGCAGGGCGGCGTGGTTCTGAAGGTCGCCGAGGACATCTCCGAATTGATTGGGCAGACACCGATGCTTCGGCTCCGCCGTGTGGCGGGACCGGACTCGGCCGCCGTATACGCGAAGCTCGAGTTCCTCAATCCCGGCGGCAGCGTCAAGGACCGTGCAGCGCTGGGCATGATCCTTGAAGCAGAGCGGCAGGGAATCCTCAAGCCGGGCTCGACCATCGTGGAGGCAACTGCCGGCAACACAGGCGTAGGTCTGGCCATGGTTGGCGTAAATCGCGGCTATCGGGTCGTGCTTTTCGTGCCCGAAGGCTACGCCGAAGAGAAATGCATCCTGATGCGCGGCTTCGGAGCGACGGTGGTTCGAACTCCTGAAGCCGATGGCATGAGTGGCGCCATCCGCCAGGCGCTCGCCATGGGCGAGAACGATCCCAGCGTGTGGCCCGCGCTGCAGTTCGACAACTCTGCGAATCCGCAGTTCCATCACGACACGACTGCAGTCGAAATATGGGAGCAGATGGAGGGCCGCGTGGACGCCTTTGTTGCCGGCGTTGGTACAGGCGGGACATTTTCCGGGGTGGCGCGTTTCCTGAAGGAGCACAACTCCGGCATCCTCACCGTTGCCGTCGAGACGCAGGGCTCCATCCTCCAGGGTGGCGAGCCTGGCCCGCACAAGGTGGAGGGAATCGGCGTCTCATTCATCCCGAGGACCTTCGACGCCTCCGTCGCCGACGAAATCTCCATGGTGACGGATGACGACGCCTTCGCGATGGTCCGGCGTATCGCCGCCGAAGAGGGCCTGCTCGCCGGATCGAGCGCCGGCGCAATCGTGCATGCCGCGGTATCCATTGCCGAACGCCTCGGGCCTGGTAAGCGCGTCGCGACCATCATTCCTGACTCGGCGGAGCGCTATCTGTCGAAGAACATTTTCATCAGTCCTGAACGCAGCTTATAAGTGAGGTCAGTTTGAAAGACTCGAACAGCCACCGCCCCGGCTTTGCTACGCGCGCCATCCATGACGGCCAACACCCCGATCCGCTGACCGGGGCAGTCAACGTGCCGATTTATCTGTCCTCCACCTATGCGCAGGAGGAGATCGGCAAGCACAAGGGCTACGAATACTCCCGCGTCTCGAACCCCACCCGCGACGCCCTCGAAACCAACCTCGCTTCGCTCGAAGGCGGTACAAGCGCGCACGTCTTCTCGAGCGGCATGGCCGCCATCATGGCCATGATCACCATGCTTCGCAGCGGCGATCATGTTCTCTGCGGAGAGAACGTCTACGGCGGCACGCCGCGTCTCTTCAACCAGATCGTCACTCGCTACGGCATCGAGTTCAGCTACGTCGATACCTCCGATCCGGAAAACGTCCGCCGGGCGATTCGACCGGCCACAAAGCTGGTCCATATCGAGACGCCGACCAATCCCATCATGACGCTGAGCGATATCCGTGCTATCGCCAACGTCTGCCATGAGCACGGAGTCGAGCTGGCCGTCGACAACACCTTCATGTCGCCCTATTTCCAGCGCCCCATCGAGTTCGGCGCGGACATCGTGATGCACTCGACGACCAAGTTTCTCAACGGCCACAGCGACGGTCTGGGCGGCGTCCTCATCGGCACCAGGCCTGAACACAAAGAGAACTTCGCGTTCGTGCAGAAGTGCACTGGCGGCATTCTGTCGCCTTTCGAATGCTGGCTCGTCCTGCGTGGAGTGAAGACCCTGGCCGTTCGCATGCGCCAGCACGACTCCAGCGGGCGCCGTATCGCTGAATACCTGGCTGGCCACTCCAAGGTGAAGAAGGTCTACTACCCCGGGCTGCCATTGCATCCGCAATATGAGCTCGCCAAGCGGCAGATGTGCGGCTTCGGCGCGCTGATCTCGTTTGAAACCGGCTCGCTCGAAAACGCCAACGCGATGCTGCGCCATGTCAAGGTCTGCACACTCGGCGAATCGCTCGGCGGAGTCGAAACGCTGATCTCTCATCCGGCAACCATGACTCACGCCGCCATTGGTGCTGAAGCCCGCGCGAAGCTCGGCATCACGGACGGCCTGGTGCGCATCTCTGTGGGAATTGAAGACGTGGATGACCTGCTCGCCGACCTCGATCAGGCGCTCGCACAGATCTGAATAAAGGCTTCGCTCTGATTCCTACGGAGCAAGGCTCTGCTGAACTGGACAGTGATCCCCTCGGCGTGTGAGGATCGTGGCGCCCGAGAACCGGTGGCATCCATGAACAGGGTTTTTGCGCGCATCTTCCACGGGTTTTCCGCACTTGTGGCAGCAGGACTCCTGGTGCCAATCGCCGGTTGTGGAACCCACGGAGCATATACCCTCGCGACAAACCCTTCCGGTCCCGGTTTCATTCTGAGCGTCTCCCCATCTGCGCTCACCATGACCGCTGGAGGCCCCGGCGAATCGGTTTCCCTAATCGCGACCCCGCTGAATGGTTTCAGAAGCATAGTCAACGTGACTTTGAGCAGCTTGCCTGCCGGCATGACCGCCACGCCGTTCGCGTTGACGCTGACTCCGGGCGTAGCGCAAAGCGTGACTCTGACGGCCGCCGCGAGTGCAGCCGCAGGCGCGGCGACGGTCACGTTTATCGGCGCGTCGGGCAGCACCACACACGCAACGACTGTCGCGATCACGTTGGCTGCTCCGAGAAAGCCTCTGGATTTCTCTTTGACGATCGCTCCCACGAGGCTCGCACTGACGGCCGGTGCCTCCGGACAGCCGGTTTCGGTGAAGGCAACAGCGCTGAATGGCTTCACTGGCCGCGTCAGCGTATCTCTCAGCGGATTGTCCTCCGGCGTGACCGCCAGTCCGTCGACGCTGAGGCTGAATCCCGGCGTGAGCCAGAGAGTAA
>JAFAKX010000095.1 GCA_019234945.1 Silvibacterium sp.
GGCTCGCCGTTCTGGAACTTGAGAATGCCGTTAACCTCCCAGCCATGCGTCAGAGCCTTTGGTCCGTAGGCGAGGGCAGGAATCTCGTAGTTCAGATATGCGGCGAAGTGATTTCGGATGTCAGCGTTCGCATTGCCCCAGTCCCCGGACAGATTCATCGAGTTCTGCGGAATGGTGTTAAAAACGCTGGAGTCGTCCAGATTGTGGCTCCAGGCATAGGCGAATTGGCTTGTAAGCCCATGCCACGAACTGCTGCGCAGAGTTATCTGCAGTGCGTTGTAACTGGCCGAGGCGGCGGAGTTGATCTGGTTGATGATGCCGAAGTTGGGGAACTGGCTGAAGTAGGGACGTGAGCACTGCAGGTTGTTTCCGGGAGTACTCTGTGTTGCCCCACTGAACGCTGGCGCGCAGGTCGTTGAGGTGTAGGGCACAGCTGCATACTGGCTGCCCAGGGCTGCCTGATTGATGTCCTGCAGGACGAGGTTGTGGCGGCTGACTGAGCCCACGTAGCCGACATTCAACTGCCACGCTTTGCCCAGGCTCTGCTCGACATTCAAACCGAAGAGCTGGACGTAGGGCGTCTTGAAATTACGGCTGACCGAATAGATGGAGACTACGTTGGTACCGGTCGGCTGCCCCTCGCTGGGGGTGAAGATCGGCGTTGGCTGGTTATACGTCCAGATTGGTTGCGGAGGGTTGGTCGCATTGAGAACAATGGACTCGTTCGGTTCGCTGCCGACCGGGTTATTGTTGACGCCGCCGGCGCCGCCGTTGGGGATGCCGATATTGCCAAAGAAAGCCTGGCCGGCTGGCTGGTCGAAGTAGATGCCGTAGTTCGCGCGAATGACCGTACCGTTGAGTGCCTGGTAAGCAACCCCGACGCGGGGCGAGAAGTTGAGGCTGTTGTTGTTATAGATATACTTCGGCGTATTTGAGCCCGAGTCGGCTACCACCAGACCGCCGTTGTGGGGGTCAAAGATGGAGAGGTTCGGGGGGTTGGTGTAGAAGGGCTGCTGGTAGTCATAGCGCAGGCCAAGGTTGATGTTCAGTTTGGGCGTGATCTGCCAGGAGTCCTGCGCGAAAGCGGTTCCGGTGTGAGCGTAGATGAATCGTTCCTGAGTGCCGAGAGTGATGGTGGACTGGAACGAGTAGCCGGCAAGGAAGTCGGCCAGGTTCAGGACGTTGGAGTCTGTGACAGCGGTATCGTTTGCCCAGGGCCCGAGCACTCCGCCGGTGCCGAAGTTGAATGCCCCGCGCCCGCCCCAGTTGTAATAGAGATCGATGTAGGCGCGGCGATACTCAAGACCGAAGCGCATCTGGTGTTTGCCGACGGTCCAGGAGACTGTGTCAGAGATATGGCCAGTGATGTCGTTGCGACCCGAAGTCGGCGTGACGCCGATCGAGTCGAAGCCGTTGACGGTTATCTGCGGAGAGCCGGACAGGCTGGCGCCCGTGTTGAGACCGGCTAGCGTCAGGGGATTCTGGCCGTGGTTGGCATCGGCGAAGGATTGCGTGAAGTAGCTGACGCCGGCGGCAAGCTGATTCACCATAGTGGGTCGAAGGCTGTAGTTCCAGACCGCATCGTAGTTCTGGATGTGCGAGGGGACGGTCTGGAAATACTCCGGCAGGTAGGAGCAAACAAACACGCAGGAAGGAGCCACGGCATAGCCCTGGCCGAAATACCAGCGCCCCGATAGGTGGCTTCTATCGCTGAAGTTGTGATCTATCTTCGCGACGATGTTATGGCTGTAACCGCTTTGCGGCGCGGTGCTGGAGTAGTTGCCTGGTTGAGCGGGAAGGTTGGCGATGGCGCTCGGATCCCACAGCGTGCTCAGGATGCCCTGTGAGACCTGGCTGGGCTGGACGTTGTATTTGCTCAGTTCCGCGAGCGCCAGCGTCTGATAGGCCGGCGAGGGCTCGGTGACGGTATTGGCTCCCCCGATAAGGAACTTCTGCTCTTCGTAGGTGAGAAAGAAGAAGGTATGGTCACGCCAGATGGGACCGCCGAGCGAACCGCCCCAGTTCTGGTTGCGTAGCGGCTGCTCATGAGTGCCAGGAGCCACAAAGGGCGAAGTTACGGCCAGCGCCTCATTGCGATTGAAGTAATAAGCGGAGCCGTGGAAGTGATTGGTGCCGGACTTGGTGGTGATGTTCAGGTTGCCGCCCGGGCTGCGCCCGGTTTCGCTGTTGCCCGTCGTCTGTAGCGAATACTCGTCGAGCGCGTCAACGGGATAGATGACGCCGGCGATGCCGCTGATGCCGCCCTGATTGACGGCGTCCGTGTTCAGGTAAAGATCGTTGTTGTCTGTGCCATCGATGGTGTAATTAAGCTGGTTGTTACGGGTACCGTTGACCGAACCAGAGTTGTTGTAGCCGGCGAAGGACGCCGAGGTGCCGAGAAGCTGTGTGAAGTCGCGACCGTTGAGCGGCACATCCTGCAAAGCCTTCGAATCGAGGGTAGTGGTCTGCGTGACGGTGGTGGTGTCAAGCGCAACGCTTTCGGCCGAAACCTGCACCGTCGTCGCCTGCTGCGCCACGTTCAGCTTCACCGGGAGCGTATAAATCTTGCCCGCCAGCACCTGCACGCCGGTTATGTTCTCAGTTTGGAAGCCCGCCGCCTCCACCTTCACGGTGTAGGTGCCTAGCGGAAGATCGTTGAATGAGAACTCGCCCGCGCCGGAGGCTGCTGTTTCGTGCACGGTCGCTGTAGAGATCTCAGTTGCCGCTACCTTGGCGACTGGAACGAACGCGCCCGAGGGGTCGGTGATTGTGCCGTTGATGCTGCCGCGGAATGTCTGCGCCAGCGTTGGCACAGAGGCGAGCAGCAAAACGGCGAGCAGGGCCGGGAGTTCCCGGAGCCATCGTTTGTTTTTTTGCATAGCGTCCTCGTCACAAATGAAATAAGGGACCGGCACGTGCCTGCGATGAATCTGCATCGGGGCCGGCGATTGTTGTTATGTTGTTATGTGGTTATGGGTGGGTCCGGGACCGAAGGCTGCTCTAACGGGTACAGATTTACTGCTGATTTCTCACTGATGATGCCTGATTGTGGGGATCGGAACCGGCCGCTGGAGAACTGGGCGCAGAATCATGCGCACAGACACTGAGGGCAACAACAACAGTAGAGCTGGTTTTCGGCCTTGTTCATGAGGTTAAAAAATAGTAACACAATGAGCCGCTTAATCCGATTCAGATTGCGATTGATGACAATCGCGCGGTCGCTCATTGAACGGGGATTGCTACCGCGAAGTCGGCTTGTGTTGAGCGATCGGTCGCTAGCTATAAGCGCGTTTAGCAGGAGTAACCCTGAGAAATAGGCAGAACGCGCCACGCATGCGCGAATCCGTCCAATTCGCGTCGAGTCCGAGCTGCGGCTTACAGTTCGCGAATCGCAGTCACAGGGTTTCGGCGCATCGCTCGATGTGCAGGAAGGTAGCATGCTGCCAAAGACATTGCTCCCAGGAGCATGACGACGGAAACTACGGTGATGGGATCGTTGGCTCCGATTCCGTACAAAAGCCGGGCGATAAGACGTGTCAGTCCCAACGCAAATGCCAATCCCAGCGCCAGCCCAATGCCTGTGATCCACAATCCCTGCAACAGCACGAGTCTCAGCACATCGACGCGCGAAGCGCCCAGAGCCATTCGGACTCCGATCTCGTGGGTTCGCATTTGGGTTCGATAGGCCACGACTCCGTAGATTCCGGTTACCGCAAGAACCAGCCCAATCAGCGCGAACATTCCCGCCAGGGCGCTCTGTATGACGGCGAAACTGCTCGCCATCTGGGTACTCTCTCGCATGGGACGCACATCGAAAACCGGCAGCCGTGGATCGATTTCGTGGATGGTATTTTGCACCGCAGGCGCAAAGTCCGCCGGATTCCCCTCGGTCTTCACCTGCACCATCGTCTCGTACCCCACCTGGAAAAAGCTCATATACACCATAGGCTCCGGTGACTCATTTACTAACATATGTGTCGAATTTTTCGCGACGCCGACAACCGTGAAAGGGCTGCCCCACACCCTGAGTCTCTTTCCCAGCGGATCCTGA
>JAFAKX010000001.1 GCA_019234945.1 Silvibacterium sp.
GATCGACCAGCCTCCGTCGGCGTTCTGATAGCGAAGAATTTCCGTAAGGGCGCGCTCAAGGCGGCCCGGGGCCCCGGTGCCCAGGAGTGTGTGGGCGTAGATGTAGTCGGCCTCGAGCATCGGGTCGGCTTCGAGTTCGCCGCACCAAAAACCCGCTGAATCCTGCATGGAAAAGACATAATCGCGTGCTCGGCCCACCGCGGTTTCTACATCGGAGAGGTCGGCATCGATTCGCCCGAACTTTACTTTCGGAAAGGTTTCACTGCGCTGCTTGATAGCCTGCGATTGGCGAACCGTAGAGTATCCAGGTTCAGCAGCGATTTCGGATTGTGAAGCTTCAGATTTTGTACTCATGCTATTCGTCCACGGCTAAGAAACAGCGGCGGCCTAATTTCACTACGTTAGACAGATGCTGCCGGGCTGGCCGCAGGAGCGGATTGAATCGCCTGAACAATTTCGGGCGGCAGACCGAAGCGGACATTTTCCGGCATAACCTCGACTTCTTCAACAGAGCCGAAACCACGATCGCGGAGATACGCAACCACATCTTCTACAAGAACTTCCGGAGCCGAAGCTCCGGCGGTAACAGCTACAGTTGCAACGCCCTCAAGCCATGCCGGATCGATAGCGTTTGAATTGTCGATCAGGTAGCTGCGCGTGCCCAGATTCTCCGAGACCTCCACAAGCCGGTTCGAGTTCGAACTGTTGTTGGAGCCAACCACCAGAACCAGGTCCGCGTTGTGGGCAACGTTTTTTACGGCGGTCTGACGATTTTCGGTCGCATAGCAGATGTCCTGCGAGTGTGGACCGACAATGTTCGGAAACTTCTCTTTCAACGCCTGAATAATGTCCCGCGCCTCATCGAGCGAGAGAGTGGTCTGCGTCAGGTAGGCGACACGATTGGGATCGGGGACTTTCAGCGACTCCACTTCCCGAGCGCTCGATACGACAGTTGTGACGTTTGGTGCTTCGCCGAGCGTGCCTTCAATTTCGTCGTGGTCGCGATGTCCGATCAGCACCAGCGAGTATCCCTGCTTCGCGAACTTTACTGCTTCAACGTGAACTTTGGTGACCAGAGGACAGGTGGCATCGATGACCTTCAGGTTTCGCTGCCGGGACCGCTCCCTGACCGCTGGCGAGACGCCATGTGCGCTGTAGATGATCCGCATGCCGGCCGGGACCTGATCGATATCGTCCACAAAAATCGCTCCCTTCTCAGCAAGTTCGTTCACAACAAAGCGATTGTGGACAATCTCCTTGCGGACATAGATCGGCGCACCGAACGTCTCAAGAGCAATCTTCACCACGTCGATCGCGCGTACCACTCCCGCGCAGAAGCCGCGGGGCTTGAGAAGGAGGACGCGCTTTTCTGTTTCGGAAGCTTGCGATTGCGTGATGGGGGAAAGTGTATCGACAGTCGTAGAGGTCACCCGTCTAGTATACCTTGCTGAATAGTGCGGCGAAAGGAATCAACAACCTGCGGGTAATTCAGCTGAGCCTTCGAACTCAGTCGTTATTGCAAGCCGTAAAGCTTCGCCGCGGTGCCTCGCAGGACCATTTGCGCGATCTCCGCTGCGCGAGCATGGTTGATTTCCCCATCGTGCCACATTCCTGTCAGAGCAAGGCCCAGAGCCAGACGCCCGTGGTGGGCTGCAATCCAGGTTGCCTCCTCCCAGCCCAGCGATTCTGAGAAAGGATAGCCATCCGTGCCGAACATCACCTTGTCCGGATAAGTCTCCAGCCATTCCCTCAGCCACACAGCCATGGTCCTCGGCGGAAAAGTCAGGGCCTCCTGCGAGAAATCGAGATAGACATCGGGCTTCTGCAGTAGCGATCCGGCCTCCCGCACAAAGGGCCAACCACCGTGCAGCATGACGAAGCGGGTCTTGCGCAAACGCGGATCATTGAAGACGGATTCGAGCAGCAAGGGGTTATCTTTTCCGATGTCGAAGTAGCCGCCACCACCGGACATCGTGTGCAAATGCACCGGCAACCCCAGGCGCCCGCACTCGGCGGCGATGTAGCGGAACAGAAAATCCTGCAGCGCCTTGTACTCGGCGGGGTCGGGACCATTCCGGCCAATCCACCTTGCATAAATCCGCTCAGCTTCGGCGCGTGTGATATCCGCAAAGTCGAAGCCACGCAGGTAGGCAACTTCGAATTTTTCGGCGACGGCACCTTGGGATTTCTGCCGCTCGAGCGTCGGCGTCACCACACGAGCCAAATACTCGCCCAGTGTAGGCGGGACGGTCTGCATCCCGACGGCTTTCAAATATTCCTCCCGGAGTTGCTCTTCCAGTGGAAAGAACTGCTTCCGATCGGGCGTTGCTTTCTGCGTGGAGTTGTCAAGAGGAAGCAGAAGCGCGTCGATATAGGGAACCCATTCAAAGCGCGGCTTCGAAAGACCCGGGCCCATCGCCACCCGGTTACCGAGCATGGTACCGATACCGGATTTGTCCAGCACCCAATCTGCATATCGCTCACCTTCGCGTGCTTTTACGACCTGGCGAGCCGCATTTAGCCGCTTCATTCCTTCCGCATCGAGTGGAGGCGACCCGTCAAAGCCCCACAGTGCCTTCCATGCGGCGGCAAGTTCCGGATTATCGGGCCGCCAGGCAACAGGATCGGTTTCAGGCTCCATGTTGTCGACGGGCAGAGCATCGAAGTTGCGGTCTGTGCTGTCGTTGGGAGGCGGCAACACCGGATGCGCATGGTTATCTATTGCGGGCGTAGTGGCAATGATCTCAGCGATTTCAGGATCGATGTCGTGGGCAACACCGGATACCAATCGGTCAGCGGACCGAGCCGTCTGTGCCCAGCATGCAGCGCTCAACAACAGCACTTGCGCCACACCTATCGCGACGAACGTGTGTAAGGGTTGAGGAAATCTTCCAGGGAGCATTGCGCCGCAAGTTTAGCAGGTGTTCTCGCAGAGACGGCGGCGGTTTTTCGGTTCAGAAACCTCAAGACTGTGCCGGAAAGGCTTCTTCCCAGCCCGGGCTAACGCGTAAGGCACGCTGCAGGTTAACTCCGGCTGGATTCGATCATCTGCTCGGCGTGACGGAGGGACGTGTCTGTCACTGTCGCCCCGCTGAGCATGCGAGCGATTTCCTCGGTGCGGTCGGCGTTTTCGAGCAAGCGTACGGAGGTCCTGGTGCGGCCACCCTGTGACTTCTTCTCAATGAGGAAGTGTTGATCGGCGAATGCGGCGATCTGCGGCAGATGGGTCACACAAAGGACCTGTTGAGCCTTGGAAAGTGCTTTGAGTTTCTGGCCGACCGCTTCGGCAGCGCGTCCTCCAATGCCGATGTCGATTTCGTCGAAGACCAGCGTGCGGGGAATCTGCATCTTCTTCTTGCCGCGCGAAGCGCCTTCTTCCACGCTGACTTTCAGGGCAAGAAGCACCCGCGACATCTCTCCTCCGGAGGCGATCTCATCCAGAGGCTTGAGAGGCTCACCGGGGTTCGTAGCGATGCGGCACTCAACCGTATCCCAACCATGGGCAGACCAGGCGGCGGGATCTTCGTTCGCTGCCACTGATATCGAGAAGCGCGCCTTCATGGCGAGGTCGTTGATCTGGGCCTCGGCAGATTTCTCGAGCCTTCGCGCCGCAGCAGTTCGATCGTTGGTCAAGGATTGCGCCACGCCGCGATAGGCATCAGCCGCCCTCTCCAGATCGGCCCGAAGAGCCTTGATGATCTCGTCCCGGTTTTCAACTTCGGCAAGTTTGCGCGTGACGTCCTCTCCGAAGGCGATTACATCAGCAAGCGCTGGGCCATATTTGCGCTTGAGGCGATCGAGGACGGCCAGCCGGTCTTCTATCTCCGCAAGACGCTCGGGCGAGGACTGGATCCCTTCCGCGTAGTCGCGGGCGGTTGCACCCACGTCTTCCACGATCGCAAGCACCGATCCCAACTGCTGCGCCGCTTCCTGGAACTTTGTGTCGTAGCGCGCCAGATCCTCAACCTGCCTGAGTGCGCCGCGAAGGCTGGCCTCAGCCGAGCCGCTGCCCTCATATAGCAGCTCATACGCATTCATCGCGGCGGAGTACAGCTTCTCGGCGTTCATCAGCACACGCCGCTCGGACTCGAGTGCCGTGTCTTCGTCAGGCTGAAGGCGGGCGGCGTCGATTTCCCGGCTCTGGAACTGCCACAGGTCGACCATACGGAGCTTGTCCTGCTCGTTACTTTCGAGCTCGGCGATTTTCGCCTGGAGATCGCGCCAGTGAGCAAATGCTGCGGTGACATGATCCGTCGACAGACCGGCGAACCTATCCAGAAGCCCGCGCTGCTGGACCTGGTCAAACGAGCTCAGCGTCTCACTTTGTGCGTGGACGAGGGCAAGTTCGGGCGCGAGCTGGCGCAGCACGGCGACGGTTGCCGGCTGATTGTTCACATACACGCGGCCCTTGCCGTTTTCCAGAATTTCGCGGCGGAGGATGATCTCGCTACCTTCAGCATCGATGCCGTTGGCCTCGAGGATCACCTCCGCCCCCGGCGTGCTCTCAAAGACACAGGAGACGACAGCCTTCTCAGCCCCGTGGCGCACCACATCGGAATAGGCCTTGGCTCCAAGCAGCAGAGCTAGCGCGTCGACAAGGATTGATTTCCCCGCACCGGTTTCTCCGGTGAGCAGGTTAAGGCCCGGTCCGAAGGCAGCAATCGCGTGGTCGATAACGGCGTAGTTTTCAGCCCGGAGTTCGAGCAGCATGATGGTCTCTTGAGGAGTCTTCGCGCAGCATAGCAGGGATGCGCCCGTGGTGGTAATTGTTGATTTGGCGGATTCCCCTGTTCGAACGGCGCACCTGTTTGTTCGCCGCCGCAATCCCTCCAATTTGAAGAGCACGGGCAGCCTGGATTGGGTCTCTGCCGTCTGATAACGTGGAATCAAGGGGCGATGATACATTTTTTCGTTGTGTTAGCATTCTTCCTTTTTCAGACCGATGCGGACAGCGCGGCAGCGCCTGCGACGAACAACGGCAGCGCCATCGTCGAGATGCTCCAGAACAGCGGTCCGATTGCGATTGGCGTGCTGGCCATCCTGCTGATCGCGAGCCTGTGGTCGTGGGCAATCATTCTCGGCAAGTTGGGCAGTTTTCGCCGCGCAGACACACAGAGCAAGCGCTTCCTCCGTGCTTTCCGCAAAGCAAACCGGCTGCAGGAGATCGCAACCGTCAGCGAGCAGTTCAAGCCCAGCCCGCTGGTTAACGTCTTTGATGAGGTTTATGAAAGTTATCGGCGCCAGACGGGCGGTTACGGGCCACCACGGAACATTACCGCACTCGAACGCGCTGCACAGACCGCAGCCAGCGAGTCGCTGACCATGATGGAGGGCCGCCTGACGTGGCTTGCGACCATCGGGGCGATTTCGCCCTTTGTCGGCCTCTTTGGAACCATCATGGGCATTGTGGACGCCTTTCACGGACTGGGCACCGCCGGCGCGGCGACGCTCCGTGCGGTAGCGCCCGGTGTTTCTGAAGCGCTGATCACCACGGCTGCCGGCCTGGTCGTCGCTGTTCCTGCGGTTATCGCCTACAACCAGTTCACCAGCCGATGCCGGGCATACGCGGCGCGAATGGACGACTTTGCGCGTGAGTTGCTGAACAGCATGGAAGAAGTCTCCGTGATGCCAAACCAGGACCCGATAGAGCGGGAGGCCGTGCGTGGCCTTCACAAATAGCGGCGGCCATACACAGACCGCGCTGGCGGAGATCAACATTACTCCGCTCGTGGACGTGGTGCTCGTGCTACTGGTCATCTTCATGCTCACTGCGCCTGTGCTGCAATCAGGCATTGAGGTTGCCGTTCCCAAAACGAAGACCGTTAAGGAAATTACCGAGCAGCGCCAGGTGGTCATCATCAACCGCGATCAGGAGGTCTTTCTGGGAGATAAGCCGGTGAACCTCGCGGATCTTCCGTCGCGGCTTGCTCGCCCGGGAGTCGATCCGGCGCACCAGGTGATCTACGTCGAAGCCGACGAGCGCGTGCCCTTCGGAGCATTTGCTTCCGTAATGGACGCGGTGAAACAGGCAGGGATTACGAACATCAGCATCGTGACGCAGCCAATCCAAAACGGGCCTTCGGCCAAGAAGTAGCCGGAGACGAGCGTTTGGCGGTGAGAGATACAATTCAACTCGAGCGCGAACCTTTCGGCGGCCCGATCGCCGGGTCGCTGCTGCTGCACTTATTCATAGTCGCTGGAATTGCAGTTGCGACCTTCCTGGTCGGTCACATCCGCGGAAACGAGTGGGGCAACAACCAGGCGCCCGGAGCGATCCAGGCAACGCTCGTCAGTTCTGCGCCCACCATTCCGCTGCCCCAGGAGGCGCCGCCCACACAGAATGTCCTGGCTACCGAGACGCCGTCCCAGGCACCCGCGATCCCGGACCAGAAGGCCGTTTCTGTCCCGGAACCCGAAGCGATACCCATTCCCGTGAAGAAGCCGGAAAAGAAAGTTCCTGAAAAAAAGCAGGCCCCGCCGCCCGCACCCAAGCACGCGCAGCCGCAGCCGCTGCAGCACCGCGCGCAATTCGGCGAAGCGCCAGCCACGCAGATCCCACATTCACTGGCGGGAAACCCGGGTGAGAACACACCGATCAACGTGACCGGCGGCGGCCAGGGCTTCAGCTATCCGTACTACGTCGGAATTATCCAACGAAAAGTTCAGCAGGCATGGTATCTGCAAGAGGTAGACCCTCGAACACCCGGAGGTTTGCAGGTGAGAGTAATTTTTTCGATCGCGCGAGACGGCACGCCGAGCAATATTCGCATCTCGCATGGGAGTGGCTCGCCCTCATTGGATAGTTCCGCTCTTCGCGCCGTGCAACGCGTCGAAAGCTTCGGCCCATTGCCCCCAGGCTACTCGGGCTCCAACGTCTCCGTGGAGTACACTTTTAGCTACGATCAGCCGGCGCATTAATTGCAGCGGCGATCTCTTCCATTCCGGCGTCATCAATTTCAAGCGCAGAGGTACGATGAACCGCAGGCTCGTGAAGCGTCCTTTTCTCCTGACAATCTTCGTCACATCGGCAATCTTCCTTCTGTGCTGCTTTTCTGGAGCGAGCGCACAGGATTGGGTACGGACCGGCACCAATCTCGGCGTGCAGAGGATTCGGCTGGCGGCGGCTGACTTCAAGGCTGCGTCCACCGACGCGCAGACGGATCCACTGAAGGGCGTCTTCGACCGCACCCTCTACAACGACCTGAAGAATGCCGGTATCTTCGACATGGTTTCGAAGAGTATGGCGCCAACACAAACTCCGGGAAGTCCGCAGGAGATCAATCTCTCTGCATGGGCGGCTGCTCCATCGAGTGCAGAGATGGTCGCCTTTGGATCGCTCTCCGTCAATGGCGGACAGGAGAACGTCACCGGTTTCCTCTTCGACACGAAGAACGCGCAGAGCCCGCAGATCCTGGGCAAGCAATACACCGATACGGCTTCGGAAGAGAACACTCGGCATATCGCGCACCGCTTCGCCGATGAAATCATCCTTCGTCTCGGCGGAGGTCTGAACGGAATCTGCGAAACGAAGATCTACTTTGTGTCGAATCGCGGCGGGAGCAAAGAAATCTGGGTGATGGACTACGACGGAGAAGGCCAGCATCCAGTTACGCGCCTCGGTTCCATTTCGATTTCGCCGCGAGTCTCGCCTGACAATTCACGGGTTGCATTTTCATCCCTCGGCAAAGATGGCTGGTCGATACGCATGTACTCACTGGAGCTAGGGCGGCTTGTCGGCTTCGAATCTCCGGCGGGAACGACTCTTTCGCCCGCATGGTCGAGTGATGGCTCGAGGCTGGCCTTTTCCTCCAGCAAGACCGGCGACCCCGAAATCTATACGAGCGACGCCAGCGGTGGCGGAGTGAGTCGTGTGACAGCCTTCCGTGGCCCGGATGTTTCGCCGGTCTGGAATCCGAAGACGAATAGCCAGATTGCCTGGGTGAGCGGACGGTCCGGACTACCGCAGATTTACATCATGGATTCCGATGGCGCAAACGTGCAGCGTATGACAGACGGCGGTTACGCTACCTCCCCCTCGTGGTCTCCCAACGGGCAGTTTCTCGCCTTCTCATGGAACAGAAAGTATGGCCCGGGAGCCCCAGGCGGGCAGGATATCTACATCATGGATATCGCCAGCAAGCGGTGGATCCAGCTGACGCACGAGGCCGGCAGCAATGACTTCCCGTCGTGGTCGCCGGACGGCAGGCATTTGGTCTTTCAACGCCAGGAGAACGGTCGGACCGAGATCTGGTCCATGCTGGCCGACGGCACGGAACAGCAACAACTCACTCGTGACGGATGGAACGCGATGCCGAACTGGAGCTGGAAGTAAGGTTTAGGATGAACGACGGGAGGTGGGTCCTATTCGCGACCTGCTTTGGTTGAAATGAACAAATGGCCCGGAAGCGGCCAAAACAACAACTCCCAAGGAGGAGACATGCAAATATATTTTCGCGGGTTGTTGCAGCGTAGATCGCTAACCCTCGCGACTGGAGTGACGATTCTTTCTCTTGCAGCCGGTTGCCACAAGAAAGCTGCTCCGCCCCCGCCACCTCCGCCAATCAGCAACGCTGCTCCCGCGCCGACGGCCACCATTACGGCATCGCCCAGCGTGGTGAATGCCGGCGGAGGCGTGGTGTTGGCGTGGCGCACAACCGATGCCACGGACGTCTCGATAGACGGAATTGGAACGGTGCCCAGCGCGGGAACTCGTACCGTCAATCCGACGGAATCGACGAATTATCACTTGGTTGCCAAGGGTGACGGCGGAACGGCCGACGCGACAGCACGCGTGACTGTCAACGCAGCAGCGCAGCCGGCCAGTAATCTTTCGGAATCGGACGTGACCGATTCGGTCTTTCACCAGAACGTGAAGGACATTTTCTACGACTACGACAGCTATGACATCCGCAGCGATGCTCAGTCGACCATTTCGCAGGACGCGAATTTTCTGAATCAGCATCCTGGACTCAAGGTAGTCATTGGCGGCTACTGCGATGAGCGTGGATCGACAGAGTACAACCTCGCCCTCGGCGAAAATCGCGCCAATGCAGCCAAGCAGGCGCTCGTCTCGGCAGGACTCAGCCCGGACCGCCTGCGTACCGTCTCATACGGCAAGGAGAAGCAGTTCTGCACCGAGCACGACGAGAGTTGCTGGCAGCTCAACCGCCGCGCGCAATTCTCGCTCGATAAGTAAACTGGCATCGCCGGCGGTGGTTGTGGGTTCGCAGCGATCGCCGCCGGGATCCCTGACTGAATCGAAGCGTGCTTTGCGCTTCCCGAGACTGAATTATGCGGAAAAATCTGATTGCTGCTTCGGCTGCCTTCGCGATGGTCTTCATCGCGTCGGCGCGCCCTGCCCATGCCGTCTCCAAAGAAATCATCCAGCTACAGACACAGGTGCAACAGCTCCAGGACATGCTGCAACACCTTCAGCAGTCGAACGATGAGCGCATGGGTGTGCTGCAACACCTTGTTGAGCAGACAGCCGACAACGTGAACCGCATGGCGCAAACGGTCAACACATTGCAGCAACAGCTTGCGGCACAGAATGAGACTGGCGGCAAGATGGACCAGGTCGCAGGCCAGATACAGGGCGTGCACGATTCGGTCGATGAACTGCGGACTCGAATCGCGAAGATGGACAAGTCCCTCCAGGATATTCAATCCCAGCTACAGAACGTGAATACTCAGCCCGCTCAGCAGGGAGCCACAGCACAGCCAGGCCAGGCAGCAGCTCCGATGGCCCCTGCTCAACCGCAAGCGCCGCCGGTCCAGGACTTGTATCAGGGCGCGCTGCGCGACTACACCAGCGCTCGTTATGACGTCGCCGTGGGCGAGTTCAATGACGTGGTGAAGTATTACCCTCAGGACGATCTGGCGGGCAATGCTCAGTTCTATCTTGGAGAAATCGCCTACCGCAAAGGCGATTATCCTAACGCCATCAAAAGTTATGATGCCGTGTTGGAGCAGTTTCCGGGCAGCCCGAAGGCGCCGGCGGCGCAACTGCGCAAGGGGCAGGCGGAGCTTGATTCAAATCAGCGGGATGCCGGAATCCGAGACCTGCGCAGCCTGATCCAGCGTTATCCTGATACCCCGGAGGCGGCCCAGGCGCGGAGTAAACTGAACGGCATGGGTGTGCGGGTCACTCCGCCCAAGCCATCGGCCTATAAGGAATGAAAAGCAATGACAGCGAAATTAATTGCCCGTCCGGATGGCGATGCTCAAAAGGGCGCAATTGAGAGCGAATCCCCAAGCGATAAGCCCAAAATATCGAATTTTCGCGACCCTCTCGCCGATCAGCTTCCGCACCGGCCGCATGACGAGATGATCGAAGGGGACGATACCGATTTTCCTGAGCCCGGGTCGAACCCTGAGCACAGCGGCCAGCGCAGCTAGGCCTTTCGAGCGAGATGAAGTTTCTATTCCGCGGAATGGCTTACGTGTTGCTGGCCATCCCGCCACTTCTTGCTTGTGCACAGGAGCAGAATGCGAGTCCCGCGTCACCCGAGCCCACCTCAGGGGCCGCGACGGAGAAGGGACTGGATGCGCTGCGGGCAAATCAGCCACAGCAGGCTCTGGATCAATTCGAGTTGACTCTCAAGGTGAATCCAAATGACGCGGTGGCAAATTTGCTGGCTGCGACTGCAGCGTTGAGCCTCTACAAAAACGATCTGGCCGTGAAATACGCCGAGAAGGCACGCGAACTCGATCCCAACAATTGGAAAGTGCATACGACGCTTGTTGCCGCATACGCGGGAGCGGGCATGAAGCAGCAGCGAGACCAAGAACGGGAGATCCTTAGAAAGCTGCACGACAATCCGAACGCACCCGAGGCGATGCAGACCAAGGGTTTTCTGCTGGAGATGTTTCGAGTGAAGCAATACCGGGTTGAGGCCGTCGAGTACTTTCATCCGGTCGAGAAGCTTCACATTTACTATCGTTTCGTGATTCGCAACGCCGCAGAAAAGCGCGTGTGGCAGATGGATATTGAGAGCAACGACTTCGACGAGAATTCCTGGGCCAAGGCGCATCCAGATGAAGCTGCCGCCGGCAAGCGGCAATTTCAACTGGTAGGTGAAGACCGTGACGCTCATATGGACTACCGTATGTTCTCGGGCACCCCCGACTACGACATGATTCGGGCGCAAGTTGTTGGAGTCCTTCAGGAGCAGACGGCTCCGTTTCCGGGTGAAACAGCGCGGTAGGTGCGCGCTCAACTATCGGGTCTCGACTTACAATCAACCTATGCTGCTCGAAGGCATCTTCCCTGCTATCACAACACCCTTTTACCCTGAAGGGCGCCTGTACATCCGCAAGCTGGAACACAACGTCGACCGCTATTCGCGCACGCCTGTGTCTGGATTAGCCGTGCTCGGCTCAACAGGCGAGGCCGTGATGCTGAGCGACGAGGAATCGCGTACCGTTTTGCGCATTGCGCGTGAAGCCGCCACGGCGGAAAAGGTTCTCCTGGCGGGAGTAGCGCGTGAGAGCCTTACCGAGACACTCCGCCTTGCTGAATTCGCCGCTGAGCAGCAATACGACGCAGTGCTGGTGAGGACGCCGCACTATTACGGTCCCCAAATGAGGCGCAGTGAGATGTTGACGTACTATCGCGCTGTCGCCGACCGCTCGGCTCTGCCCGTCGTTCTCTACAGTATCCCCAAGTTCACTCACTACGAACTTCCGGTCGATGTGATTGCGGAACTGGCGCAGCATCCGAACATCATTGGACTGAAAGATTCGAGCGGGGAGGTTGAGCGCATCGCCGAGATTGTAGCGGCCACGCGCAGCGCGATTCGGCGGGAATTCCTCGTTACGCAGACCTTCACCGCGTTCACCAGCCGCATGATGGCGGCGCTCACCCCATCCCCCGAGCATTTTGTCTTCGCAGAGACTCTTGGCGGTAAGGCGGCCGTCGCGGTTGCTCCCCGTCTGGAGAAAGTGAAAGCGGCGGCCCGCAAGAAGGAAGTTAGCTTCCAGGTGATGACCGGGTCGGCCCACAACCTGCTCGATGCAATTGAAGCGGGAGCCACCGGCGGAGTGCTGTCTCTCGCCGCATGCGCCCCGCAGGCTTGCCAAGAGATCTACACCGCCTGGAAGGAGAATGACCCCAAGATCGCCTGCGAGAAGCAGCAGCGCGTCGTCGAAGCCTCCAGAGTCGTCGCCAGCAATCACGGCATTCCGGGAATCAAGTATGCCTGCGATCTGAACGGCTATTACGGCGGCCGCCCGCGCATCCCTCTGCTGCCACTTGACGCAGAGCAACAGGCCGAGGTCGCGAGAGTCATGGCTGATCTGCGGAACTAAGCGGTGTGTGAAATGAAGGAGAGCGGCGAGGCATGCTTCGGCTGGTAAAGATACAGACTCTCGCCGTCGGGAAGTCGCAATGCAGTGAGCAGGCCCCAGCCCGCGTCCTTCACGGGCTGTGTGAACTCCACGCCCTTGCCATTTAGGTCCTCCACTGCCGCCTTTATGTCGTCGCACATCAAATAGAGCTCGTGATGTGGCTCGCCATCGTGCGGATGGATGCCTAATTCAGCTGGAGGCAAAGCGAAGATGAGCCAGCCTCCGCCGGCATCGACGTTCGCAAATTGCAGCACATCACGAAAGAAGGCGCGAACCGCCTCTGCATCTTTGGAGTACATAACGGCGTGAACAGCATTGATCATCAGAGTTTCCCTGGCGGGAGTTTGCACCTGGCGTTCTCAGCACAGTGTGCCGCGAATGGCAGGCCGTTGTAAACGGCTCGTGGCGCCAGGAGGCTGTCCCAAAACCGGCCGATTCCATTCGACCGCCGAAATCCACCGCTAACTGAAAAGATTCTCCCCTGAGCTTCGCGCGTATCATGGGTTCCGCACGCGCTCGCTATAATAAATGGGTCAGAAAAAGCGATTTTCTGTTCAGCTGAATTTCGTGTACCCGTGGGCTCATTGGCGGCGCTCGAAGCGATCTCTTCTGAGGAGAAGCTTCCGGCAGTCGTGGCTTCGGGCTACATCCTCACGAAATCCGGCACATCTTCTATCTGAAGGGAATCCCGCCAAATGGCGACAGGAGACGTTGCCCTGGGCAATGCCGGTGTAGCAGCCGCGCAACCAGCTCCAGGCACAAACGACGACGTATCAGGAGCTTCCCGTAAGCCCGTCATCAACGACTTCAGTATTCAGGTGGCCACTGTAAACGGTTCAGGATCGCAGTCGGCCAATAACGTCCTGCTGCGGGCCATCTTCGGAATGGGCATTCCGGTAAGCGGCAAGAACCTGTTCCCATCCAACATCGCAGGGCTGCCGACCTGGTACACAATCCGCGCCAGCAAACACGGCTATATCGCACGCAAGAAGGAAATCGACATCCTTGTCGCGATGAACGCCGAGACAGCGAAGGACGACATCCTTTCGCTGCCGGCCGGTGCAGTTGCGATCTACGAGGATTCTCTAGACCTGAAGCAGTACCGGAACGATGTTGTCTGCTACCCGATCCCATTCGACAAACTCACTGCTACAGTCTGTCCCGAAGCGAAGCTGCGCAAGCTCGTAAAGAACATGGTCTACGTCGGCGTGCTGGCGAAGCTAATCTCGCTTGACATGAAGGCCGTCGAAACCGCTCTGCGCCGGCAATTCGCGAAGAAGCAGAAAGCGTCCGACCTGAACTGGGCAGCGGTCGAAGCAGGCTACCACTACGCGAGCGAATCACTTACGAAGCATGACCCGTTTGTGCTGGAGCGAATGCACGCGACCGACGGCAAGATCATCATCGATGGCAACGCGGCAGCCGCTCTCGGCGCCATGTTCGCGGGGGTCACGGTCGTTACCTGGTATCCAATCACGCCTTCGTCGTCGCTGGTTGAGCAACTGATCGATTACCTGAAGAAGTATCGCGTAGAGCCCGACGGGAAAGCCACTTTTGCTGTCGTCCAGGCGGAAGATGAGCTCGCCGCGATCGGGATGGTACTCGGAGCAGGCTGGGCCGGAGCCCGCTCCATGACCGCGACTTCTGGACCCGGTATTTCGCTCATGGCCGAGTTCGCCGGTCTCGGCTACTTCGCCGAGTTGCCGGGCGTCATCTTCGACATTCAGCGCGTGGGCCCGTCGACAGGGCTCCCCACGCGCACTGCGCAAGCCGATCTGCTCTCGATCGCGTATCTATCCCATGGCGATACGAAGCATGTGATGCTGCTGCCCGGCAGCGTGAAGGAGTGTTTCGAGTTTGCGCAGGCCGCATTCGATCTCACCGAGCAATTGCAGACACCGGTCTTCGTGCTGTCAGATCTCGATCTCGGCATGAACAACTGGATGTCCGAGCCCTTCGAATATCCGGAGAAGCCGCTGAACCGCGGGAAGGTGCTCTCCGCCGAAGACTTGACGCGTATGAACGGCTTCGCCCGCTATAAGGACGTCGACGGCGACGCGATTCCCTACCGCACGCTGCCAGGTACGGATCACCCGCAGGCTTCGTACTTCACGCGCGGTAGCGGCCACAACGAGAAAGCCCTGTACACCGAGCGGCCGGATGACTACCAGAACCTGATGGAGCGGCTGAACCGCAAATTTGAGACGGCCCGCATGCTGGTTCCCAAGCCCGTCATCGTGCAAACCGGCAAATCGAAAATCGGCCTGATTGCGTTCGGCACATCCGACTTCGCCATCATGGAGAGCCGCGATCAGCTCAAGAAGGAATACGGCGTCGAGGTCGACTACCTGCGTGTCCGCGCTTTCCCGTTCACATCTGATGTTCACGACTTCGTTGCATCGCACGACCATGTGTATATCGTGGAGCAGAATCGCGATGGGCAAATGCTGAGCCTGCTAAAACTGGACCTGCCTGCCGAAGACGCCGTAAAACTGCGCAGCGTACGGCACTTCAACGGCCTGCCGATCGATGCCCGATCGGTGACAGATGCGCTCGTTCTGCAGGAGGAGATCTAAAATGGCAACATCGACGGTTACAAAACCGAATCCCAAAGTTAACCGGCTCGGCCTCCAGGTGCTCGACTATCGCGGCGGCAAGACCACGTTGTGCGCAGGCTGCGGCCACAACGCGATCTCCGAGCGCATTATAGACGCGCTCTATGAGATGGGCGTCCAGCCCGAGCGCGTAATGAAACTATCCGGGATCGGCTGCTCCTCGAAGAGCCCGGCTTATTTTCTGTCGCGCGCGCATAGCTTCAACAGCGTCCATGGCCGTATGCCCTCCGTCGCCACCGGCGCACTGCTCGGAAATAAGACCATGAAGGCCCTGGGCGTTTCCGGCGATGGAGATACTGCCTCGATCGGTGTCGGCCAATTCGTGCACCTCATGCGCCGTAACCTGCCGCTGATCTACATCATCGAAGACAACGGCGTTTATGGCCTCACAAAGGGCCAATTCTCAGCGACTGCCGATCTGGGATCGAAGCTGAAGACCGGCGTCATCAATGACCTTCCGGCTATCGATACCTGTACGCTGGCCATTCAACTAGGCGCAACCTTCGTCGGCCGCTCGTTCTCCGGCGACAAGAAGCAGCTTCTTGCCATGCTGAAGGCGGCAATCGCTCACGAAGGCACCGTGATGCTCGATGTGATTTCGCCCTGCGTCACCTTCAACGACCACGAAGGTTCGACGAAGAGCTACAAGTACATGCAGGAGCACGAGGACGCGATCAGCGAAGTCGGGTTCGTCCCGCATTTCGAGGACATCGCCATCGACTATGATCCCGGCTCGACATACGACGTAACCATGCATGACGGCTCGCACCTGCGTCTGCGCAAGCTCCACGAGAACTACAACCCCACCGACCGCGTGACTGCTGTGAAAGCCCTCATGGAAGCGCACGAACGTGGCGAGGTCCTCACCGGCGTCTTCTACGTGGATACCGCGAAGCCCAGCTTTACCCAGCTACTAAACCTTGTCGACGAGCCCCTTGCCTTGCTGCCTCAGGAGCGCACTCGGCCGTCGAAGCAGATCCTGCAGGAGATCATGGCGAAACTACAATAGACCTGCCCGGACCGCTACCACGAATTAAGCCCCGCCGCTGCGCGGGGCTTTTTCTTGCGCATCGCGTAATAACGTGCTTATATAGAACCCATGCGAGCGCCTCTCTCATCCGTCGCCTCTCTCGACGTGCGCGCTTGTTGTTGTCTCTAATCTCTTCCGCTCGATCCCCGAAATCTCAAATTGAACCGCGACTTTATCGCGGTCAGCCCCACCTTCGGAGCACACTCAAATGTCCACACCCACATCGCACCGGCGCTTATCTCTCGATAGCTGGGCGGTTCTGCTCGCGCTCGCCACCGCCCTTCTGGTTCGAATCGGCATTCTCAAGACGGTCCCCTGGTAAAAGGAGTCAGTCATGGCAAGCTCTGTTGCATTTCCTCAGGCGCGCGCGGCGTCGCTGCCGGTGCGCTTCTTCAGGCTGGTCCCCGGAATCCTGCTTTTGCTCGCCGTCGGATACGCCGGCAAGTTTATCGAGCAGTCCATCGCTCACTATGCCAAGGCGCATCATCTCACTCTGCCGAACATCGAATATGTTCTTTGGGCCATTCTGCTGGGCCTCGTGATCTCCAACACGATCGGCGTCCCGGAGGTCTTCCGCGCAGGCGTGGCCACCTATGAATTCTGGCTCAAGGCGGGAATCGTTCTGCTGGGCGCAAGATTTCTGCTCGGGGATGTTCTGCGCCTGGGGGGCCTGAGCCTTGTGTTGGTGTTCATCGAACTGGCGTTGGCGCTTACTTTTATGACGTACCTCGGCCGCTGGTTCAAGCTTTCGCCGAAGCTCGTGACGCTGCTGGCGGTAGGTTCGTCGATCTGCGGCGTATCGGCGATCATCGCAACCCAGGGAGCTATCGACGCCGACGACGAAGATGCTTCCTATGCAATCGCGGCGATCCTTGCGCTGGGTGCGGTTTCACTGTTTGCCTTCCCGCTGATCGGTCATGCGCTACATCTCAGCGATCATGCCTATGGGTTATGGGCCGGACTCGCCGTGGACAATACGGCCGAGGCCACTGCAGCGGGCGCGCTTTACTCCGACGCCGCTGGCAAAGTCGCTGTGCTCGCCAAAACCTGCCGCAATGCGCTGATCGGCTTCATTGTTCTGGGATACGCGATCTATTGGGCGCAGAAGGGGCAGGCTGCGGAGGTAACAAATAAGGCAGCCTTCCTGTGGAGGAAATTCCCCAAGTTTGTCCTCGGTTTTCTGCTGATCTCGCTGCTGGCAACACTTGGCGTTTTCAGCAAACCCCAATTGACGGCAATAGGAAACCTGTCCCGCTGGGCCTTTCTTCTTACGTTCGCAGGCGTCGGCCTTAGAACGAATCTGCGTGAGCTAGGCAAACAGGGAGCGAGACCATTCATCGTCGGCGCTGTGGGCGAGGTTGCAATCGCTCTGATCACGCTGGGACTTGTGTTCGGCGCGGATCACTGGCTTCACCTTTAATGGAGTCCAGGACAGGTACCCCGCGTGGCGCGGTGAAGAAAGCCCCCAGCAGACAGACCGCAACTACGGCCGAGATAATGCACGGACCGAGGAAGAAATAGCGTCCGGCAATTGGCGTCTGCACGGCAAACTCCACAAAGAGCAGCGCTAGAATCGTCCGCAGCCGCCCTCCGTCGGTCTTCACCAGCGTTCCGAGATGCCAGAACAGCAAGGCGTGAACGATCAAGGTGACCGACACCATGAGCCCGTACCCGATATTGAAATCCCACCAGGTGCGGCGGCTGCCCATCGCGTCGAAGGCATTCGCCTTCATTGTCTGAGCGACAAAGGCCTGCACACCCGGTGCGGGCTTGCCGAAGACACCGCCTATGGTGTGTCCTGCACAAAAGATGAAGGTAAGGACGGAGGCAATCCGCAGAAAGAGGGTCGGTTTCATGAGATCTCCTGACGAATCTCAATAAGTAACTGCTAACCGTAAGCTAACGCTTACCATTTATTGTGTCAACCAAATTCGGCGCGGCTAGCGTCTCCGACCTGTCAGAATTCACGACCCGCCGGAACTGGTGATAGAGTGATCACGCAGTACATCGATTTACTTCGAGAGTTTCCAACATGCTCCTTGGAATGGACGTCGGCACAGGCGGCACCCGCGCGGTACTCATTGACCATCACGGCAAAGTCGTTGCATCGGCGGCTGTGGAGCACGCGCCCTTTCGGAGCCCCCACCCCGGTTGGGCGGAGCAGGATCCCGAGGACTGGTGGCGGGCCGCCCAAGGTGCCATCCGCGAGGTGCTGGTCGCAGCCGGTTCGCCGCACATCGACGGAATCGGACTCACCGGACAGATGCATGGCGCCGTCATGCTGGACGCTGCCGGCAAGGTGCTTAGGCCTTCCCTCATTTGGTGCGATCAGCGAACCGACGAACAATGCGAGTGGCTGCATGCCGAGATCGGCCGCGAGCGGCTGATCGAGCTGACCGCAAACCCCGCGCTGCCCAACTTCACCCTTACGAAGCTGCTCTGGGTCCGGAAGTATGAGCCTGAGGTGTTCGCGCGGGTCGCCCATGTGCTGTGTCCGAAGGACTATGTGCGTTATCGGATGACGGGAACCTACGCGATGGATGTGCAGGAGGCATCGGGAACGCTGTTGCTCGACGTTGCTAACCGGCGCTGGTCGTCGGAGGTCGCGCGCATCGCCGGCATTCCCGAGAGCTGGCTTCCGCAGCTTTTCGAATCGCAGGAGGTTTGCGCAAAGGTTTCGGAGGGGGGTGCCGGGTATACCGGGCTGGCGGCGGGTACGCCGGTGGTGGCGGGAGCCGGGGACCAGGGGGCCGGGGCGGTCGGCATGGGGATCCTGGCGCCGGGGTCGGTGTCGGCCACCATCGGGACGTCGGGGGTGGTGTTCGCGGCTACAGCGGCGCCGACGCGGGATCCGCTGGGGAGGCTGCACACCTTCTGCCATGCCGTCCCGGGGCGGTGGCACGTAATGGGGGGTACGCAGGCGGCGGGGCTGTCGCTGCGGTGGCTGCGGGATACCATCGCACCCGGAGAGGTGTATGGGGTGTTGA
>JAFAKX010000086.1 GCA_019234945.1 Silvibacterium sp.
AATTCCGATCTCTCGAAGGTTGTTCGCCGCTACGCCGGTTGGTGCGATGCCATGTACCTCGTATCCGGAGACCCGGCGAGCCATTTCAGCGACGGGCTCCATAGCGGCACTCTTGCCGACCCCGGCGGCGCCACGCACGATCATGTATTGGTCGCGTGTTGTGAGAACGTTGTAGGCCATCCACATCTGCGCGTTGTTGAGCACGATTTTCCGGCCATTACTCAGCCGCTGCTTGTATTCGGCGCGGAATTGATCCCGGGTCAGATGCGGGGCGATTGGCTCACTCGATCCCCGCTTCCGAACCAGGTCGATCGCGTCGATTTCGAGGCGCCGCATTTCTTCCGTCGTGTAGCGCGCGCCCGGTGCGTTTTCGCGATAGTGGCCCACCCGAACGAACTCTTTTTCCTGCTGCGCCAGACGGTGCTCAAACGCTCGCTCGACATCGACGAGGCGCAAGTGCCCTAGACCGAAGCGCAGCGCGTCCCGCATCAGTTCGTACTGGTCGACAACGGCTTGCGCGTCGTACAAACGCTGCTTGGCGTAATCGACGGCCGTCTGCGCCATCGTCCAGCGCTGCTCCTCCGATATCTGCTGTGCCTGCCGTTGCCGTGCTGCTGTGACTACCCGGTCCGGATCATTGCCGTATTCTTCAGCCTCGCGCCGATGTTCTGCCTGCAATGTCTGCTGGTCCCACGATTGTTTTGCTTCGCGCAAGCGTTTGTTTACCCGCTCGTCGGCCTCGGCGCCGATGAGCCCCTTCCCGGCTTTTTCCCGCTCAATCTCTTCCGTGCGGGCACTCACGGCTCGCAGATATTCATCGGTATAGCCTTTGATGCGCGTCGAGAAGTTCCGCCCGTGCTCGAGTTCGTATCCTCGCTTGCGGGCCCGGTAGGCCATTTCGGCGTGATAGATCGCCGAGATGTAACTCTGGATCCGATACCATTCATGCGCCTGCACGGAGCGGATCTTATCCCCGGCCTCCGTCATATTGAAGACCACCGCGTGGGTATGCAGGTGCGGATTCGGTGCTCTCCCCTCTACCGGTCTGGCCGTGTCATGCAGAAACAGTGCAGCTGCCCAATTCGCAGTCGTTACTGGGGCATTTGTGTTGCCCATGCGCGCTTGCGTGTACTTCTCGCCGGCATCGAGCGCAACGCGCACCGCCTCCTGGTGATCCTCGATGATTCCACGATCGCCGCCGACGAGTGCCGTCACCGAATAGGATTTGTGCGGCGCAATCGTGAAGTCCCAAGCTGCAATGTGCTCGAGATATTTCTTCGGCTTTTCGGCCGGCGTCTCGGGCACCTCGAGGTACTCCGCCACCTCGGCTGAGATCGCGGCGCGATCGGGGCCCTGGACCGTTTCGAGCGAATCGATCATCGAATGGATCGCGTCGGTCTTGCCTTCGACGGTCGTTACATCGTAGCTTTCCCGCGCCCGGTCTGCGAGCCATTCGATGAGTGGACGGACCCGGTTTATTTCCCTGCGATAAGCGGCGGCGCCGTTCAGTGCGATGTATTCGGCTGGGTCGCCGGGAAGGTCGAGCGCCCGCACCCGCAATCCGTGTTCAAGCAATACCTGCCCGTTTTTGATCGCGGCACTGTGACCGGCTTCGTCCGCATCGAGATTCAACACGACATTCCGTGTCGAGGCCTTTAGCTCTTCGGCGTGGGCGTGAGTGAGCGCCGTGCCGCAAAGCGCAACGACATCCCGCACACCGGCAGCATACGCTCGAAGCGCATCCAGGTAGCCTTCGACAATAACGATCCGACCCGTATTTTGAGCCTCTCGTTCGGCCCGGTGCCGGTTGTAGAGGACCGAACCTTTCCGGTAGATTTCGCTCGCTGGCGAGTTGAGGTATTTGGGGCCATCCTCGTCGGAGAGTTGCCGTGCTCCGAAGGCGACGACATCACCCGCCGCGTTCTCGATCGGGAACATCAGCCGACCGCGGAACCGGTCATAGAACTCTCCACGCTTGTTCTTGACGAACAGGCCAGAAGCCTCCATCAGCTCCGGCCCGAATCGCTCTAGCTCTTTAACGAGTTGTTTGCCCGAGCCATCCGAGAATCCGAGTCCAAAATCGCGGGATATGTCAGCCGATACTCCACGCGATGTGAGATAGGCACGTGCGCCGGCACCGATTCCGCCCGCCAGGTTCTGCTGGAACATCTCCGCCGCGATGCGGTGCACCTCGAGCAGCGTCGCGACCCGTTCTGTTACCGGATACTCGGCGAGGCGATCCGGGTGCGCAATGGACTCGTACTTCCACTTCTTCCCGGTCTCGCTATGGAAGACAATCCGGAAACAATCGCGGCCCTCTGCGAGCGTATTCGCAAACAGTTGCTCGAGATGCTGGCGCCAAGCATGGTCGTCGGTGACCCACACGGGATCGCGCCTTAATGGCCGATGCCGGATCAGCTGTTCGCCGGTATGCGGGTGCTGTCCCTCGGCCATGCGGTTGTAGTGCAGTGGGTCGACTCCGCCCGCCAAGCCCCACGTGGCGGCGAGTGATCCATGCCATTCGCCCACCAGCTGCCGGCGGTCCTCGGCGTAGTAACGTTGATCTGCCGGTGTGTACTCGAACTTGTAATACTCAGTGATTTTTTGGCGCCCGAGCGGCTTCGAAATTTTGAGCATTGGGCGCTTTCCTGACTCGCTAATCTCGCGGCTGCGCCAGCATCCATACTGCGCGGGCCGCTCGCAGCATCACACTCACGGGACAAAATGCCGCGTGCGACAACTCATTGAGTCCCCCCGCGCCGCACGAACACTCCGTGTGCGCCGCCATTCTCTCGAGCATCGTTTTGCAGTCGCCGGCGAACCCTTGTTTCACACGCTCTATCTCGGCAGGCGATAAGGCGCGAAATTTTTCAGCTGTAATCATTTGATAGCTCCTATTGACAGTTGCTCCGGAGATTTCGCCCGGAGCAGCGGGTTGGCGCCCTTGCGGGCTATGGGTTTCTTCTCTAAACCCGGCATACGGCCGGGTGCAATAACGGAATCATCAACGGGCGCCACCGCATGCTCTGGTTCGGCTACGGTTACGGGCTCTTCCGGAGGCTCGCGAAAAATCAGCGGCGGAATGATCCGCTCCATGCGCGCGGTCCGGACGCGCCGTGGCAGTTTCTGCACAGCGATTTTCACCACTTTTCCCTCATGCAGCACGTACCCGCGAAAAGGAGGCAGTCCCTGAATTTCAGCCGCCGAAACCACTGGCGTGTCTGCAGTCTGGTTGCTCCAGGAACGCGATCGGTGTGTGGCGAGCACATGCACTGGCCGGTTCTCTTGAAGGCGTTCGATTTCTTCGTGCGCAATCAGCAACTCCACATGCTTCGCCGCCGCCGGGTCGCCGGACCGCAGCACGATGTTGGTGAAAGCCTGCGACATGATTGTGATGGCGCCTTCGTCGCCATATCGTTTTTTGAGCTGTGCATGATCGTGGAACCCGAGGACAATCGGATTGCCCGAAGCACGCTGCTTCGTAGCGCCGGACTCTAGCTGCGGCAACTTCTGCAGGGTTGCCGCCTCGTCGAGGATGTACCAGACGACCGGCAGTTTTTTCTCCCCTGGAGCGGGCGCCTGGTTCGTCAGGATGAGCATGTCCATGACGGCGCTATGGATGGGCAGGAGGGCATCGACGGTCACGGGAGTGGAGGTCATAAAGATCCAACCGCGCCGCTCCCGGGACCACTCGCGCACTGAAAACTTGCGCCGGCCCTCGGGAGTCTGCGGCATCATGCGGAGTGGTTTCGCAATTTCGCCGAGCGTCGTGAACAAGCCCTGGCTCTGATCCTTCGCAGCCGGATCCACCGCGACCGCATGCTCGGTGCCCTTCAGCCGGCGCGAAACTTCTTCCCGAGGATGAGTGAGCCAGTAGCCTAAGTTCGCGCAGGTCGCAGCGTCCCCGGGTTCATTGAACACGTTGAAGCGCGACATCAGGTAAGCAAAGATTGCGCGCGGATGTTTCTTAAAAAACGGCTGCTGGTGCGGTTCATCTGGCCAGAACGCCATTGCCCACGGTGTCGCCTGCGCTTCATCCTGTGCCTCGGCTTCGAGTTCCCAATAAGGACAGCGCTCATCGCCCGGGTCGAGAATGATGTCACCGCGCTCTTCCGAGTAGAACTCGTTGCGGTATTCGCCCTTCGGATCGTAGAGGACGGCCACATCGCCGCGGGTTTCGACTTGGTACAGCATTTCGCGGATGAGCGTGGACTTTCCCATGCCGGTCGTGCCGAAGATGTTGAAGTGATACGGCTCGAGCTCGCGCGGAATCACAATGTACTGGCCCAGGCAGCCGATCCGAAACGCGATCCCGGGCATGCGTTTCGAGAACCGGCGCAACTCGAGATGGCCATCGCGGAATGAAAACCAGGGCAGCAGCCTGATGCCCAGACTCTCCCGGTTGAACCGGCGCCAACCAACCAGGCGAGTCCCGCGAACATGCAAGCCCTTGCGCGCACTCGTGCGCCGCCGCCGGTCGATTTCGCCGCCGGCAAGGATCAGTCCGCCGAAGCTCAAAATCGCAAACGCCAGCGGGAGCAAAAATACACGAGCGGCGGAACCGAAATATACGTGCTTTTGGAGCCATGCATGGAAGGCTGCGGGGTTGGCCCAGATCCTCTCGACGTGCACCCGTTCAGGATATTTCTCTAACGCCTGTTCGACAGCCAAGTTCGCGCCATCCACGATCGCGACATACTGTTTCTGCGCCGGTGCTCCACTTCTATTCGGCGCTAACGAATCGAGTCCACTTCCGAAGTACGTCCACAGATAAAAGACCTGCAATTTGGGAGTAAGTGCCAGGCCTAGCTTCCACCACATCGGAAGCAACAAAAATCCGATCACGACCGCCGCCGCCATCCCGATGGGAAAACGCATCGGGAATGGCCCGCCCGGACCGTTATCGATCCGCTCATTTCCTCCCGTTGCCGCCATCAGCTTTTACCTCCGCACACAACGCGCGAAAACGGTCTACGGTGAAATATTCGCCGAGCTCGAGCGACGCCTCCATCGTACGTGTAAAGAGCTTAAGCATCTCGACGCTCGCGTTCCGCCGCCCGCCACGCGAGTGCCGCCGCAATTCCCCAAGCCAGAGTGCGCGCGTAAGGGTACTCACGTCGTAGCCGCGCTCAGCAGCGTACGCCTTGATGCGCGCTTCTTCTTCCGCCGTTACTTTTCCTGCGACCGTGCGCGTCCGGCTGCTTCGAAGCTTGCTAAAACCCATAGGAAGGAAAATGGAGGCGCCATCTACAGGGGAGCGCCTCCTGGTCGTCCGTTTTTGTAAAGAGCTGACAGCAAAGTATCGCCAGCTCACGATATGACCTATGCATGGCGCTTACCTCGCTATCTCTCTAAAACAGAGCGCTGCTCAGGG
>JAFAKX010000132.1 GCA_019234945.1 Silvibacterium sp.
CTGCTCGGCGTCGATATCGTCGTCCCCGACATTACCTACCTCGTCGAGAACCGCGAGCACGTCCGCGGTATTATCCTCACCCACGGCCACGAAGACCACATCGGCGGGCTCCCGTGGATCCTCTCCGAGCTGAACGTGCCCGTTTACGGCACCGAGTTCACTCTCGCTTACGTCGAAGGCAAGCTCGAAGAGCATAAGATGCTCGATGACACCGAGCTGATCGAGATCGCTCCCGGCGCCAAGTTCTCGCTCGGACCCTTCACCATCGAGCCCATCCGCGTCACGCACAGCCTCGTCGACTGTGTCGCGCTGGCCATCGATACGCCTGTGGGCGTCATCGTTCACACGGGCGACTTCAAGATCGACCTCTCTCCGCCTGACGGCAAGGCCTTCGATCTTCACACCTTTGCCGAGTATGGCAAGCGCGGCGTGCTCGCCCTCCTGCAGGATTCAACCAACGTCGACCGCCCCGGCTACACGCCCAGCGAATGGGCGGTGAAGCCGCGCCTCGACGAAGTCTTCACGCGCACCAAGAAGAAGCTCTTCTTCAGTTGCTTTTCATCCTCGATCTACCGTATCCGCATCGCAATGAGCCTGGCCCATGCGCACGGGCGCAAGGTCGCGGTGGTAGGCCGGTCGATGGTCGAGTCGACGGAAATCGCGCAGGACCTCGGCTACCTCGACCTCCCGCCGGGACTCGTGATTCATCCCGGCCAGATGAACGACTACTCGCCGGAAGAAGTCATGGTCCTGATCAGCGGGACGCAGGGCGAGCCGATGAGCGCCCTCAGCCGCGCCGCCGTGGATAACCACAAGCACGCGCGCGTCCTGCCAGGCGATACCGTCGTGCTCAGCTCGCGCGTCATCCCCGGCAACGAGAAGAGCATCTATCGCGTCATCGACCACCTGAGCCGCCGCGACGCTAACGTTATCTTCGATGATGGAGCCTCGGGACTCATTCACGTGAGCGGCCACGCAAGCCAGGAAGAGCAGCGGCTCATGATCAACCTGCTCAAGCCGAAGTTCTTCATCCCGATTCACGGCGACTACCGGCACCTGAAGAAACACGCCGATCTGGCGCACGGAACCGGGGTCATCGATCTCGCGCTGATCCTCGAAAACGGCGATGTGCTCGAGCTTGACCAGCACAACGCGCAGAAGACCGGCAGCGTTACGGCGGGCCGCATATGCATTGACTCAGGCTCGACTGCCGATGTTGTCGAGGACCTCGTCATTCGCGATCGGCGGCATCTCTCCGAAGACGGCATCGTGCTCGCGATCCTCACCATCAACAAGTTGAGCGGCAAGGTCGAGCGCCAGCCGGAGCTGGTGACGCGCGGCTTCGTCGGAGCGGACGCCGAGCTGCTCGAAGCGGGCCGGCAGGTCGTCTCGCAGACGCTCGAAAACTCCAGCGCCGAAGAGAAGGCCGACTACGGTGTCATCAAAGAGAAGATCCGCATCGACCTCAAGCGGTACATCCAGAAAAACACCAGCCGCCGGCCCCTCATCATGCCGGTGATCCTGGAGATTTAATGCGAGTTTTGGAGGCAATTCATGCGCAGGCTCTCGCTCTTCGCGGCGGCTATGGCTGTAATGTCCGCGACACCACTTCCAGCCCAGACCGCTGCTTCATGTCCGGCCACGCCGACGCTGTCTGACCTCGTCAAGGCCGTCGACGATGCCGTCAGTGGTGCCGGCAACAAGGACCGCACCTGTCTCAGACAGATCCTCACGCCCGATGCGCGACTGATTCCCGTCGTCAAGGGCCAGGACGGCAAGTGGGCGCCGCATGTCCTCACGGTTGACGACTATGTCGCGCGGGTCGCCAAGCGCGGCGACCAGGTCTTCTACGAACGGCAGATCAAGTATTCCGTCGAAGAGTATGGCCACATCGCTCATCTGTGGAGCACCTACGAAGTCCGGGACACCCCCGACGGCAAAGCGACCGTGAGGGGCATCAACAGCATGCAGGCTGTCTACGACGGCACACAGTGGAAGCTTATCGAGATTCTCTGGCAGGCCGAAACGCCAGACCAGCCTCTGCCCGCGAAGTTCCTGCCGTAAGCCTTGCGTCAAGTTATGGATTCGACCCTCGTCACCCTCAATGACCTCCACGCCGCGCAGACACGTCTCCGCGGCGTAGCCCTGCACACGCCGCTCGTGCGTCTCTTCGAGCCTGGCTTTGCGGGCGAGGCTTACGTTAAAGCTGAAGGTCTCCAGCCGGTTGGCAGCTTCAAGATTCGCGGAGCCTATAACAAGATCTCGCAGCTTCCGCCGGCCGAGCGCTCGCGGGGAGTCATCACCTACTCGAGCGGAAACCACGCTCAGGCCGTGGCCTATGCGGCGCGTGCCGTCGGAACCAGGGCCGTCATCGTGATGCCCTCGAATGCTCCCGAAGTTAAGCGGCGTGCAACTGCAGCCCTCGGAGCTGAGGTCGTCACAGTCGGCCCGGCCAGCTCCGAGCGAAAGCAGAAAGCGGAAGTGCTCCAGGCCGAGCACGGATACGTCATGATCCCGCCCTATGACGATCCGGCCATCATTGCCGGCCAGGGCACGTGCGGGCTCGAAATTCTCGAGGACCTGCCCGATGTGGACCTCGTGCTGTCGCCCGTCAGCGGAGGAGGCCTGCTCAGCGGGATCGCCGCGGCCATCAAGCACCAGCGTCCGGAAGTTCGCGTCATGGGCATCGAGCCCGAACTGGCCGCCGATGCACAGGAAAGCCTGCGTGGCGGCAGGCTCGTTACCTGGCCGGCAGAGCTGACCAGTCGCACCATTGCCGATGGCCTCCGCACGCAAAGCCTCGGCGAACTCAATTTCCTACACGTGCGTGCCTTCGTGGACGACATCCTTACCGTAAGGGAAGACGAAATCCGGCAGGCCATGCGCACCCTGCTGCACTCGGCGCGATTGACGCCCGAGCCCAGCGGTGCCGTTACGACCGCCGCGATGCTCTTCCACCAGGACAACCTGCTGCCCTACCGGAAAGCCGTCGTTGTGATGAGCGGCGGCAACGTCGATCCGGAGATGCTCAGGCAGTTGCTCTCAGCCTGACCAATCCGGTTCCGCAAATCGCTACGGATTCAAATAGCGCCCGAAAAACTCCACTGCGTACTGATACGCCGCCACCCACGTGCGATGCAGCAGGAAGTCGTGTACCTCATCGGGGAAGACGTGTTCTTCGAACGGTGTTCCCTGCGCGCGCAGCGCCGAGGCCAACCGTACCGTCTGCGAGAACTGCACATTGCGATCATCGTCGCCCTGCATCAGCAGCACCGGCGACCGCCATCCCTTCACTGAAGCCAGCGGAGACGATTCCCACGCGATCCTTGCCGCCTCTTTATCGGCGTTCGGATCGTAATTCGGCTGCCAGATGTTCAATTCCAGGTTCCAGTCATGAACTCCATGCAGGTCCACTCCGGCCGCAAACAGATCCGACGCGCGCGACAGCGCCAACGCCGTCAGATATCCGCCGTAGCTTCCGCCCCACACGCCGATATGCGCTCCATCCACATCGGGCCGGCTGCGCATATAGAGGCCCGCCCCGAGCACATCGTTGAACTCGCTCGCGCCCGCCGCGCCATAATTCAGCGCCTCGCGAAAATTCAGCCCGTAGCCGATGCCGCTACGGTAGTTCACCGAGAGCACGACATACCCAAGGCTCGCAAGATACTGATTCATCGCATACGCGTTCGAGTAGTACTGCCTGTAATGCCAGCCCAGCAGCATCTGCCGCCGCGATCCGCCATGGAAGAAGACCACTGCCGGGTGCTTCGGGCCCTTGCCCGAAGCAGGTAGAAAGAGCTGCCCGTGAATCTGCATCCCATCGGCTGAGTTGAAGATCACCTGTTGCGGAACCACCAGCTTCGCCGACGGAAACTCCGCCGGTATCAGTTGCGGGGCCAGGTCATGCATTTCGCCGCTCGCAGCAACAACCGCGGGCCGCATGGGAACTCGCGAATCGGATCGAAGCAGCGCCACCGTGCCGTCCGCTGTGACAACAGGCGCAACTTCGATCCCCTCGCCGCGGGTAATTTGCTTTGCCGCGCCGCCGTCGACAGCCACCTGCCACAAGTGCCGCCTGTCAATATCTTCCTGGTTCGAGGTGTAGTAGACCGTCTTGCGGTCCGCAGACAGGGCCACGCTCTGCACCTCAAACCCTCCCGGCGTCAGCGGAGTGGCTGCGCCGCCGGCTGCATCGATCGAGTACAAGTGGATCCAGCCATCACCCTCCCAGGGAAAGACGATCCTGTTTCCCGCCGCCCACAAAAGCTGATGGTCCGTGTCTGCTTCGTGGAACACGCTGCCCGGCCCGGTCTTCGCATGCCAGATCTCGTGGGCCTGAGCGGATGCAACATCGGCTACTTCGATCGACCATGGCTGCGCTTCACGGCGCGGCTTGAAGTCGATCCCCGACACGTCCGGCGGCTGCCGGAGGAAGGCGATACTTCGCCCGTCGGCTGACCACGCTGGCTCGGAATCCTTCTCGGTGCTTGCCGCGAGGTAGCGCAGAACGCGATCCGTAAGCGAATAGACACCGATAAAGGCGTGATCGCCCCGCTCGCTGACAAACGCCAGCGATTTACCGTCCGGAGACCACGTCAGAGATCCCGCCTTGCCCCGCTCATGAATCATCTGCTGCGGCTTGGCGTTTGGATCGGCAAGGTCGATCGTCCAGATCTGGTCCTTTAGCACATACGCCAGCGCGCCATTCAGAGATACCTCCGGACCATGGCCCTCTGTAATCTTGCGTGGCTCCCCGCCCTTCACCGGAACCACCCAGATATCCTGCTCAACCCCCGGTGGCAGAAGATCCGGATTCGGAGCCGGCTTTCCCGGAAATTCGAAGTCGCCGCCGCGGACATACACGACCGACTGCCCGTCCGGAGTCCAGGTGATATCCCCGATCTCAATGCCGTCGTCTGCGTCGTAATGCGTCAGGGCTCGCGCGTTGTAAACGGCGTCTGCACCGGCCTCGGCAATCCAGAGATTCCGCTTACCTTCATCGTCCGCGATCCAGACAAAGCGCTTTCCGGCCGGAGACGCCCTCAACTCCGACTGGAACGGAGCGCTCATCACCTGCTGCAAGGTGAAGCTCTGAGCCGCCAGTGCGGCAGGTAATAACACTATCGTGTACAACGATGACCAGAACAGGCGATGGCGCATCGGCGGAAAGCCTCCATAATCAAGAAAAAAACAAATTGATTATGCAGGCGAGCGGGTTGAGCCTCAAAGGCAAATCGGGATCGAGCCGTTAAGCAGCTCCACTTGCTCTAAAAGGCAAAAAAAACGGCCCCTCGGGTGAGGGGCCAATCTGCCTTGGTTCTCTCGTTGTGTGAGAGCTTGATGCGGCCTTTCTGTTATCGCTGTTGTGGTGCCGGAGGTTGCGACGCAGCACCCTGAGGGGAGGGCTGGGTTGTAGACTGCTGCGTCGCACCAATCGGCGAACCCGCGCCCGAAGGCGTCGAGTTCAGGGCCGCTAAACTGTTCTGTAATAAGCTCACGTGCACTACGCTGCCGTGCGGAGCCGTTGCGGAATCCTCGGGTTTTGCATTGCCCATCGCAACCTGGTGAATGCGATAGACCGGAATGTCATTCTCAGCCAGATACCGGACCACGGCATCGGCCATGTGCTGCGAATTCTGGATGCCCGACTGCCCGCGCGTCGAGGAATAACCCTCGACTTCCACGATATAGCCCTTGCGGCCGCGCATCTGGGCGGCGACCTGGTCGAGCGCGCTCTTCGCCTTGTCGTTCAGCGTCGTTTGGCCGGGACGGAAGCGAATCTCGATGTCATTGACTTTCTGATACTGATCCAGGTTCGAAACCGTGCCGTTCAGCTTCGCGGTCTCAGCGCTGGCCTGCTGGGCCGTCGATTGTGCCTGGGTCGCAGTCGAGTTGGCAGAGGTCGCGGTCTGGCTAGCCTGGTCGGCCGTCGATTGAGCCTGGTGGATACCGGCCTGTGCGCGCGTGTCTACGTCCTTGATATCCCTGGCGTTTTTCGCCTGCAACTGGTCAAGCTCGTTGAGCCGGTCCTTTACCGGATCGAGCTGCCTCTTCACCCACTTCTTGCGGGCAAAGGGATTCACCTTCCCCCAGAAACCCTCATTCGACTGGGTCGAGAGCGGCTGGCCGGTGGCGTAAGTGCCGTTATCGGTGGCCGAAGCATTCGCGGTAGCGCCCGTCTGGACCTGAGCCTGAGATTGATCAGAATTGGAAGACGATTGCGCAACTGCCGGATACCCCAGGCTGGCTGCAAGCAGCAGCGCCGAAATCGCCGAGGGTGTAGTGAAGCTCTGCATCTTATTCATTTTGTGTCCCGCATTCCTTAGCATGGTCTGAGTGAACATACGTCTGGAAGCCGCGCAGCGTCCCTGTCGTTGCTTATGAATAAGCATGCGGTTTGCCAAATCTCGCCCAGTGGCCCCAAGGACCCTAAAACGTTTCAAATATGTGATTTCCGGCGGAAAGGGGCCGGACTCCCTCGACCCTCTGGCATGTAAAAAACGCCACTATGTTGATTCCCCTGGCAGAACCGGGAAAATTTTGCTCAGTGACAGTGACTTTCTAGGCGGGCGACAGGCCCTACCGGATGCCACGAAGCACCTGGGCAAGGTGCGACACCGGTCGAGAAGAGTTCTGCGCGATCTGCTCGCGGCAGCTGAATCCGTCGGCAATGAAGAGCGACTCCGGCGCGGCGCCGCGGACGGCCGGTAGAAGCACTTGCTCCGCAAGGGCTTGCGAGACCGCAAACTTCTCTTTTTCAAAGCCGAACGGCCCCGCCATGCCGCAGCATCCGGAGTCGAGAACCGTCACCTGCGCCCCGCCGCGCTCCAGCAGCGCAACCTCGGGCTTCATCTTTGTCTGCGATTTCACGTGGCAATGTCCGTGGAGCACGACGGACCTGCCTTCAAGGCCCCCGGGTCTGAAATCCGGCGCATGCTTCACCAGAAAATCCGCCAGCAGAAAACTCTGCTCACGCAACCGTTTCGCCCGGGGATCCTCTGGAAAGAAATTGCGAAGCTCATCGCGAAAAACGCTCGCGCAGGAAGGCTCCAGAAAGACAACCGGCATTCCAGCGTCAATCGCCGTCCCCAGCTGGTTCATCACATCGT
>JAFAKX010000139.1 GCA_019234945.1 Silvibacterium sp.
GGGGTTGGAGTATCGCCGGCGATCTGCTGCTCGATCCGCTGATAGTTATGGACGTGAGCGGTGAGAACCATGTTCGGGACGCGGCGGGAGTCATTGATGGCGTGTTGAACGGCATCTGCCATCGCTGGACTTCCGCTGTGATGATCATCGAAGGAATATACGGGGTGGTGCAAAGCCAAAATGAGTGCCTTGTCCTCCGGCGCAGTCGCGAACTCATTGGTTAGCCACTGCTGCTGGACAGAATCAATGGATCCGCCTTCCGGAACATTGGTATACATTCCGATGATCGTTACGAAGGGGCACAAAAGGGTGAAATACGCATTCGGCAGAGAAAGCGTGACCCTCGGAGCATCGCTGCATATCTCACTATCGATGTGCGGAGTCGCCGACATGAAATAGCGCACCCAGCCGTCAAGGGATGTCTGCCCTGGGACGGGATCGCCATCGTGATTGCCGGGAATTGCGATAATCGGCGGAGCGTAATGATCGTACGGTGCGTAAAACTGATCGTAGTAATCAGTTACTTCGCCGTTGTAATAGACCACGTCTCCGAGGTGATAAAAGAACTGTGGTAACTTGCCTTCGTCCTTCGTATCCAGATCGCTCTTCATCTGCGCTGCAACGTCGCGCTGATAATCGCCATTTTTTATTCCGCCGGTATCTCCGACAGTGTGAAACACCAGCTTTCCAAGCCGCGCGGCAGTTTGACCAATCCCCGGTACAACGGTCTCCAGATCGAAGTGGAAAGGGGGCTGCCCTAACGGATTTGGCAGCGGCTCGAAGTGGGTATCTGAGTAGCTGGTGAGCGGATGGACTCCCGGATGGGCCTGAGCCTTCCCCCGAGGTGGACGCGGACGGGCTTTTCCTTGCTGAAGCATTTCGCACCTCCAAATCTGTAGAATGACAGCAAGGCTAACGCACCCACCTATCGTTGCGCATTAAAAACTCCGCAAGAAATTGCGCCACCTGCGCGGGCGCTTGTCACCTCAGGATTGGAGCCCTTTTCACTCCCGATTCATACCCTGCGCCTAAACTCTCCTCGCACGCATCTCAGTAAAATACCGAATTGCCCGAGGAGGAGAATCATGCCCGACACCACCGCTGTGGTAGCCGTCTACGACACCCACTCCGCCGCCGAAGATGCCATCTCTGAACTCAAGAAATCAGGCTTCGACATGACCAAGGTGTCTATTGTCGGCAAGGACTACCACACCGAAGAGCATGTCGTCGGCTACTACACCACAGGGGACAGAATGAAGTACTGGGGTTCCATGGGCGCGTTCTGGGGCGGCCTCTGGGGACTCCTCGTCGGGGCGGCCTTCTTCTGGGTACCCGGGGTTGGCCCGCTGCTCGTCGCCGGACCCGTCGCCGCCTGGATCATCGCCGCCCTTGAAGGAGCCGTGGTCGTCGGAGGGCTGAGCGTCCTCGGCGCCGCCCTCTACAGCGCCGGAATTCCCAAAGACAGTATTCTGAAATACGAGACCGCCATCAAGGCCGACAAGTATCTGGTCGTTATCCACGGAACCGCCGACGAAGGGGCCAAAGCCAAGGCCATCCTTACTACAACCAAACCCGCCGAAGTGGAGGAGCATCCCCTCCAACCCGCTCCGCAGGCCTCGTAGATCGGGGCCGGAGACGGGTCTGCGCCAGAAACGCGAGTTGTGTTGATCTGGCAGAGCGAGATCGGCTCTGCCAATTACGCCACCCCGTCCCTGATATCAGTGGCGGAGGTGACTTGGCGGGCACAATGGGCACAGCAGAAAAACTGGCCGGCGACTTCCACTCCGTGCCCTACGACCTTGCACCCGCAATGCTCGCAGATGGGCGCCATCGCGTGAATCGCACATTCGAAGCTGTCGAAGACATGTCGTGCTCCGGCCGCCTCAACAGTGATCGCCTTGTCATAGTCATTTCCGCAAACCTCGAATACAGGCATACACCTTTACCTCCATTTCACCGTATCTGGCCGTGCCTTCAGCATTCACCTGGTCGTGCGTCACGGTATGTTGTCGCCGGTCTTCATGCTTGCTCGAAGAGAGTTTGCGGGCGCGCCAGTTGGTCACCCAGCATACGCTTCTCATCAGCCCGATGACACAACCGAACACCGAGTAATCATGCGCCTGCTGAATTGTAAGACTCCCATCTGAGAGCGGCCGGGCGGCCCATTCGAGCCCGGTGTAGGTTTGGTTGCGTGCTGTTCCCCCGCCTGCTACTGTGATCTGATTTCGATCGGAGCCGACTGATGACCGAATGGAACGCCCCCGAGTACGAGCACATTTCCGCGCTGCAGGCGGCCATGGCCGAAGAGGCCCTGTCCCTGCTTAACCTGCGCGGAACCGAGAGCGTCCTCGATATCGGTTGCGGACAGGGAAAAATCACCCGCGAGATTGCCGCTCGCGTTCCCCAGGGCCGCGTCGTTGGAGTCGACGCCTCTGAAAAAATGATCGCCTTCGCACGGGAGCAGGCCCCCGCGTCACCTCAGCCGAACCTCCAATTCACCGTCGCCGACGCGCGGCACCTGAACTTCCATCACGAATTCGACCTCGTCGTCTCTTTCAACGCTCTGCACTGGATCCCCGAGCAGGCGCTTGCGCTCGACTCGATCCGCGCCGCCATCAAACCCACCGGCCTCGCACAACTCCGACTCGTCCCCACGGGTGAGCGCAAGAGTCTCGAAGACGTGATCGAAGAAACGCGTCTTTCACCCCGATGGGCCGGGTATTTCGATGGCTTCCGCAATCCTTACCTTCATCTCACCCCCTGGGAGTACGGAGCCCTCGCCGAGCAGCACGGATTCAGCGTTCTCCGCAATCACACCGCCGACAAGAGTTGGGATTTCCGGTCCCGCGGCGCCTTCGCCGCCTTCGGTTCGGTCACCTTCGTCGAGTGGTCGCAGCATCTTCCCACATCCGCCCGGGTCGACTTTGTCAACGACGTGCTCGATCGCTATCAGAAAGTAGCCTCCACTCGCCCGGGAGAAGAGAATCTTTTCCGCTTCTACCAGATGGACATCACACTCTCGCCCGTGTAGCGTCTGACCCGCACCTGGCCGAGAATTTCCGCAAACCAGCTACAATAAAAATAGGGGGATTAAAGGCCCGGCCGAACAGGCCGGGCCTTTCCGTCTTGGGCCCGATCCTGATGGGTAAGCGAGAGCCACCGGTGTATAACTTCTTTGTTTTTGCGTAGATGCCTGCAAGTCGTCTGTTATGAATGGATTACAGGCGACGTGTTACATAAATCACGAGGAATGAATGGGTTACAAATTCTATCGGGAGGGGGCCCTATCCGCCTCCCAGAATGGGAAACTACCTGTCAGCGGGTGATTCCGCCGAACTTACCGGGATTACGCACCGGTCATATAACGGCCACACCGGGAGGTCCTGAATAGCCGGGAAGCGCACCCGAGTAGCTGAGCATCCGCCCTTTTACCAAAGGGACATTTATGCTGGCGCCTGTTGAGTCATCTCCACGACCATCGTCGTAGTCGTCTTCGGAGTGATGCTGTACCGAGGTCTTGTCTCCATTAGCTTTGCGACCAGCAGATACGCGATCACCAGCACGGCGGCAACGCCCACCAGATACAGCAGGGCACTCTTCCATGTGAACGGCGGCAACTGCATCGGTTACTTAGATGCCGCCACCACGGGCAGGGCAACTTGCCCGCGATACTACCGTTCAGCAGTTCCAGCAGTGATTGATCGCGTCGACGAGCAGCGACGGCTCACACTGATGTGCCTCTTCGATCAGCGGGAGGCCTTCGAATAGCATCCCGTTAAGGCTTTGTCGCCAGAATCAGCGGTGATGGGCCAGGCGAATCGAGTGTCCGAGGATTGACGAACCCGGCCTCGCGCAGCCAATCGCTGATCTCCTCGAAGCTCCAGGTGTTTCCCTCATCGGTATTGATCAGCATATTGACGGCGAATATCAGCCCATTCAACGGGCCGGTGCGGTCCTTGTTCACGAGGAACTCCTGAACGGCGATAGTCGCGCCGGGAGCCAGGGCGGTGAAGGTCTTGGCCAGCAGGGCGCGGCTGCGCTTCTCGCCCTCGCTATGCAGGATGTGACCGAGGATTGCAACCTGGTGCCCTGATCCGAAGTCAGCCTCGAACAGATCGCCGGGCGAGAAGCTATACCGATCCGTCAGTCCGAACTTCGCAGCCGTCTTCCGCGTAGTCGGGAGGACGCCGGCCCAGTCGACCGCGGTAACGCGCACCTGCGGTGAGCTTTGGGCCAGGGCGATCCCCCACACACCCGACCCGGCCGCCAGATCGAGCACGCTGATCGGGGCCGTAGCCGCAGCGAGTCCGAGATGCTCCGCCAGCGCCTTCGCTGGCGCATAACTCATCGGAAAAATATTCAGCACCAACTCTTCGAAGAAAGCTGTGCCGGTCTCTTCCTGGTTCACCGTCCTGACAGGTATTCCGGTTCGTACGACTTCGTTGAGATGAAGCCATTGCGGAATAATATGTTCGCTGGTGTGGAGGATCAGCCCGCCTATGAAGCTCGGCTTGCTCGGCACGAGGAAGGCCGCGCTCTCTGGGGTGAGGGAGTAGCGCCCGGCCGAGTCCCTTGTCAGGAGATTCAGACCGACCAGCACGTTTGCAATGGCGATGACGCCGCGTGCCGGCGCGCCAGTCGCGGCATGGAGTTCATCCGCATTCTTCGGCCCTGCATCGAGCTCGTCAAAGATACGGTTGCGAATGGCTGCTTCAATGATGAGTGGAGTCGCGTATGCCCATGCGAATTGCATGATGCGTTCAGGCGTTACTTGCGTGGGGTTCGTAGCGCTCATAGCTTTCCTTTGTACGAGATTTTCTCAGACGGCCACGAACGGCAGAGAAGAGTGTAAGGCAAAAAACAGAAAGATTTTGTTCCGTTTCAGCCCAGCCGCTGCAGTTCGGGTTTCAGCTTAAGATTGCGGACCAGGCGGTGAAGATACTTCGGGTGGATACCGAGCGATCTTGCGGCATCCGGATAGCTCCCAGCGGCCTCTCGAAGTGCATTCAGGATCAGCTCTTTTTTTGTATGGTTGAGGGCATCGTGATATAGCGCATCTTCGAGTTCGGTGGATTGCTCCTCGAGGATGGCGACTGGGAGATCTTCAGGCAGGATTTCCTCGGTGAGCCCCAGCACGATCGCATGCTCAATCGCATTCTCAAGCTCGCGGACATTGCCGGGCCAGCTATAGTTCATCAACAGCTGCCTCGCTTCGCGTGAAATTCCCTTGAATGGCCGTTTGCTTTTGGCTGCGTATCTGGCCGCAAAGTAGAGGGCGAGCAGCGGAATGTCGTCGTGACGCTCGCGCAGCGGCGGCACAGTGACGGAGACTACATTCAGACGGTAGTACAAATCCTGCCGAAACTCGCCAGCCTTGATAGCCTGCTCAAGATTTTTGTTGGTCGCGGCGAGTACACGGGCCTCGAACTTAAGGGCGCGAGTTCCGCCGAGGCGCTCAAACTCGCGTTGCTGCAAGACCCGTAGCAGCTTCGCCTGTAGCAATGGCGCGAGTTCGCCGATTTCGTCGAAGAACAGCGTTCCGTCTTCGGCTGCTTCAAGTTTTCCCTTCTTTGTGGAAGCGGCGCCGGTGAATGCACCCTTTTCGTGTCCGAACAGCTCGCTTTCGAGCAGAGTTTCAGGAATCGCGGCACAGTTGAGAGCGATGAACGGCAGTGCGGCGCGCCGGCTGCGGTGATGGATAGCGCGCGCAACCAGTTCTTTGCCCGTGCCACTCTCGCCCCGGATCAGGACTGCCGAATCCCCTTGTGCCACCCGCGAGATGAAGTCTTCGAGCTGCCGGATCTGGCGGCTCTCCCCCACGATGCTGCTTGTGTGAATCTGCTCTTTTAACTGCTGATTTTCCTGGCTCAGGGAGGCGAGCGCAAGTCTGTTTTCGATCGTGACCGCAGCGATGCGGGAAACCGAGTTGAGGAAATGGATGTGGTCCTCCGAGAATGCGGCGGCAGTCGCCGGTGAAGTGACATAGATGACGCCGACAGTCTTCTCAGTGGCGACCATCGGTACACAAAGCACATTGACGGCCGCCGGAGAGGCCAAAGGGGCGTTGGCCAGGATCGTGGCCCGCTCCCAGAGTGCGCGATGAACTATGTCCCGCTGGATCATGATGGGCCGCTGGTGGCCGCTCTGCCTGCTCCAGTGGCATACCGAGCCGGGTTCCTCATCGAGATCGGTAAGCAGCACGGTAGCGCCGTTTTCACCCGGCACAACCTCCAGGATTAGCCGCAAGAGTTCGCGCTGCAGAACGTTCAGATCGCGTATGGAATTGACGATGTCGCTGATTCTGAACAGCGCCGCCAGGTCGCGTGCCATCCGCCCGACCTCTATTCCCGTTGTAGTGGAAGACCCCGGTTGGTCGAATCGGATGGTCTCCATTTTGGCAACGGAAGGCTCGTTGCTCAGGAGCACCGTCTCGTCGCTCGAGCTATCTTCTTCGTCCACCAGAAACAATAGCTCGGAGCGGCCGACGCGAATTGCATCGCCGTGTTGCAAGGCCTTGCGCCGCACCGGAATGCCATTTACGAAGGTGCCGTTGTGGCTGTCGAGATCCGTCAGCTCATAAAAACCGTCCGCTTGACGAATCGTGCAATGCTGCCGCGAAACTGCGCCGTCGTTCAACTGGAAATGATTCGATTCGCTCCGGCCGATCGAGATGTGGTCATCAATGAGATACCGGATCGTCCCTCGCAATGAACCCGAAACGGCCATGAGCCTCGGATTCATTGGAGCCTCCTATGCGTACCTAATCGGACAGTCTTACTGAATGGTTCGATAAGCCTGCCTGCGCCTTCCGTATCCGAATGGTTCCCTGCGGTATCCGTTCGGATACCGCGCGCGGGTGCGAACGCATGATAGTCAGATCCGCAGGCCCTGATGGCTGATTGGTATCCCATTGTAAATACAGGGAGCGGAATGGCTACGCGAAATCTTTCAAGCTGCACCGCGGTTTTGGCACAGCGCATGCCATATCAGTGGGCATAGCAGGCAGCTCCCAAAGGAGAACCCTCCAGAAGGCGGCCGGCAAATTCAGTTAGGGCTCCACTGCAAGGGGTCCAAAAGACGCTCGGAAAAGAGCGTCTCAAGAGGAGAAAAGTCATGAAACGGATCACCGCAATCGCACTCTTCGCTCTGGCCACCCTTGTCGCTGGCACCGCTGGGGCGCAGGACCACGCCGTCAAGGCAAACGTTCCGTTCGATTTCACTGTGGGAAACGCGCATGTTCCAGCCGGGATCTATACGATCAGCTCAACCGGCAGCCAAAGCATCATCGAGCTGCGGAACGAATCGGGCAAAGTTAACATCTTCGGCTCTGGTTATGCCGATGGGAAGAGCTCGGAAACCAGCAAGCTGGTCTTCGACAAGTGGGGCAACCAGTATTTCCTGCGTGAGGTTGTCTGCGCACACGGCGATATGAGCCTCGAACTTCCGGTTTCGAAAACGGAAAAGCGGGTTCAGTTGCTGCAAGCCAGCAATCAGCAGAACAAGGATGAGGTCGAGGTTGCCCTCAACGAGATCAGGTGAGAAAGGTCCTATCTGCCTTGGCGAACCCCGGAGACAACCGTCTCCGGGGTTTGTTTTTTGCTTGCGATGGCGCGCCGTGACCCTAGAATGAGAGCCCGTAGTCCGACAGCGTGAGCCTGCGGATCAGATTTAAAGTTTAACTTTAAGAAGTTAGCAAAAGTATTTGTGCCCACTTTTCGGATCGCCGCTAAGACTGCCCAATAAGAATCCCAGTGAGGAAGACGAGCGCTCCCCCAAGCCCCACCTGAAGGGCGGCGGCGAAGACAGGCGTTTCCATAAAGTGGTGGCGGATCCATGTAATGACTCCGAGTTCGACAAGGACGACGAGGATTGCAGTCACCAGGGCCAGCCGAAATTCCGGCATGAGAAACGGGAGGGTGTGGCCGATACCTCCAAGGGCCGTCATCCCGCCGCAGATCGCGCCGCGAACCCATGGGAGTCCGCGTCCCGTAAGACTTCCGTCATCGGAAAGCGCCTCCGCAAAGCCCATGCTGATGCCTGCTCCCAGGGATGCGGCCAGACCGACCAGGAAAGCATCCCAACTGTTCTTCGTGGCAAAGGCTGCCGCAAATACCGGGGCCAGGGTTGAGACTGAGCCATCCATCAGTCCCTCCAGGCCGGGCTGCACGACCCGCAGCGCAAACAACCGGCGGCGCGCCGCATCCTCATCTCCCTTTGCAGCCGGGGTCAGCTTCTCCTCCGTCAATTCTTGTGCTCGATTTTCATGCTGCCGTTCCTCCTGCGCGAGATCGTCGAGAAGCTGGCGGATGCCGGCATCCTGGGCGCGCGCCGCGGCTCGTTCATAAAATCTGCGAGTTTCGACTTCGATAGCGCTCGCCTGCTTGCGTACCACGTCGAGTCCCAGCGGGCGCACCAGCCAAACAGGTTTGCGCTGCACGAATCCCCTCACATCCTGGCGGCGAATGAGCGGAATGTGCTCCCCGAATTTCTGTTGGTACAGTTCGATCAGGCGCTTGCGGTGGCCCGACTCCTCCTGCTTCATGGAGTCGAACACGGAAGCCGATGCAGGAAAATTCTGGCGCAACCCTTCGGCAATGTCTGCATAGACACGCTCATCTTCTTCTTCG
>JAFAKX010000027.1 GCA_019234945.1 Silvibacterium sp.
TGCCCCCGCTCTTACGCCTTCCTTATCTAACTATTACCTGGAGCTTATTTCCGGGCCCTTAGACTGAAGGGTTTGCCGAAACGCGGATCTGAAATGTTGTGTGCGCCTTCTGATCCAACGATGCACGTTTCGGAGAACGTCAGGAGATACCATGTCCCAGGGAAGTTTATGGCCAAGTCGATACAAGCGAAAAACCAGTTCCGCGGTTATATCTGCTGTTCTCGCTTCCTTTCTGTACCCTGTCTGCTTTGCACAGCTCCGCCCCTCTTCAGCTGACTCGATCCCAGCAACCTCATCAGCCTACATTGCAGAGAATCACCCGTTCACCGTGCCGGATAGCTGGAAGGCAGGTGACCCGGCAATGGCTCTATCGGACTCCGTCCCTGTATCGGAGTCCATTGATGCGCAAAAGCAGCCCGGCGCTCAGAGCACCCCAAGCGGCATCCCTTTAACCGGAAGCTTTTTCCACCGACTCGGCCAGTTCTACCTGCAGGATTGGGCCGGAACAAATGTCTCCGCACCCTTGCCACCAAAGCGCGGGCTTCCCGCGCCGATCGACTCCCCGCCGTTTCCATTCTCTGATTGGGGGTACGGAGGCTCGCCCGACATCGGCGCGCCGGATGGAAATACCTACCCTTTGATGTCGGCTCTGGAGCACCCTAATGCTCGAACCAAGTTCTACGGATGGGTGGCGCCCAGCATCAATTTCAGCACATCAGGTCATAACAACTTTCCGCTTTCGTATGACGTTTTTCCCAACAAGGTCGAATTGAACCAGGCGGTCCTTTACATAGAACGGCTGCCTAACACAGTACAGAATTCTCATTTCGACTGGGGATTCCACCTGACGGCGTTCTACGGAATCGATTATCGGTTCACCACAGCGAAAGGTTACTTCAGTCAACAGCTTCTTCTCTTCAACCGGCAATATGGCTTCGATCCGGTTCTCGAATATCTCGATCTCTATTTCCCCGTGAAGGAAGGTCTCGATATTCGAATTGGGCGTTTCCTATCCGTTCCCGGCATTGAAGCACAGTTGGCGCCAAACAATTACAACATGACCCACTCGCTGCTCTATACGATAGACCCGTTCACGGACACCGGAATCTACGGCACTCTCAAGTTGAATAAGCAGTGGATGATCCAGTTAGGTATGTCTGGTGGACACGATGTGGCGTTGTGGACCCCGGACGCCAAGCCATCCGGAATCGCCTGCCTGAACTACTCAACAAAGACGAACAACGATAACTTTTACGGTTGCGCCAATGGCATCAACGAGGGCAAATATGCCTACAACAATCTGCAGGACTACGACTTCACCTGGTATCACAAGTTCAACAGCAAATGGCACATGGCCACGGAAACCTGGTATATGTACGAGCGCGATGTTCCCAACGTCGCTGGAAACGTCGCAAATCCCATCACTCCGGAAATAGGTGCAAACGGAGCATACTGCGCGCCTGGTCAACTGCGCTGCACGGCTCCCGAGTACGCGGCCGTTAACTATCTGAACCGTGAAGTCAATTCGAAGCTTATGCTTGGCTTCCGATCCGATCTGCTCAACGACAAAAAGGGGCAGAGGACGGGAATTCCGGGCAAATATACGGAGAACACCCTGTACGCGACCAAATATATCGGCAATACCGTAATGTTTCGTCCGGAACTCCGGTTTGACCACTCCTGGGACCGGCGGGGTTACAACAACGGAACAGTCAGGAACCAGTTCTTCTTCGGCATGGATGTAATTTACAAGTTCTAAGCCAACTCCTGAGAAGCTCTCATCTGCCAGCTATCCTTTTGGAGTAGCTGGCTTTGATTTTTGCGTTGCAGGGTCTGAGAACGGCCCGCTGCTCTGAAGCGGGCAAGCGTCCTTAAAGCTTCTTCGCCTCTGCCAGCGCTGCATCCACATCGGCATCGCCTGAAGGGGTCGGACAAAATCTTATTGAAGGCAGCCTTCGCTTCCTTCTTGTTCATCGGCACCTTCGCATCCTCGCCGACAAGATCCATTATGCGGTTCCGGCAGCCACGCTCGGCTTGGGAGCAAGTCAAAAAGACAGCTTCGCATTAGTCTAGAGAAGCCACACCATTTTCAATTTTGTGAGGCCGATTCATGCAGATGCGCCGTTATCTGCCTGTTCTTCTGTTGTATTTTTTCACGGGCTCAATCCATGCCGTGCCTCCCACGCCTATCCAAATCAAAGTCGTCGTTGTTGCCATGTACGAGGCCGGCGAGGACACGGGCGATGCGCCGGGCGAATATCAATTCTGGGTGGAGCGGGAGCATCTTGACCACGTGTTGCCATTCGATGCGGGCTTCCACCATCTGCGGATGAACGATCAGGGTGTCCTCGCCGTGCTGACCGGAGTCGGCACGGCGAAGGCTGCAGCAAGCGTGATGGCGCTTGGCCTCGATCCGCGATTCGATCTTAGTCACGCTTACTGGATCGTTGCGGGAATTGCGGGTGGCGATCCGGCAGATGTCTCTCTGGGTTCTGCGGTTTGGGTGCACTGGATCATCGACGGCGACCTCGGGTATGAGATCGATGCTCGGGAGATTCCTCCAGGCTGGTCGACGGGCTACGTTCCCCTGCGTAGATCGGTGCCGTACGAGGAGCCACCGACGCCGCCAGACGGACAGATGTATGAGCTGAACTCGTCCCTTGTCGATTGGGCCTATAACCTGACAAGTAAAATTTCGCTGCCAGATACAGACGTGATGCGCGAGAAGCGATCTCATTTCCCTGAACCTGCCGCGCAGCGTCCGCCGTTTGTCGCCAAGGGAGATGATGTTTCGGCTTCAACGTTCTGGCACGGCAGGCTAATGGATGAGTGGGCCAACTCATGGGTGCGCTATTACACCGGCGGCAAGGGTAATTTCGCCGTCTCCGCGATGGAAGACACGGGCATTCTGCAGTCGCTGACGTTTCTATCTCATGCGGGGAAGATTGACCTCAAACGAGTGCTTGTTCTGCGAACGGTCAGCAACTACGATCAGCCGCCATCGGGCATGACCGCAGCCGAGAGCCTTGCGCAGCAGAAGGTGGGCAAATACGGAGCGTACCTGCCGGCCCTTGAAACTGCGTATGCCGTGGGAAGCCCGGTCGTTGATGCCATCGTCACGCACTGGGATTTGTACCGCGACCACCCTCCGTACGAACAGAACGTGAACCCTGCGCAGGTTGCATCGCCTGCATCCAAATGATCCCGAGCTTTTGCCTCGCTGTGCGGGCGGATTGCTGATAAATTCCTGGGAATACCTCATTTCTCGGGAGATACCGACGTGAGTTCACGCCTGCGGAGTTGGATCTTTTGTGCTTTCGCGATCGCATTCCTGCTGCAATTCACTCTGTGTTCGGACAGAGCCTCTGCCCAGCCCGTGCCGGCACATTCTCAGACGCGAGTCATCGGGTTCATCACGGACTTCGATGTCCGCGATGATGCCATCGGGATCTGCAAAGCCGTAATGGTGGGAATCACGCCCGACGTGCGCATCATCGACATCACACATCAGGTAACACCATTCGATATTGCCGAAGGAGCGCGCTTTATCGCGGGTTCTGCGCCTTATTTTCCCAAGGATGCTGTCTTTGTCGGCGTGGTCGATCCGGGAGTGGGCAGCTCGCGCAAGGCCATCATCGCAAAATCAAAGATTGGGCAGCTCTTTGTCGTTCCGGACAATGGCCTGCTCACGCTTGTGCAAGATCGTGATGGAATCGAGGCGGCGCGCGAGATCACAAATCCGGATTGGATGATCGGGACGAAGCTCTCATCGACATTTCACGGGCGAGATATCTTTTCGCCTGCCGGCGCGCACCTGGCGCGCGGCGATGACTGGACGCAGGCCGGTCCTGAGCTCGACGTGAGCAAGCTTGTTCGGCTTGATATTCATTACGCCACGATTGACGACAGGGGCATGCACGCCGAGGTGATCGGAACAGATGGGCCATTCGGCAACCTCGTGCTCAACGTTCCGGCGGATACGTTTGCAAAGCTTGGCTACCAACTCGGCGACACCGTGCCCGTGACTCTCGACGGCCGCGATTATCAATTCCCTTTCCAGAAGACTTTCAGTGACGTGCCTGTGGGCAAGCCGCTCTTCTATATCGATTCACGCGGCAGGCTTTCACTGGGGATCAACCAGAGGAATTTTGCGGAAAGGTATAAGGTTGAGGCGTCGGCGAAACTGTTCATCCCAAAGAAGCATTGATCGGATGGAGTTTTCGAGCCGTCTGTCACTCTCGCAGGCTTTGCTTATTGGCTCAGGAACGCAAGACGGTCCCAAACCGAGCAATTGTTCTCCGTAACAACGCATGGAATCCGGCAGCGGATTTCGCTCTGTGTAGAAAAATTTTGGCCGCCAACCTGCGGGAAAATGTTGTGCAATTGCTGTAACCTTATCGCGCTGCCGCACTCACATGCGGTAGACGGGTCTCCCGCCGGTGCATCGCCGGGCCTGGACCCGACACGGAGGAATGACAATGAAGCATTCGATGAAGACCCTGATGGTAGCTGCGGCAGTTTCGGGTTTGTTGAGTGGAGCTGCAACACTGCAGGCTGCGACTCCCCACTCCACGAACCCCGTGCTCAAGGCGGGCAAAGCGTCGTTCGGCAGCGCCTCACTCCATCAGGACACCAGCAAGCACTCGTGTAAAGGCAAGAACGATTGCAAGGGGCAGGGCGGCTGCAAGGCCGGCGACAACGGCTGCAAAGGCAAGAACAGCTGCAAGGGCAAGGGCGGCTGCGCAACGGACGGCTCCAAGCATCCCTCGTAGTCCTGACGCACAGCTTTTGCCAATTCGGGGGCCAGCACCGTGCTGGCCCTGCAACTTCGCCATTTCGGAGTTTCCCCTCGTGCCTGCAAATCGTTTCAACGGATACACCGATTACGGAGTAGGGATCGGGCTCCGCATTCCCCACTACCGGCACATTCTGACCAAGAAGCCTGTCGTCGACTGGTTCGAGATCATCTCTGAAAACTACATGATCGATGGCGGGCGGCCGCTTGAAGTCCTGGACAAGATTCTCGATCAGTACAAAGTCGTTCAGCACGGCGTCTCAATGTATTTCGGATCGGCGAGCGATCCGGATCCTGAGCACCTGCGGCGGTTGAAGCAGTTGGTGAAGCGCACCAGGACACCATGGCTGAGCGACCATCTCTGCTGGGGCTCGGTTGATGGACGCTACACGCACGATCTGCTTCCCATGCCATATACGTGGGAAGCGGTGAAGGTCACGGCGGATCGCATTCGACATGTGCAGGATTTTCTCGAGGTCCCCGTCGTGGTGGAGAACGTCTCCAGCTATGCCGAATATCACGTATCGGAAATGACCGAGTGGGAATTCCTCAACGAAGTCGTGGAGCGAGCTGACTGCGGCATTCTGCTTGATGTGAACAACATCTACGTTTCATCGCAAAACCATGGGTTCGATCCGTTTGTTTATGTGAACGCGGTTCCCACGCAGCGCATTGCGCAAATCCACATCGCCGGTCACTCAAAGTTCGAGAAATACATCCTCGACACCCATGATCATCCGGTTCTCGATCCGGTCTGGGAGCTTTATGCGCGCACGATCGAGCGAACCGGCCCGACAGCCACGCTGCTCGAGTGGGACGACAAAATACCGAGCTTTGACGAGGTTCACGCTGAGGCGCTCAAGGCAAACCGCTTTCTGCAGGGCGCCGCCCAGCCTCCTTCGGAGCCGGCGAAGAGTCATGAACTCGAAGGAGTAGCGCGATGAGCGAGCTTCTCGAACTGCAGCGCCGGGTGGCTGCCGCGATTATGCATCCGCTCACGCGCAATGAGACGATGCCGCGCCGCCGCCGTGATGGCGTTTCCAACACGAGTGAGGCTGCGACGTACATAAAGCCGAACGACCGGCTCAGCAGCTTCGAGCGCCTGGAGATTTATAACCGGCAATATTGGTTCAGGCTCTATTCGTGCTTCGAAGAGGACTTTCCCGGCCTCAAGGCTGTTGTTGGCGCACAGAAGTTCGAGCTTCTGATGCGGGATTACTTGACTGACTGCCCATCGCAGTCATTTACGCTGCGCAATCTCGGCTCGCGCCTTGAGTCCTGGCTCCTGGAGCATCCTGAATACCTGGACCCGCGCCGGCAGCTCGTCCTCGATATGTGTCGCCTCGAGTGGGCACACATCGAGGCTTTTGATGAGGCCGAAAATCCGCTGCTTGATGCCGACGATCTGGCGACGATCGACGAGCATTCGCTGTTACACCTGCAACCGTATCTCAGGATCTTGGAACTGCAATACCCGGTCGAGGATCTTCTGATCGCGTTGCGCAGTGAGAGCGGCAGCGGCGATGCCTCGAGCAACAATGCAAGCGCGGCTCGCAAGACGCGCCGTGTGCGGCGAGTGGCTGCGCTCGAACCCGAACACATCTTTCTGGCAGTTCACCGGCACGAGAACTCTGTTTACTACAAGCGACTGGATCGGGAGGACTATCTGCTTTTGAAGGCACTGCTGTCGGGCGCTTCCCTCGGCAATGCCATTGAGACCGCATTCGTGGACAGCGTAATTCCCGAAGAGGATCGCGGCCGCTGGCTGCAGCAGATATTCACATCCTGGTCGGCTCTAGGCTGGTTCACGCGTTAAGAGAAAGGCACAGTCATCATGAGTACCTCCTCCGCATCGCTCAATGCGGCTGGTTCGACCGGCCTGCACTGGCTGTACGGCCGATTCTGCGCCGCGACCCGTCTGCTTCGCTCCCCATTTCTGCTGCTGGTACGCCTGTATTGGGGTTGGCAATTCATGCAGACCGGCTGGGGCAAGCTGCATAACCTCTCCCACGTAAGGGATTTCTTCTCCAGCCTTGGGATTCCCGCGCCCGGCGTGATGGCCCCCTTCATCTCCTGTCTCGAATTCTTTGGTGGAATACTTTTGATCGTCGGACTGGGAACGAGAATCATCGGGCTTCTCCTTGCCTGCAACATGCTGGTTGCCTATATCACCGCCGATTTGCCAGCGTTCAAGTCGATCTTCAGCGACCCTGGCAAGTTCTACATCGCCGATCCGTTTACCTTTTTCTTCGCATCGCTCATTGCCTTCATCTTCGGAGCAGGCCTGCTTTCACTCGACGCGATCCTTGACAAAGCCTGGCTCGGCCGCAAAGGTATAACCAGCGCATGACCAACCCCGCACCAGCCGATCCGCGACAAACTGCCTCCGAGCAGGAGCTCATCGCGTCAATTCTCGCCGGCCAGCGCGACAATTTTCATCTCCTCATCCGACCCTACGAAGGGCAACTTTACCGCACCGCTCTCGCGCTGATGAAAAACGAGACGGAAGCAGAGGATGTAGTTCAAGACGCGGTCCTCAAGGCCTACCGCAAACTGGCCAGCTTTCGAGGTGACTCAAAGTTCAGCACCTGGCTGATCGCCATCACGCTGAACGAAGCCCGCGCGAGGCTGCGTAAGGATGGACGTGCCACGCTCGATTCGCTCGATGCTCAGCGGGAAGATAACGGTGACTTCACACCTGCGACGCTCACCGACTGGCGAGAAGTCCCTCTGGCCGCACTCGAACGCCAGGAAATACGCGATCTCATTCAACGCGCGGTCGCGGGATTGCCGGACACGTACCGCGAGATCGTCACCCTGCGCGACCTCGAGGAGCTTAGCGTAAATGAGACTGCCGCGGCGCTCGGCATCTCCATCGCTCTGGTGAAGGTGCGGCTGCACCGTGCGCGCATGATGCTTCAGAAGAAACTGGCCCCGCATCTGAAGCTTGCAGGCAAGAAGGAGCCGAAAACGCGAACATTCGGGAGGCTGTCATGGCTCTGAACTGCCTTCACGTTTGGGACCACATCTCCGAATACATCGACAACACGCTCGACCCCCAGGTTCGGGCCGAAGTGGAGCGCCACCTTGCTCATTGCGAAATCTGTTCCGCCATTATTGATTCGACGCGCAACATCATCGTCTTGATGGCCGACGACCGTGTGTTTGAGCTGCCGCTTGACTTCAGCAAACGGCTGCATGCGCGGCTGGATGAAGTCCTGAAACACGAAGACCCGGAACCGCTGGGAATCGGACCTTAATGGGGATGGTGAAACATCCGGTGTGCCCACCACTCCATCCCGAGCAGCGCCAAGGTAACAATTGCAAGTACAAATTGCAGCCACTGAGAGCGCTTTTCCTTTGAAGACAACGGCTGGATTCGCCATTGAGACGCCGGACGACGCCGCAGATTCCACTGCCTCCAGAGCACATAGAGATTAAGAAGCGCCCCGACAAGCGCGAGAAGCATCATAGGGATTCGAATGGCGTCCTGATGGAAGCCTCGCTCCGGAGCGTTCGTTCCAGCAGCCGCCGCAAGGGCGCCTAGGCCGATCACAACACGGATGCCACTGACGGCGAGCACCGCGGTGCATAGACTCTGCAGAAAGGCAAAGATGAAGCTGGACCAGTTTACCCAGCGAGCTGCGCGACCTGCAGATTCCGTCGAGACTGCTTGATCGTTGGGAATCGCGGACGAGTTCACCGGGCTCTTCATAGATCGATGCTATCAGCGTTCAGCGGAGGGCCCCAAAATCGCTGCTGCTTATACGCGCAATAACAGAAATGCCCGGACTTCGATAATTGTTGTCTTTTCATTCCACCCGGGGCTAAATTGAGCCATGGTGACGCTGAATCCTCCCGCGTTCCCTTTTTCCTGCGTGCCCCATGGAGGCATCCATGCCTGTTGAAGCCGTGAATCTTTCCGGACTCTCCCGCCGCGCGTTTCTCCGCCTGGGAGCAGCAGCTTCCGCCCTCGCCGCTGTCCCCATTCTCACCGAAGCGCGCCTGGCCCATGCTCAGCGGCACAAATTCACTCATGATGCGCCGCCGCCCGATGCGGTGCGAATCGACGCAAATGAAAATCCGCTTGGACCATGCTCGGGGGCCTGCGCCATCATTTCGAGCTTGGTTCCACAGGGTGGACGCTATCGCGACGATCTGACCGGGCAATTCGTCGATACGTTCTGCGCGCTCGAGGGTCTGAAGAGCGATTACGTCCTGCCCTATGCCGGATCGAGCGAGCCGCTGCATTACACAGTGCTGGCGTTTACCTCGAAAGACAAACCCTACGTCACTGCCGACCCAGGCTATGAGGCGGGCATGTATGCAGCCACGGCTAATGGCGCAAGAATCGTCAAGGTTCCGCTCACGGCAACATACGCGCACGACGCGAAGGCAATGGCTGCGGCAGATCCGAATGCCGGCGTGATCTACGTCTGCAACCCCAACAATCCCACTGGTACAACCACCCCAAAAGCGGACATCGATTACCTGGTAGCAAACAAACCGAAAGGCGCGATCCTGCTCATCGATGAAGCCTACATTCACTTCTCGGACGCAACGCCTTCGCTCGATCTGGTCAAGTCCGACAAAGACGTTATCGTGCTGCGAACTTTCTCAAAGGTTTATGGGATGGCAGGAGTCCGGTGCGGAGTCGCCATCGGGCGTCCTGATCTGCTCCAGAAAATCCGGTATTTCGGCATGAATGCGATGCCGATCATGGCTGTGGCCGCTGCGACGGTGAGCCTGCAGGATAAGGACATTGTTCCGCAGCGACGGAAGATCAATACCGATATCCGCAACGAAACCTTCGAGTGGCTTACGGCGAACAACTTCAGCTTCATCCCATCAGAGACCAACTGCTTCATGCTGCAAACCAACCGTCCGGGCCGCGAGGTCATGGCAGCGATGGCCAAGCACAACGTCTACATAGGCCGCGTGTGGCCCATCATGCCGACGTACGTCCGAATCACCGTTGGCACGCGCAGCGACATGCAGAAATTCCAGGCCGCTTTCAAGCAGGTAATGAATTCCAGCACAGCAGGGCTGGAGCCGCCGGAGTTGCCCGCGCATCTCCGCGGCACGCCGTTCACGCACTTCTCGTGAGCGAGCGCAGAAAAAATCCCAGGCCCCAATGCCCGGGATTTTTCTTTCTGCGGATGAGTACCTATTTGGAGCGGACGGCGATCACTTCGATCTCCACCAGTGCCCACGGCGCGGCCAGAGCAGCTACCTGCATGGCGGCCCGTGCTGGTTTGTTGGGCTGATCTGGGGTACCAAAGAATTGCGTGTAGGCGGCCTGGAGCCCTGCAAAATCGAGCTTGCCTTCTTTTGCCGGATCTCCGGCAAGATAGACGTGCATCATCACGACATCCCCGAGCGTGAGGCCCTGCTCCTTGAGGATCGCCTGGATCTTGAGAATCTCGCTGGTCGCCTGAGCTTTCGTATCCCCATAAACCGCGGGAGTTCCTTTGCTGGAATCAGCAGGAGTGACGGGCGATGCAAGCTGACCGCTGACGTAAAGAGTGTCACCGGCCCACACCGCCGTCGCAATCGGCGACGCTGCAGTTTGAATATGCTTTACCGTGGTTTGCGCCCGCGCCGAGTCGACTGCAAACGCGCCGAACATGGCGAGCACTAAGATGGCCCCGCCTGATGACAGCCTCCAATTCATCTTTATCTCCGATGTCTATCCCTGTTGTAGTTTTGTCGTGCCGCTGACCTTTGCCATCTGTACCTGCTCGGAGATCATCCTGATCGCGCGATGCGAAGCCAGTGCGGCGCCTTCCTGCCATCCGATGATATGGCTGCAGTGGTCGCCGGAGAAAAAAATCCGATCGTCGGGCTGGATGAACTCTTTGTACGGCCCTTCGTAGTACTCCAAAGTATGTCCGGTAACGTAACTGGGAGCGCGGCCCACCCAGGAGCCGAGGTTGTACGGAATCTCGCCCCAGTTTACGTACATTGGATTCTTCAGCTCCCTGCCGCATCCGGGGTGCAGCTTTTCGACTGCAGCTCGGGAGGCATCCAGCTTAGCCGCCACGTTGGGTAGCTTGCCGAACTCGCTGTAGTTCTCGACCCCGTAGCCCGCGACGACAACTCCGGTTTCGGAAAACAGTTTCCAGCTTGGATACCAGACTAGGTTGACCGGCCCATTGACGACGAAAGAGAGTCCGCCGTAGATGTTGTACTTATCCTCCCAGAAGCGGGGCGATTCCCAGGCGACCTTGTAGGCCGAGTCGTATCCCACATCGTTGATGGCTTGCTTGATGCGCGGCGAGAAATCGTTCGGAATTGTTTTCAGAATGCTGATTGGCAAAGCACAGATGCAGTAGTCCGCCTCGATCATTTTTGCGGAGCACGTCTTCGTATCGGTGTAAGTGACCTTGACGCCTTGCACCGTCTTGCGAATCTCTTTTATGCATGAGCTGTACTGCACCACATCGCCCAGCTTCTTCGCGAAGGCATAAGGAATGCGATCCATGCCGCCGACCGGCTGGAACATGGTGGCCTGCATGTCGAGCATCTCTTCAAACATCATGCCCTGCCAGAAATTCGCATTAAGTAGCGAATGCATATCGAGCGGGGCCCGCAGGACCTCCGCTTCCGAACCTGCCCCTGGGAATTTGGCCACCCCGCTTCGATCGGAGCCAGCGAACGAATAATCAGGCTTGAGGTCGCCGTATGTACGCAGAAACGTGAGCATCCGCTCCCGGTCGTCTTTTGAGAACTCCTGATCGAGAACATTCTGGCGGATGCACTTCGCCAGCAGCTCTGAGACATGGCCGCGCGTATCATTAATGGCCTGCCTCTGCTCGATAGCTTTGCCGCCAAACGCGGCATCGCTTTGCAGGAGAGAGCTGCGCGAAGTATTCACTTCTACTTCGAGGGGCACACCTAGTTCCCTGCAATAGCCCAGAACGGTTTTATGGATCGAGGGCAGGCGGGCGGGTCCCGCATTGAAGTAGCTGTCGTCCTCCCAGGTGGCGATTTGTGTTGTTCCGTCTTTGAACTCGATCTTGGTACCGTTCCGGACTGTCCAATTGCGGCCGCCAGGACGCTCACGCGCCTCGAGGACGGTACAGGAATAGCCGGCCTTCCCCATCTCATAAGCCGCGACCAGGCCGGCAATTCCCCCGCCGAGTATGACGATCCTTGTACCCTTCCCCGATCCTGGCTCTATCGCTAGAGACGCCGCGGCTGCCTCTGGAACTTCCATCAAGCCCAGGTGCTGCATCGTAAGAAAAGCCGCACTGTAGCCTCCTGCGCGGCCAACTCTCATCAAAAACTCACGTCTGCTACAACCCATCTTTGCCTCCACTCTCCCAGAGCATTGCACAGCGAAAACATGACACGACGCCCGCAACTGGCGCAGGCGTCGCGCAATAGAACTAAGGCAGTTAGAAGGTTATCTTTAGAGCCAGCTGCGTGTTAAATGGCTCGCCCACTCCAATACCCGGAGCTCCGTTGAAGCTGCCGATCGTTGTGAACAGCGTCAGTGCGTTGTCCTGGGTGTAGGACGGGTTAAAGTTGCCGTTAAGAGGAGGGGCAAAATTCGTGCGGTTAAACAGGTTGTACATCTCCACACGAAACTGCGTCATGATCCGCTCTCCGATCGGCGTGTTCTTGAAGACGGAGAAGTCTACATCCCCGAAACCAGGCCCGTAGTAAGCATTTCGGCGTGAGTCGCCCCACGTACCCGGCGCAGCATCCACAAACGCCGCGGGATTAAGCCAATTTGCACCGACTTTACCCTTGCGGTAACCGGCATAGGGATCAATACCTGGCACAATGTCAGCTCGTTGGTTGCCATCATCTGTACCCGAGGTATCCGCCGAGCTGTAGACCGAGAAGGGTAGCCCACCATGGAAGGTAATGAGGCTGTTCAGCTGCCATCCATTCGTAAGCCCCTTCCATTTCTGAGCGCCCGGCACATCATAGGTGATGAGCCCAACTGCGGTGTTACGCACATCGAAGTCGCTCGGTCCATAGTCGCCTTTGAAGTTGAAGCTGTCCTGCGGAAGCGCGCCGCGATAGGCCGTAACCTCATCAAAGTTATGCGACCACGTATAGGCTCCCTGCGTGGTCAGCCCATGGAAGTTCGCCACGCGTAAAGTGGCCTGCAGTGAGTTGTAGTTTGAAGTTCCGATGCTCTGGATCTCGTTGATGAAGGTATAGTTCGGAAATTGAGAGTAGAACGGCCTCGTCGCATTCTGCTCGGCAGAAGTCGCATATACTCCGGGCTGCGCCTGATTGATATCGCGAATCGCGAGCAAGTGCCTTCCTTCGCTGCCAACGTAGCCGATCTGAGCGACGATCTTGTTCGTCAGACTCTGCTCCAGCTGAATGTTGTAGTTCATGTTGTGCGACGGAACAAAGTTCTTAGCAATGGAAAAGATACTGTTGGACCCAAGAGACGTGGGAAACACGTTTTGTCCGTCCACGATCGTGTAGACCCCGCGGGTCGCCGTCGTCACTGAGTCTGGACCAGTCCCGGGATTGCCTTCCACACCGTTCGGTGCGCCGTTTCCAGGCCGGTTGTCGAGGAATGGATTGAGGTTGGGGGTGTCGAAGTAAAGGCCCGCGCCAGCGCGCAGCACTGTTCTCGGAGTTGCCTGGTAGGAGAATCCAACGCGAGGGCTGAAATTCGTCCATGTAGGATCGTACAGCGAGCTGATCTGGTTACCCTGGTACACAACGCCGCCCAGATTCGGCCGGAATACCGAAAGATTCTTCCACTGGTTGTGAAGAGGCCCCTCATAGTCGTATCTCAGGCCATAGTTGACGTTCAGCTTCGGACTGACCTGCCAGGAATCCTGCGCGAAAATATCAAAGGTGTTCACGAAGACCTGGCGATCGGGGTTGCCAAGCGCGATAGACGAGGTTTTGACATTCCCCGCCAGGAAATCGGCAAGCGCGTCGACGCGAGCATCGCCCGAGTTCCACGCAATGTTCTCTCCGGGTACGGGCCCTACGGAGCCGTCAAAGGTGAAGCTGCCCAACGCATGACGCTTGTAAAACTCGTTCAACTGCGCCTGACGGAACTCGCCGCCGAATTTGAAGGTGTGCTTGCCGACAGTCCAGTTCAGGTCATCCGTGATGTGTCCGGTAATGTCGTTGCGGCCCTCGGGAGGAGTCAACCCGATGGGATCAAATCCTGTGATCTTGATGTTGGCTGCGCCGTTCAACGTCGACCCGGTGACAAGACCCAGTGAGGCCATGTCGAAGCTGTTGTTGAAGTCGTTGAAGACCTGGTTAAAATAGTTTACGCCGGCGAGCACCTGGTTTGTAATCGTGGGTGTAAAGACGTGATTGTAGACAAGGGCATAATTCTGGACGTGGATCGGAGCAACTTCGTAGTAATACTTAAGCGTCGATCCCACCGGAGCCACCTGGTTGCCCTGCCCCCCAAACCAGTGAGCCGAGATGCTGTTCTTTGAATCGATGGTGTAGTCGACCTTCGCGAGTCCGTTGTAGCTATATCCGTATTCTGGATCGGAGCTGAAGTAATTGTTCGCTACTGCAGGCAGGTTCCCAATTGCCGAAGCAGGCCACAGCGTCGCAAGCATGTTCGCTGACACCGTGTTTACAGGCACATTAAACTCTGCCAGTGTTGCTTTAGCCAGATTCTGCCAGGGCTGGGAAGGTTGAGTCGATTGGTCCGGCACCCCGATCGTGAAATCTTGCTTCTCATAGGTCACGAACCAGAACAGCTTGTCGCGCAGAATGGGGCCACCGGCAGAAAATCCGTAGTTGTAGTTCCGAACTTCCTGCTTGACCGGGGCAGTGAATGGATTCGTTGCGCCAAAGAACTCATTCCGGTTGTAGTAATAGAGGCTTCCGTGAATCTGGTTTGTGCCGGATTTGAGCGAAAGATTCACGCTGCCGCCCGGGTTGCGACCCGACTCCGGTCCCGCCTGCGTTTGCGCCGAGAACTGATCGACAGCATCAATCGGGAGCACAATACCGGCGATTCCCGACACACCGCCCTGGTTCACCGCCGGAATGTTATGCCAGAGGTCGTTGTTATCAATTCCGTCGATCTGCCAGTTGATCTGATTCGCGCGAGTACCGTTCAGCGAGCCATAGCCGCCCGCACCAGAGTTGGAAAAGCCCGGTGACAGTACAATTAGTTGGGTAAAATCGCGACCGTTGAGCGGCGTATCCTGCAACACTTTACTGGCGATGACTGTGGTCTGGGTTGTGGAAGTCGGATCGAGTGTCAGGGCAGCTGCATTCACTTCAACGGTAGTTGCCTGCTGGGCTACGCTCAGCTTGATGGGCAAGCTGTAGATGGAGCCCGCCTTAATCTCGACCTTGCTGACCTGAACCTTCTGGAACCCGGGTGCATCCGCGGTGACTGTATAGGAACTCAAAGGCAGATCAGGAAAGGAATACTCGCCGCCACTCGATGTAACCGTTGCGTGCTCGACGCCAGTTGCCGTATCTGTTGCAGTTACCTGCGCACCCGCAACTACTGCTCCAGACTGATCGGTTACTACACCGTTGATACCGCCACGAAATGTCTGGGACCGAGCGATCGGAATCAGCAACAGGCTCAGTAGGGCAAAGAATGTGAAAGATAAGCTTCGCCTGCTTCGGAATGACATAGGGTATAGCCTCCAAAGGGTTACTTGAGATTCGTTTATGTTGTTTCGGAGTTCTCGAACCGGCAAAATTCGGCTTCAAAAGACGGATCGCGTCAACATCTTTTGAAGAATTCGTCCGGCCGCTTACGCAAAATAGAGGAGTGGAACGATGCGCGGGTAGCTGCCATGCCCAAAGTTAGGGCACGGTGAAGGTGGTTTCAAGAGTAAAGTGGGCGGCAATCAATTCACAGCTATAGCTGGCATAACTAAGAATTTATGGAGCCGGAAGGAACTGGGTCGCCCTGAACAATAGGAAGGTCGTATGGGATCCCTGCCAATACAAACTGTTACCGGCATTGATTGGTTCGCAAATAAATGCGGTTAGTGACAGGCATAAAAGTTGCTTATCGCCTGCTTTTCACGACATGATGGGCCTTTAAAGCCCCACCTGAACGGAGTGTCATTCGTTTCTCAGCGCTTCCATGGGTTCGATTGCGGAGGCCCTTCGCGCCGGTAACCATCCAGCAACTGTTGCACAAATCAGCAGCACAGCCATGGCCCCGGCGATTGCGGCTCCGTCCAGGGGCTGAACTCCATAGAGCAAGCTTTTCAGAAAGCGTGTGAGTGCGGTAGACGCGATGAGGCCGCCGGCGATTCCCACAGCCGCGAGTCCGAGGGCGGAAAGAATGGTTCTCCTCAACACATGTTGGCGCGTTGCACCGAGCGCCATGCGAATCGCGATCTCCCGCGTCCTCTCGGTCACGGTAAAGGCGAGGACTCCATAAATTCCCAGCAACGCCAGGAGCAGTGCGACCGCCGCAAATGCGACGAGGATGATCGTGTTGAAGCGCCGTGACGATTCGGTCGACGCGACCACCTCATCCATCGTCTGCATTTCGGTGATGGCTAGCAGCGGATCAAGCTGATGGACTATCCGGTTGAAGTTTGCCTCGAGCGCAGCGGGGGCGCCTGCCGTACGCACTACCACACGCATATCGCTGACCACACCGATCACTGCCTCAAGCTGTCCGAGGTCCGCAGCCGCCTGCGATACAGGTTCGTACATCTGGATCATCTGCTCGTCGTCGAGATGATTGGCTTTGATGTCGCCCACTACGCCAACGATCGTTATCGCGGGCATGGGGCTGTCATAGCTGGGCCCTATCTTGACGTGCATGCCGACTGGGTCTTTTCCAGCGAAATATCGCTGTGCGAACGACTGGCTGATGATCGCTGCCAGCGGCGCTCCAGGTTGTTCATCCTTGGCATCGAAATAGCGGCCTGAGATGAGCGGAATCCGCAGTGCGTCGAAGTAGCTTCCGTCGACAAGATAATTGGAGGCCAGCGACCATCCTTCGTTTGGCTTTCTGACATAGCCCTGCGGTGTGAACAGTCGGCTTGAATTCCGCCCGATCACCGGGATGTTCGATGAAAATCCGACAGAACGGACGCCGGGAATGGCTTCTAGACGCCTTTGCAGCTCGCCATAAAATTCGTCGACCCGTTGCTGCGTCGGATAGTCATGCTCCGGCAGAGCCAGCGAAGCGGTCATCACATGCGTTGTCTCAATACCAGGATCGGTTGCGAGCATCTTTCCGAAGCTGCGCAGCAGCAAACCTGCACCGACCAGAAGCACCATCGCCAGCGCTGCCTCTGCGATAACCAGCGCGCTGCGCAGCCGATGTTGTCCCCGGCTCTGACCGGCTCCGTGAGTTCCTTCCCGCAAGGCGTCGAGCACTTCGGCTTTCATACTGGCCGCCGCTGGCGCCAGCCCGCAGAGCAGGCCGGTCACGCCTGTCAGTGCAATGGCGAGCAGCACGACCGGCCAGCTGACCCCGGCCTCATTCAGCCGTGGAACGAAATCCGTAAAGCGTGCCGTGGCCACATGGACCAGAACGACGGCCAGAGCCACGCCAACTAAGCCGCCGACGGCACTGAGAAGCAAACTTTCGGTCAAAGCCTGTCTCAACATTGCTCGGCGTGCTGCGCCCAGCGCCAGCCTCACTCCAAACTCACGCCTCCGACCTGCGGCACGTACCAGCAGTAAATTGGCCAGGTTGGCGCAGGCGATCAGCAGGATCAACGCCACGGCCGCAAGCAGCACGCGTAAGACCGGGCGAGCCTCGCGCACGGTTTCTTCCTTCAGACCGCGCATCGTAACGTAGATGCGGATCGGAATCTTCGCCTGAATGATCGCCGTCACACGGTCCACATCCTGTTGTGCCTGCTCTGGCGTGATGCCCGGCTTCAAACGCGCCACTGCTCCGTAATCGAGGTTATCGGCTTCCCGCGACTTCTCGACAGGCGTAAAACTCATCGGAACCCAGAGATCGCGCGGAGTCAGTGCTCCCAGACCGTGTGGAGTCTGGAAATCCCGAGGCATGACGCCAATGATCGTGTACGGCCTGCGGTCAAGTTCTATCGTTTTGCCCAACACGCTTGGATCGCCCTGATAGCGCTCCTGCCACAGTCCGTAGCTGATAACAGTGACTGGAACCGAAGCAACATCCTCCTGCCGTGTGAAGGTCCTGCCAAGCAGCGGTTCGACGCCCAGCACCTGAAAAACGGAGGCCGTTAGCCGCTCGGCGCGCGCCCGGAAAGGAGCCCCCGCCCCGAAGCTTCGAAGGAAGCCCCGATGAACCCGCCGACCCCAGTGAAGGCCCTGCTTTCACGCTCGAAGGTGAGTACATCAGGAGCGGAGAGGTTGGCATCGCCCTCGAACAGGTGCTCGAAATGCTCGTGCAGCAGGTATAGTTGCGCGGAATCTTTGTACTGCAGCGGCCGAAGCAGCACGGCTTCCACCACTGAAAAAACCGCCGTCACACCACCTATCCCGAGCGCAAGTGTAAGGGCTGCTGTCAGGGTGAATGCTGGCGACTTCCTCAGCTGCCGCCACGAGAACTTCAGATTGTCGAGCATCGCAGGCTTTCCTTGCGAAGTAGGAAGCATGCTGCCATCCAGTTCGGAGCCGTATCAATCTACTCAATCTGCTAGGCTTCTGCCCCGGCACACATGACCACCATGTCCGCACCCAGAAAGAACTGTTCAGAAATGGACAGCGCTGAGGCGACGAGGTTATGACCCGAGAAAGGTACGCGCTATCTCTTCCCACTCTGCAGCAAGCTCCGCCCTCGAATGAGGCTTGCCGGCGCGACGATACCAATACCCTGCATTCCCCTGGTCGCCCTCCTTGCGATGCAGGTAGGCGTGGACCCAGGCCGCATCGGCCGACTCGATCTCCTGCGCGATCTCATGCGCCTTCGCCCAATCCCCCTTGGCGTCCCACCAGAGTGCGGCGAGCAGCGGCGATGCATTCTGCGGCGGCTTGGCAGCACTCAGACTGGTGCGGAACTCCTCGAAAATCATGGGCGAATTGTAGCTCTTCCTTAATTGCGAGCGAAATGGTCCTAATTACGCTATGATGGAAAAAGACAGATGTTCAGGACCGGAAGAAGTTGAGCGCTCTCAGTGAACTAGGCATCGGGAAGATGGCGATCGTCGAAGCGCTGGATCTTCCGGAAGAGGTTGGACATCACCTGATGCACATGGGATTTGTTCCCGAAGCGAGAGTGATCGTGATTCGCCGCGCCCCGGCCGGCGATCCCACGGTCTACTACATAGATGGGTTTGAGATCGCGCTGCGGCGCGAGACGGCGTGCTCCATTCGAGTCCGCCCGGTTGAGGACGATCACTGATGAGCGACTGCTGTAACACTGCGACCGTCGATATAAAGGTCGAGCCTCGCGCTCCCGGCAAAATCCGCACCGTCGCCCTTGTGGGACCTCCCAATTCCGGGAAGTCGACCCTATTCAATCGCTTGACTGGCCTTCGGCAGAAGGTCGCAAATTATCCCGGCGTAACCGTTGAACAGCACTTTGGCAAGCTGAATGGCATCGGCCGAAGCGACCTCACGCTCATCGACCTGCCCGGCATCTACAGCCTGGATACTTACTCCGAAGACGCACGGGTTGCCGTCAGCGTGTTGCATGGCGAAATGCCCGGAACACCGGCCCCGGACGCCGTTCTGCTGGTGCTCGATTCGCTACACCTGCGCCGCCAGTTGACGCTTGCCGCACCCATCCTCTCGCTCGGCCTGCCCACCCTGGTGCTGCTCAACATGAGTGACCTGATGGAAATCCGAGGCGGCGAAGTTGATACCCTGGCTCTCGCGCGGGAACTTGGGGTTCCGGTAGCTAAGATCAGCGCAACGCGAGGAACCGGGCTGGATGCCATAGCACATTTCCTCGACCGCAAGAGCGAAACCTTTCAACCGAGACCCGCGGCGAAGTTGGAATTGCCAGTTGTGGGTAATGCCCGCTCCTATCGCCAGTGGGCGACCGGCATCAGCACACGGACCAAGTACAAAGCACCGATCTCGTCGGAGTGGACGCGCAAGCTGGATCGCGTCCTGCTGCATCGGATCGTCGGTCCGTTGCTTTTCATCGCGGTGGTCATCGGTGTATTCCAGGTCGTTTTCTCGATCGGCCAGCCACTCAGCAATGCTTTCGGTGATTTTCTCAACTCCATTGGAGGCAAGGTCGGAGCCTACCTCGGCCACGGCTGGTTTGAGTCGCTCCTGATCGACGGTATCTGGAAGGGTGTCGCCTCGGTTCTCGTGTTTCTCCCGCAGATCCTGCTGCTATTCCTGTTTATCGGCGTGCTGGAGGATTCCGGCTATCTGGCGCGTGCTGCGCTGATCGCGGATCGCGTGATGCGAGCCATCGGATTGAACGGCAAGGCCTTTATCCCGCTCCTTTCAGCCTATGCGTGTGCCGTTCCGGCCATCATGGCGACGCGGACCATCGAGAACAAGCGCGACCGCTTCGCGACCATCCTCGTAGCGCCCTTCATGACCTGCTCGGCGCGGCTGCCTGTATACCTATTGATGATTGCAGCATTTGTCCCCAACAAGCCGCTCATCGGAGAATTTTTCGGCCTGCGCGCGGCTGTGATGCTGTCGTTGTATCTGATGGGATTCCTGGCTGCGCTCGGCACCGCGCGCCTGCTCAAGTCCTCGATCCTGAAGGCCGCCTCGGCTCCGTTCATTCTTGAGTTACCGCAGTACCGGCTCCCAACCGTGCGTTCCCTCGGGCTGCGCGTGATTGACCGCGGCAAGGTGTTTTTGAAGCAGGCGGGAACCATCATCCTGTGCGTCACCATTGCGCTCTGGATCCTCAGCCATATTCCGTTCCACGCTGATCTTCCGGATAGCGTGATCGGTCACGTGGGCCGCTGGGTCGAGCCTGTAATCCATCCACTGGGATTCAACTGGAAGATCGGAATCGGTCTTCTCAGTTCCATCATCGCGCGCGAAGTGATCGTCGGCACGCTCGGCACCCTCTATGGAGCAGACCCCGAGACGCAATCCCTCGGCCTCCAGGCAGCGCTGCGCCACGACCTGACCCTGGGCGGCGCGATGGCGCTCGTGGTCTTCTTCGCCTTTGCTATGCAGTGCACCTCGACGCTGGCAGTCGTTCGGCGTGAGACGAACAGCTGGAAGTGGCCTGCGCTCCAGTTTGCTTACATGAGCGTGCTCGCCTACACTGCAGCGCTCGCAGTGAACCAGATCATTACGCATTTCGTTCATTGATCGGCGCCCAGGCGCTTCGCTGGTTCCTTGCGTCGCAGCTACAATAGAGTTAGTAAATCTCCGCCTTGACCCCGCGCTAAATAATTTAAAGAGCACATCATGATTTCAGTCAGCAATGTCAGCATGCGCTACGGCGCAAAAGTTCTTTTCGATGACGTGACCATCACGTTCACCCCCGGCCGCCGGTATGGTCTGACCGGCCCCAACGGCGCCGGCAAATCCACCTTCATGAAGATCCTGTCCGGCGAGCTTGATGCGCAAAAGGGTACCGTGGTCCGTCCGAAGAAGGTTGGCATCCTTCGGCAGGACCAGTTTGCATTCGACGCCTACCGGGTCATCGACACCGTCATCATGGGCAACAAGGGACTGTGGGCCGCACTCGAGGAGCGCGACGCTATCTACTCCAAGCCCGAGCTCACCGACGAGGACGGCATGCGACTCGGCGAACTCGAGGGAATCGTCGGCGAAGAGGACGGCTACACGGCGGAGAGCGACGCCGCCGTCCTGCTGCAGGGCCTCGACATCCCAGATGAGCTGCACGAGCGCAAGATGGGCGAGTTGCAGGGCGGGCAGAAGGTCAGAGTGCTGCTCGCGCAGGCCCTCTTCGGCAATCCGCAGGCACTGCTGCTCGACGAGCCTACGAACTACCTCGACCTCGACTCGATCCACTGGCTGCAGGACTTCCTGAGCAGGTTCGAGGGAACGCTCATCACCATCTCGCACGATCGGCACTTCCTTAACAGCGTCACGACGCACACCGCCGATATCGATTACGAGACGATCATCACCTACACGGGCGGCTACGACGACATGGTGCTCGCCAAGACGCAGATCCGCTCGCGCCTGGAGGCCGAAAACGCACAGCGCGAGAAGAAGATCGCCCAGCTCAACGAATTCATTGCCCGTTTCGCCGCAGGAACGCGGTCCAGCCAGGTCACGAGCCGGAAGAAGGAGGTCGAGCGGCTGCAAACGACGGAGCTGGCGCGGTCGAATATCCAGCGCCCCTACATCCGCTTCGATCTGCTCCGGCCCTCGGGGAAGACGGCCCTGGAGTTCGAGAGCGTCCGCAAGAGCTATGGCGACCTGACGGTCATCGACGGCTTCAGCGCCAACGTCATGCGCGGGGAGAAGATCGCGCTCATGGGCCGCAATGCGCAGGGCAAGACCACGCTGGTCAAGTCGCTGCTCTCGACCTCGCCCGATCTCGCTGAGAAGGACTTTATTCTCGATGCCGGAACCATCAAGTGGGGGCATGAGGCGCAGATCGGGTATTTCCCGCAGGATCACACGGGCGTCATCGAGCCTGGGCTGACGGTGGCCGACTGGCTGCATCAGTGGGATCCGAAGGCGACGAAAGAGGACATCCGCGGCATTCTCGGGCAGATGCTCTTCCGCGGTGAGGAGGGCCTGAAGCCGACCGCGGCGCTATCCGGCGGAGAGGCTGCGCGCCTGCTCTTCTGCAAACTGATGCTGCAGAAGCCGAACGTGCTCATCTTCGACGAGCCGACGAACCACTTAGATCTGGAATCGATCAACGCCCTGAATATCGCTCTACAGCGGTACGAGGGAACCGTACTTCTCGTGAGCCACGACCACGACTTGATCGACGAGGTCGCGACGCGCGTCTGGCATTTCGAGAACGGGACCATCGACGACTTCAAGGGTCCCTACGAGGAATACCTGGCGGCGACGAGCGCGGCGCGATAGCGGAGGGGTCGGTTGGCTCTCCTGCTTAATGCGCAATCGGTAACGAAGACGTTCGGCGCAACGACTCTGTTCCGCGAAGTCTCTTTCACCATCAACGACGGGGACCGGATCGGTCTCATCGGCCCAAACGGCAGCGGCAAATCCACATTGCTCAAGATGCTGGCGGGGCAGATCGATGCCGATTCTGGCGAGGTCACTCCGCGCAAAAGCCTGCGCATGGCCTATGTTGAGCAGGACTCCCGTTTCGCGCCGGAGACCACGGTGCGGCAGGTCATCGCAGGCGCGCTCAGGCGGGGTGGGGTTTCCGAGGCCGACTGGGAGGCGCGATTGCGTTCGACACTCGGCGCAACGGGCTTCACGGAGTTCGATGCCCTCGCAGAGACATTCTCGGGCGGGTGGAGAAAGCGCCTTGCAATTGCCGAAGCGCTCGTACAGCAACCCGATCTGTTGCTGCTTGATGAGCCTACGAACCATCTCGACCTGGCGGGCATCGAGTGGCTTGAAGATCTGCTAAGGAGAGAATCATTCGCCAGCGTGGTCATCAGTCACGATCGGTACTTTCTTGAGAATGTCGCGACCCAGATGGCCGAGCTGAACCGGGCTTATCCGTCGGGAATGCTGCGTTCCGCGGGCAACTACAGCCAGTTCCTCGAAGCGAAGCAAGAATTCCTTCACGCTCAGGCGCGGCATCAGGAGGCGCTCGAAAACAGGGTCCGCATTGAGAAGGAGTGGCTGCGCCGTGGGCCCAAGGCGCGGGCCACTAAGGCCAAGGCACGCATCGATAATGCCAACCGGCTGATAGCGGAGCTCGAAGATGTGAGCAGCCGGAGTCGGACGGCGACCGCAGGTATCGACTTCAGCTCGACTGGGCGGCAGACGAAGCGACTGATCGAACTGGAGGAGTTGAGCTTTTCGATCGACGGGCGGACGCTGTTTGACCGGTTGAATTTTCACCTGACGGCAGGGATGCGCGTCGGCCTGGTGGGGCCGAACGGCAGCGGCAAGACTACCCTGCTACGGCTGCTGACTGGGGAAATCGAGCCTACCGCCGGGACGATCAAGCGAGCGAACCAGCTTCGCATCACGTATTTCGAGCAGACCCGGCAGCTGGATGGCGACCAGACGCTAAGGCGGGCGCTGGCACCGGACAGCGACTCCGTTGTCTACCAGGGGCGGGTGATTCACGTCGCGTCCTGGGCGGCACGGTTCCTGTTCACGGGCGAGCAGCTGAACCAGCCGGTGTCCCGGCTCTCGGGAGGCGAGAAGGCCAGGGTACTGATCGCGCAGCTCATGCTGCAGCCGGCAGATGTGTTGCTGCTCGACGAGCCGACGAACGATCTCGATATACCGACGCTCGAGATTCTCGAGGAGGCGCTGCTCGAGTATCCGGGATCGCTGGTGCTGGTCACCCATGATCGTCATATGCTCGATCGCATTTCCAATATTGTGGTCGGGCTGGATGGGCAGGGCGGCGCCGCCAGCTTTGCCGACTACTTGCAATGGGAAGCCTGGATGGCCGAGCGTGAGCAAGCGAGGAAGCCGGCGCGGCCGACCGAACGTGCGGCGGCAACTCCGGCCTTGGCTCCCGCGAAAAAGAAGTTGTCTTACCTGGAGGCCCGGGAGTGGGCATCCATCGAAGAGCGGATCGGCGAGGCAGAGGCGCAACTGGCTGCGGCGCGGGCAGCGGTCGAGGATCCGGCGGTGGCGACCGACGCGGTACGACTGGTCGCGGCGCTGGCCGAGCAGGAACAGGCGCAGGAGACGGTGGACTCACTGTATGCCCGCTGGGCCGAGCTTGAGGCCAAGCAAGCCTGACGCGATCGGATTTCCCGATGCGTTCGGCCATTAGCGTCAGACGCTCGGCCACACCGCCTCCCCTGTTCCCGAGGATTGCTTGTAACCGACCGGCCAGTTGGCTTCGTCGCGTTCCCTTCTGGAGTGAGGGGCTTAGACAAGGTCCTTACGGGGACAGGCTTGACAGCTAACGAAGCGAGGGATTGGATCAAGGTGCGCTGCCTGATGCGACCCGAACTCATCAAAGCGTGAGGCATTTCCGAATGCACACGTTCCACCAACTCATGACCCTGCTCAAGCGGGAATATGGGAAACCCTCGCCGCCTCCCGCGAAGGGTCCGTTTGAGCTTGTGATGTGGGAGAATGCCTGCTACCTGCTTCCCGATGATCGCCGGCTTGATGTGTTCGAAGCTCTGCGCCGGCAAGTCGGGTTGAATGCGGAGTCGATCCTAAGCGCGCCGGACGAAGTACTCCTGCCGATTGCCAGGAGAGGGGGAATCCGTCCTGAAGTGCGGGTGTCACGCTGGCGCGAGATCGCGGCAACCACGCTCAACGAGTTCGCGGGGAATCTGGATGTGGTGCTGACGAGGCCTTATGCGGAGGCCAGGAAGGCGTTGAAGCAGTTTCCCATGATCGGCGACCCTGGGGCGGAGAAGATTCTGCTGTTTTGCGGTTTAGCCTCTGGTTTACCGGTTGATTCGAACGGATTGCGGGTGCTGGAGCGCGTTGGCTGGGGAAGGCAACAGAAAAGCTATGCAGCCACCTACCGGGCAGTACAGGCTGCATTGAAACCTGAACTTCCATCAAATTCGGATCGGCTCGTAGAGGCACATCTCTTGCTTCGTGAGCATGGGAAGACTTTGTGCAAGTACCAAGTGCCTTTATGCGATCAGTGTCCACTTGCGGCCGGGTGCAAATATGCTGCCGGAGAAACATTCCGACGGCAGATTTGAGAATGGTGGGCGTTTCCCGGACGGTTCACCCTCGAGGTCCAATGTTGCTACAACCACGCGGGCGAAGTTGCTGCTTCACGAACTGGCCGCTGCATACGAAGGAGAGCGCGGGTGGATTGGGGCTGAAATGCCTCCACCTCTAAATTGTGCCGTGACTGGGATCCCCGGTTTGCCGGTGAATGCCTAAGCAGGAACTCCTACTTGTTTCACATTTCACCTCTCAGCGGTATCATCATCGCTGCACATCCGTCGTGTTGCGCGCATGCGCAAACGACCAATCCCGGGAACATCAGTATATTCGTTGCCGCTGCGGTGGCAGGAACGTTCGGCGCACCCAGCCTCGAAGATCGGGGGTGAGGACAAGGGCAGAGTACCGCTCTCGTTGATTCTGGTGTGTAGCGCTCCGGCGCAGAAGCCGCGGCGGACGCGTTCGCCGGATTGATCGGCGCAAACACCTGGTCCGTCAGCAACTGGAAGCCAATCACACACCATCGATGTTTTGGCTGGTCTGGGCGGAGACGGAGTGGTGATCTTCGTCCGACTGGCCAGGTTCTGCCCCGGAGTTAACCCTCCTGGGCGTATCTCTAGAGTCAGCTAACGAAGGAGTGTGCTGTGAGAAACCGTCGCCTTTTCACTACGTTGTTCGTGTTTCTGCTGTCGGTGTGGCAACTGGGAGTTTCCCAGACACCAAGTGCCCCCCAGGAAGCGGGAGCGAGTACGCCGATTGCGGCCAGCCCTGGATCCGATTCGGCTAACCCGTATGACACGGCATTCAACTATGTCGTCACTTTCTATCCGCGCTGGTTTACATATTTTCAGGCTGTAAACGAGAACAAGCTGATTGGGCCAGACCGCATCAGTCCCATCTACCACGCTGTGGTAGCTATCAACGTCGATACGATCTATGCCAGCGCGTACTTCTCTCTAGCGAATGAGCCCGTAATCGTGACCATCCCCTCGACCGATACCATCTATTCCGTCCTAATGTTGGACGAGTACGGAAATCTTGTGCAGCAGGAAATCACAGCCGCGCCACCTGGAGCACCTAGCCAGGTGTACGCACTCATCGGACCGAACTCGAGCGGCGGCACGCTTCCCGACGGAGCAATTCCAATCAAACCCGGCGTTAACAACGGCGCAATAATCTTCCGCGCCGATAAGTACAAAAAAATGGGAACGAGTATGAAGACATGCGGCAGGAAGCCAAGACTTTCCGTCGCCGCCTCTGCCTCCTTCCGCTTTCGCAATACCAGACGTGTCCAACTACCGGACACCCTCGAAATGCCGGACTCACGGAGATCCTTCCCGAGCTATTATTTGCTATTCCCTATAAGGGACTCGCGGTAGCACTCATCGCCCGCCAACCTATTTTGTTTCTCGAAACACTTCAGACAGCGGTGTTGAGCCCAGCCACTCAGCCGCTCACTCCGGATGAGCAGACGCTTTCGGACAACTTCAACGCTTTTTTCAGCGATCCGAGCAATTGGCCGCAAATGGCTGCAGCCACGAAGGCGGCTCATGCGGACATTGACCACAACTATCTCACCACCACTTTGCAGGACACGAACTGGATCCACTTTACCGATATTGCCCAATGGGTTCAGCCATCACAATATCTCGACCGCGCCTCTGTCACCGACTACATACAGTACGGAAACAACATTGATGCCGCCGCTTATTACCATGCGTTTGTTGACGGCAAGGGCATACCGCTCGACGGCAGCGCGCATAACTACATCCTGACATTCAAGGAGGGAGAGCAGCCTCAGGTGATGCGATTCTGGTCGGTAACGGCATACCTCCCTCTCTCGATCGAGCTCGTACCGAACTCTGCAAATAAGTACGCAGTAGCCAGCTACACTCCAAACCTGAAAACGGCTAAGGATGGGTCGGTGAGCATCGTGATGGCAGTAAACAAGCCCGCCGGAGTCCCCGAGGCTAATTGGCTGCCGATCCCGAGAGGCCCATTCAATATCCTGCTTCGCGCGTACGGACCAGAAGACGCCAGTACGTATGTCCCGCCGGCGATAAAGGTATTGCCTTGAGGAGGGCTGTATTGCGCCAGCCCCGGGGTTAGCATCGGGAGGAAGCACGCTAAACCCGGGGCACCGCCCACGCATAAACATTGTTGCTCCCAGGTTCAACTGTCGGAATATGAACAGAAGCCGAGTCGCGCAGCTCACCGCGCCGCCAAGGTACAAGTCATGAGGTATAAGTCATGAGACAGCTTTGCTCTCTTGCCCTTTTGCTCCTCGTCGCGATGCCTCTCTCATCGCAAGACCTGCCGGATTACCGCTCGCGCACCATCTACTTCCTTCTGACCGACCGCTTTCACCCGCACCAGCCTTACAATCCGTATGTCGATCCGCTGTTTCCTGACGCGACCAATTCCGTCGACTGCTTCACGAGCAACTGCAACACGGACGAAGAATTCCGCAAATACTGGGGCGGTGATCTCCAGGGGCTTGAGGAAAAGATGGACTACATTCAGCGCCTGGGAGCCTCGGCCATCTGGGTAACGCCCCTCGCTGAGAACGTTCCCATGTACGAGGGCGGCACAGGGTACGGCACTGGATATCACGGCTATTGGGTCCAGAACTACTACCAGGTGAACCAACATTTCGGCAATTGGGCTGATGTTGAGGGTCTGAGCGGCGATCTCCACGCCCGCGGCATGCGGTATATCCAGGACATCACTCTCAACGACTCAAATCCGAATGACAATCACGTCTACGGCCGTGTTTACCACAGCGACGGCAGCATCTTCGTCCGCAGCTTCAACGACGACTTCGATCATGTTTACGGTGGCCGCTTCTACAAGCACTATGAGAAGACACAGCAATGCCAGCAAGCCGCGACCATTCCAGATACGGAATGGACGTGGTGGCAATTGCATCACTGTCCGCTGGCCGACCTGAGCGGCTGGAACCAGCACGATCCGTTGACGGCGCAATACCTGACCAATGCAGGCGAGACGTGGATTGACCACGGCGTCGACGATTTCCGGCTCGACGCGATTAAGTTTGTCTTCCCTGATTTCGTCAGCAGCTTCACTCACGCCATGATCGATCACCTGCAAGAACTGGGACGCCCGGATCCCTACATCGTGGGGGAGTTCTCCGGAGGCGGGGTTGGCTATCCGAAGTCCTTGATTTTCGCCAACCACTACGACTACTTCAAGACAAACATTCTGGACTTTCAGCTGTCTTTTGAACTGAATCGCTTCATCGGCGGTCCGTACGAAGTAAGCTCCGAACAGGCGGATGCCGGCGATCTTGACAAGCTGTTGCGCCAGCGGGTGATCGCGTTCAAGGGCCGTGATGACTGGATGGGCACGTTCCTCGACAATCACGATGAAATTCGCACAATGACGCGACTGTACGTGCTGAATGTGCCTACCGAGACGGAGCGCCGCCAACGCATGGACCTCGGCACGGTGCTGCTGATGACCGTCCGCGGAATCCCCATCATCTACAACGGCGACGAACAGTATCTGGCCGTTTACGACGCGCCAGGCGTGACGTACGAACCGCAATATGTGAACTCCGGCAGTGACGATCCCTGGAATCGGCCTGGAATGCGGAGCTGGGAGGAGAGCACTCCAGCTTTTCGCCTGATCAGCGCGCTCGCGGCCCTGCGCAAGGACAGTTCCGCGATCCAACGCGGGACATACAGGGGTCTTTACGCAAAGGATGACGTTCTGATCTATGAACGAATCGATGGGGACCGACCTGATGAGGACCGAACTGACGGTGACGATTTAGTTTTAGTGGCGGTCAACCGCGGCGCAGCTACTGACGTGAGCCTGCAAGGCCGACTAGGCTTTTCGCCTGGAGTCTATCGTGGACTCATTGCCGACGCGAGTTCAGCAAATACAGGCAACTACCTGCGTGTAGGCCCGAAGGGCTCAACCGTTCACCTCGGCCGGCTGAGTTCGCTGGTTGTGCGCAGATGAAATAGCCATGATGAAGAGGACCCGCAGAACGTGAGGACGCTGACCGCGGTCAACGCCCGTAGAGATAGGTGCCACAGAGGTCGGTGGAGTTGGCAATAACGTCGGGCGTCATCACTGGCATTTTCGATCCTGAGAAGAAGGCAACCCGCAGCTCACGGCCGGTAGCATAGGTGACCATCCATTGCGTTTCCTCGCTGCCGCAGAGCGTGTTGTGGTGAAGAAAGCGCTTCGTGGCCGGGACGTTCAAACGGTAGAGATAGCCGCCGCCGGGGACGCCGCTTTCCGCGCTGAACAGCGCGACGGCTTCGTCCGGCTGAAGCTTGCGTATCTCGGCGATGGTAAACGCGGTGAAGTTGATTGAGAGCTTGTCGTCAGAGATTGCCAGGTCTCCAGTAATGGACATGGCAGTCGAGCTTGTGGCGCGCCAGTACCCCTTGTCCTGCGCGTAGAGCGAAAGAGAGCAAGTACAGAGTATTCCTGCGGCAATGCCGAGCAGTGCGGTTTTCTTCATCTCTTCGAGCATGACATCCGAGGAGCTTCCCGGCAAATCGCGGCGGCCTGGTTGCCTTCTGCAAGAGTCACCGGAATTGTGCGCTTCTCAACATAGCCTCGTATGTTGACTGGAATTCGGCGAAATCCGGTTCGGGCGCGACAAAGATCATCAGGATGATAGAGCCATCGCGCTGCGGAACGGTGACGAGCCAGTCTCGCTCCTTTTGCGGCTGACCATCGGCGTCAGGGAACGGCGAAGTCGATTGCAGCACGACGGAGCGGCCCTGAACACCGCTCACTGTGATCGCCTGAGCCTTGCCCAGCGGGTGCAGCCCATTGTGCCGCTCCATGTTCTGGACGATCTGTCCCGTAACGTCATCGATGCTCATTCGGCCGCCGTTTGCCGGTGCAACGCCGTTGAGAAGCACCCCGTAACCCACGCCATCACCGCTGATTCCGGCCTGAGGAGCGATGGTGGCGAACTGTCCCTGCTGCTGTGGCATGGATACCTGCCAATTATCGGGACGATCTATCGTTATCGGGCCGAGGTCTGCGGCAACCATGCGGCGAGTGGGGAGAACGCTTTGCAAAGAAACGGCAGACATATGAGGCGAATCGCTGCGAGGAGAAGCTGAGGCCCCTGCGGGTCGCGTTGCCGCGCCGCCCGCATTGAACGTTGCTCCATTCTTTTGGTTGAGCGCGGCCCATTGGCCAGACTTTGCGCCTTGCGCAATCTCTTGAGCGCTGTAAGCTTTCACTCCCATCGCATGCTGACGGACTTTTGCAAAAGCAGGGCTGTCGCCGATGAAATCCTTCGGTGGCCACTCACGGATCTCCCTTTGAATGGCCACTTCGCGGTTACCTGGGTTAGGGTGGTCGCTAAGGAATTGCGGCGGCTGCCCACCCTGCGTTTCGAGCTTTTTGAAGAAATCAGCCAAAGCCTGCGGGTTGTAGCCGGCTTTGTAAAGGATCACGGCACCCACCGCGTCAGCCTGTGACTCGTCGGTGCGAGAGTACTTCAACATGAGGCTTTCGGCCCCGAATTGAATGCCCATCTGCCCGAGTTGGCCGACCATTCCTCCCGCGGCATCTCCCACGGTTCCATCGAGCACCGCGCCAGCAAGTCCGGCAAGCATGCCAGTGGTCTTTTCCTTGCTGACCTGCTTCGCAGTGTGCTGCATGTAGACGTGCGACATCTCATGCGCCATGACGCCAGCGAGTTCGGCTTCGTTGTCGGCGGAGGTGATGGGTTCCGATATTGATGAACATGGGCCCGCCCGGCAGGGCGAAGGCATTGATCTCCTTTTGGGCGACAACATGAAACTCGAAGGGCCACGAATGTTGCGGCGGAATGGTGGCAACCAGCTTCTCACCAAGCTGGCGAACGTATTGTGTTTCGGGGCTGCTGTCGGGAAGAACCGGCATCTGCTTGTAGACCTGCGCGGCGGCCTGCAAACCGAGAGCATGCTGTTCTTCGCGGGACATGGAAGGTCGGCCGGGATCGGGAAATGTGGGATTAGCTGATTGTGCCCAAGCATGCCCTGCAAGCCACAACAGGACGAAGCACAACAGCTGCTTTGAGAGTGCGCGATCCATCGAGAAACTCCTCGCGAGGCTAGCTCCCGATTCAAAACGGCGGTGAGCTGTAACGGTGCGAGAGCCGGTGGGGATCAGCAACTAATCCGTCGCATTCCGGAACTATCATGGAATCGAAAAGCTGGAAGACGCCACTGTGAAAACTACCAGTCATGCTCTGGACTCAACCGGCTCAACCGAAAGTTGGAGGGAAAAACCGTTCTTCAGGGCCAAGACACGCGGCTCAGGCGAACTTACTCTGGTTTCGTCTCTTGCATATACCACCTCCTGACCCTGATCGTCCGATCAGGGTTTCTTTTTGAAGGAGAGAGATGCGAACCGGGATCAGGAAATAGAGTTTTCGGGCGAGCCAGGCAGCTCGGCCTCCTGAAATGCGGTGCGACTTTGCCTCGCGGTCCGCGGCCAGTTCGGACATGGGACAGTTCAAGAACGCCACCGGAAAGATCTTCTTCTGTGGAGCCGTCGACAATAACAAAGGCGAGTCTTGCTTCGCTACGAAGGGACGGTCTGTGGCAGAAGGACC
>JAFAKX010000030.1 GCA_019234945.1 Silvibacterium sp.
GTCCGGCCGTAATCGGGCTTGTACTCGTCGAACTCGCTGCGGTCAGTAATTCGAGCTATAAGCTCGTGCATGTCATAAGTGTTTACCGCGCTTTTCGCAGGGTCGGCGTCGAGTAGAGAATAAAGATCCTCCGCTGGATACTTCGGCGTGTCTTTGTCCGGATCGAAAGCCATGCGACTGAACGGTGCGCCCGGCCGCTCGCCGATCTTCGCCACCAGCGACCGCATCCGGGCCATGCAGAGATGGTCGTTCGGCTCCTTGTAATCGACGGTCCCGGAGATTTCGGCGTGCATCGTCGCGCCGCCCAGTTCCTCCGCCGAATATTTCTGCCCGATCGCTGCCTGCACCAGCGCGGGTCCGGCTAGAAAAAGGCCGCTGCCCTCGGTCATCAGCACGTGGTCCGTCATGACCGGCAGGTACGCTCCGCCGGCGACGCACATGCCCATGATGGCTGTGATCTGCGGGATTCCCATCCCTGACATCACGGCGTTGTTGCGGAAGATGCGCCCGAAGTCGTCCTGGTCGGGGAAGACGTCCTCCTGCAGCGGCAGGAAGACCCCCGCCGAATCGACCAGATAGAGCGTCGGGATGCGGTTCTCCATCGCGATGGTCTGCGCGCGCAGGACCTTCTTCGCCGTCATGGGAAAGAACGCCCCGGCCTTCACCGTCGCATCGTTGGCGATGATCATGCACAGTCGTCCATGAACCCGCCCCAGCCCGGTGACCACTCCGGCCGCCGGCGCTCCGCCCCACTCTTCGTACATCTCGAACGCGGCGAACAGCGCCAGTTCGAAAAGCTCTGTTCCGGGATCAAGCAACAGCGCGATCCGCTCGCGGGCAGTCAGGCGGCTCTTCGCGTGCTGGGCTTCAATGGCTTTGGCTCCGCCGCCTTCGCGGATCTCCGCCTCCTGCCGGCGAATCTGTCCGGCGAGCGCGAGCATTCCCGCGGCATTGGAGCGCGCGCGGGGCCAGTTCGAGTCAAATCGGGAAATAATCGCAGTGTTGAGTCTGGTTGCAGGCGTCTCAGCGGATTCCGGAGTCTGGGTGGGCAGGCTGTCGGTCATGGCAAACTGACCAGCATAGCATTTTTGCCTGGACAGTATCGCTGTGACGCCGAGCACTTGGTCGGCGGTTCAAGATTCAGCTGGCCGCGAGGTAGATCGGCCAATGAAAAACATGCTGCTCAACAGCAGGACGGCGAGAATGAGGACGGCATATGCCCCCTGCCGCATCGTCAAGAGAAACAGAAGCTTGTTCTGTAACAGATGCGGCATTTCGCCGCGATTCTCAAAGAACGATAGCACAAGGCCTTGGGTATACATTGACAGGACCTGAAAGATTGCGACAACCGCAAGAATCATCCCCAGCAGCCGCTGCCGTTGATGAACAACGACGATTGCCGGAATGGCCAACAGCAGCACCCGCGCGTCATATACGCGATGGTAGACCGGCAAAAGCGAGATAGCAGAGAGGCTTGCAATCGCAGCATAGTGAATCTGACGGTCCGAATCGGCATTCACATCGGTTTTGAGCGTTGCCACGATAAACACCGCAAGTGCGATCAAGAAGATTACATAAGCGGCTAGGTTGAACATCTTTGGATCGGCGAAGAAGATACTCGTGATCGCCTGAAGATTGGCAAAATCGACACCTCCTCTATGAGCAGGCCTGGGGTCGTTCGCCGCGCCCGGAGCTACACTCCGCGCAATGTTTTCGCGCAAATCGGAAGTCCAGTGCATTGCCGCGGGATTAAGGTGCAGAAGCAGAACTGAGATCAACAAAATCACAGCCGCTCCCGCGAAGGCGAGCGTCGCATATCTCCAATGAATCCTCTTCACAAGAAAATAGAGAACTATTAAACCACCTATTTGGGGCTTCACAGCAAGGCTCAGTGTCATGAGGACTGCCGCCAGCGGGAGGTATCTGCCTTGCACAAACAGGATCACCCCGATTGCCAACAGAGCTATAGCAAAGGTTGCCGGCTGGCCCAGAGCGAGGATGTTCGATGCGCTCATCAGAAAAGCCAGGGACGCCAGAACCGTGGCCAGCCAGCGATAGGAGCAGGGGCAGACTCCCACTATGAGCACAGCCGCTGCAATCAGCAGCAGGCCATTCATGACTCCCCACAGCGTGCGGGCAGCAGGCCAGCTGAGAAATGTCAGCGGAGATACCACCAGGAACGTTGAAGGCGGATAGACGGGCGGCTCATTTTTCCACTTCGGCAGCTGCCTCGCAAGGCCCCCGGCAAGAAAATACTGTTGTTGCAATTGCGGAATATCGTATGGATTACAGCCGTGCAGAAGACACCGGGAACCCGTATAAACGGGCATGAAATCTGGTGAGTAGTGGGAGGCCTTGTAGCCTCCTACTGCGAGAAAGTAAAGCGCGCAGACACCAAAAACCAGAGCCTGCAATTTGTGCTGTGGCGACTTCATGCCGTCTCCATGAATACGCAATTTGCCGCCGTTGAAGACAGCTCAACAGGACTTGCTGGCACCCTTCAGCGCCGGGGCCTCAGCCAGCTTGGATAACGCGAACCGGATTTATCTGCGGCAGCATTACATAAGAGGCACTTAGGCTTGTAAGCAGGTTGTATTTCACTAGATACCAGAGCGCGGCGATGCCGTCCTTCGTGCCGATCTTCTTACCTTCCTCATAAGTCCGGCCGTAGTAGCTGATCGGCACTTCATAGACAGCGCATTTCAATTTCGCGATCTTCGCGGTGACTTCGATCTCGAATCCGAACCCGCTGGAAGTAATCTTCATGTTGCGGATAATGTCGCCGCGGAAGGCCTTGTAACCCGTCTCGACATCGGTCAGGTTCAGGTTGGTCAGCAAGTCCGACATAAAGGTAAGAACATGGTTGGCGAGATAGTGATAGAAGTACAGCACTCGCGCCGCGCGCCGCACCTGGAACCGTGAACCGAAAACGACGTCCGCATGGCCATGCACGATTGGATCGATCACATGCCGGATCTCATTGGGATCATACTCGAGATCGGCATCCTGAACGATGACAATATCCCCGGTAGTTGCGGCGAATCCCGTCTTCAGTGCTTCCGTCTTGCCGCCATTCTTCTGATGGCGGATAACCCTCACGACGGACGGATGCTCGGCAGAAAGCAATGTTGCAATTTCGTGCGTCCGGTCCTTCGAGCAGTCGTCCACGATGATAATTTCGTGGAGATGCGGGACGCGCAAGAGTTTCTGTACAACTGTTCTGAGCGTAGATTCCTCGTTATAAGCAGGAACCACGATGGAAAGTTGCACGGAGTATTGACTCTCAGTCGCCATCAAAGCTCCTTCTCAGTGGGAATCGAATGAACTGCGAACTTGATGGTAATAGCACCACTATAGCATTGCGCGCTCCTTTCCTGGATCTGAATGCCTCGCATAGATAATGCCTCGCACAGATAAGGATCGGCTTTCTCCTAGCGAGGTCGCATGAAGCGCGGCCCATGACGGTCAGTGGTTTACGGCTGTCGCGCGCGAGAGTCATGAGCAAAAGCGGAGGGGATATGAACTCCACCAAAAAGACATCAAGGATCGCAGGCGCGCTGTACCTGGTGAATGCCGTGACAGGCTTCTTCAGCATCGTCTATGTCCCCGGCAGGCTGATCGTATCCGGGAACGCGGCTGCGACCGCCCACAATATTCTCGCCTCAGAGAGGCTTTTCCGCCTCGGCATCGCCTCCGAAGTGATTTGCGCGGTCGAATTTATCTATGTGGTCTGGGTTCTTTACCGACTCCTCAGCGGGGCGAGCAAGACGCATGCTTCCCTGATGGTGATCTTCGGTCTGGCCTTTGTTCCCATCATGTGCATGAACGCGGTAAGCGACATCGCGGCCCTCGCGCTCTTGCACGGCGCGGATTTCCTTTTGGTATTCAGCCAACCGCAACGCGAATCCCTGGCTATGCTGTTCCTTGATGTGCGTCGCTACGGATACGATGTCGGGTGGATTTTTGGCCTCTGGCTTTTCCACTTTGGGGTTTGTGTATGGAAGTCGGGTTTCCTTCCCCGCCTCCTGGGGGTGCTGCTGATCGCGGCATGTTTCGGCTACCTGGCCGTAAGTCTTACGTCGTTTCTTCTGCCGAGTTATGTGACTATCGTAGGCCGCGTGGCGAACATCCCGTTGACGCTGGGCGAACCTGCGGCCATTTTATGGCTTTTGATTATGGGAGCGAAGGATCAACCATTGGAGATCTCGGCATAAAGTGAGCCAACTCGTCGCGCCGGGCTCACCGGCGAGGAATTCCGGCTTTGCCCCTGGTTGAGACTGTCAGCAGGTTCGGAGACGGTCTCGGCAGCCGCGTAAGGGCGCGCCCCGGCCGCATTATTGGCCGGGCGTTGTCCCCCGCAGCCCCAGGGCGTCTGCGTTGTTCTTCATGGCCTGGATGCAGAAGGCGATGTGCTCGTCCAGCGGCACTCCGAGCTCGCCGGCGCCGGTGGTGATGTCGTCGCGGTTCACGCCGCGGGCAAAGGCCTTGTCCTTCATTTTCTTTTTTACCCCTGCAACATCCACATCAAAAATCGATTTTGTGGGTTTGACCAGGGAGCAGGCAGTCAAAAAGCCGGCGAGCTCATCACAGGCGAAGAGCGACTTTGCCAGATGAGTCTCACGCGGCACGCCGGAGTATTCGGCGTGCCCGAGGATGGCGGTACGGATCTCCTCCGGCCAGCCCTGCTCGACAAGGAGGCGATTGCCGACAAAGGGATGCTCCTCGAGCGACGGATGACGCTCGTAATCGAAATCGTGTAGCAGCCCCGTGACAGAGTAGGCTTCGACGAATGCTTCGCGCTCATCGCCTGTGAGCGCGCGTGTATCCGCCTCGCGCTCGCCGTATGCGCGTACGCAGGTCTCCACGGCGAGTGCGTGCTTGATAAGGCTGGGCGACTGCGTCCATTCGTTGAGCAGTTCCCAGGCGCGCTGGCGATCGTATGTTTTGTCGGCAATCATCGACATGTCTCCTCGCAAAATTCCATTTTGGGTTTCTTCGGGTTTTCTAGTGTTTTCTTCGGTTGACTCACAGTTTTCACTTGACAGGAAAGATACCTCGGATGCAAGCTGATTCAAAGTTGGAGAGGGATAGCGGATATAATCCGCGGCCTTCAACAACAGGAGCGCCTGCTCTGGCACTCCGTTACAAAAATATGGCAACTATCCTGGCTACCGTAGAAGCACGTGAAGTGCTTCGCTGCGAACACTGCAGCCTGGTGCAATTCCGAACATCGAATTCACTCTGCAGACGCTGCCACAAACCACTCGAGATCGAAGAGCCTGAGCCAACGCTGCCCCAATTGGTGGTGGCCACGGCGACTGCCGCAACCAGCGACGACGAGATCAACGTCGCTCGCGCGGTTCGCGACATCCGCCGCGTGCGCGGGCTGAGCCAGCGCCAGCTTGCGGGGCGCATGCAGGTGCCGCGCACCTACATCTCGAAGATTGAAAATGCCAAGGCGATGCCGACGCTCTCGTCGCTCGAACGGCTTGCCCAGGCGCTCGAGGTGGATATCTGCGCGCTGCTGCGCGACGCTCGGAGCCGCGCCCAGGCCGAAACCATTGCCATCATGTCTGACCCATTCCTGGCGGAGATCGCGTCGCTGGTGTCGCAGCTCGACGGTTTCCAGCGTTCGATGGTTCTCAATCAGGTGCGGGAGATGGCTTCAGGGCGTCGTCGCATGGCGTAACGGCTGCGCCGCGACGGTCATCCGATCGGGGGCGATCGGCTCGATACAATCGAGCAATATGCCTATGCGTCGCTTCGATCCGGCTGAGCACTCCGCGTCGGACATTTACAAGCTCATGATCGGGATGGTCGTTCCCCGCCCGATCGCGTTTGTCTCCAGCCTTGACGAGCAGGGCCTGCGTAATCTCGCGCCCTTCAGCTATTTCATGGCCTGTACGGCCGATCCGCCAGTCGTCTGCTTCGTCAGTTCATTCCGCAAAACCGAACACCCGACCAAAGACACCCTGCGAAACATCGTCGCGACGAATGAATTCGTCGTGAATATCGTCTCGGAAGAATTCGCATACAAAATGAACCTGACCGCAGCCGAAGTGGCGCCCGAGGTAGACGAGTTTGAGCTTTCCGGACTGACTCCCGTCGCAAGCGAGCTAGTGCGGCCACCGCGCGTTGGCGAGAGCCATGCACAAATGGAATGCCGCCTGCGCCAGCTTCTGCCCATTGGTGATGCTCCCGGAGGAGGCACTCTGATCTTTGGCGACGTCCTCCGGTTTCACGTCGACGAAGAGATCATTGCCGGCTACAAGATCGATCCCGACAGGCTGAAGGCCGTGGGCAGAATGGGCGGCCCGACCTATGTTCGTACGCGGGACCGCTTCGACATGGCCCGGCCCTAGGGCCGGTTAACAGGCCCTGGATGACGTGTTTGTCACAAACGCGTAAACCCGCCGAAACACAGCAAAAGCCGTGTAAATCTACTGTAAGTGTGATTGCGGCTGCCCCTCCGCACATGCTACGGTCAACTTAGAGGATCCCTTGCTCAACTTCAGCCGTGTTCATGAACTGCCTCCCGACGAGCTGGCAATCTACCGCCGCCTTGATCCGGGGCGTCTGCCTGAGCACGTGGCCATCATCATGGACGGCAACGGCCGCTGGGCGGGCAAGCGGCGTCTGAAGCGCTTCCTCGGACACCAGCAGGGCGCCGAATCGGTCCAGTACGTGGTTGAGACGGCCTCGCGTATCGGCCTGCCCTGGCTGACCCTCTACGCATTCTCGCTGGAAAACAATCTGAAGAGGCCCCGCACCGAAGTCACCTTCCTGATGCGGCTGCTCCGCACCTACCTCACGAACAACGTCCAGCGGATGAATGACAACAACGTCCGCATCCAGTACATCGGCCGGACCGACGAGCTCGAGCCCGAGGTTCGCGAGCGGATGGACTGGGCAGCAGACGCCACGAAGCACAATACCGGCACCGTGCTGACTCTGGCCCTCAACTATGGCTCGCGCTCCGAGCTTGTGGATGCCTTCCGCGCGCTCTCGGCCGAGATAAGCCGCGGCGAGCTGCGCGCTGAAGACCTCACCGAGCAGGACATCCAGCGGCACCTCTACACAGCGCACATGCCCGATCCCGATCTGCTGATCCGCACCTCGGGCGAGATGCGCATCTCGAACTTCCTTCTGTGGCAGATCGCCTACGCTGAGATTTTCGTTACTGATCGCCTCTGGCCGGACTTCCGTGGCATCCACATGCTCGAGGCGATCGAGGACTTCCAGCGGCGCGAGCGGCGCTACGGAGGCCTCGGCGATGGATCGGAGTCCGACGACATCGCTTCCCTGCCTACCAATACCCTCGTCCCGCGATAACTACGCGCTGACGCGCTGGCGTGGAAGACTCGGCTTCATATCGAAGTGCTCACTGCCCCATTCGCAAAGCGACTCCATCAGCGGGACCAGCTTTTCTCCCTCGGCGTTGAGCGAATAATCGACCATAGGCGGAACCGTGGGCGTTACGTGGCGCTGAATGACTCCATCGGCTTCCAGTTGCCGAAGCTGGTCAGTCAATACTTTCTCGGAAATCCTGCTCAGCTTTCTACGCAGTTCGGCGTATCGCAGCTTGCCGAACGAAAGGTGCCACAGAATCCGCACCTTCCACTTGCCTGACATCACGTTGATGGTGGCTTGGACAGGACAACCGTGATTCGGCTTCATTTTTCACTTCCTCGAAAACATGGATGAAAGGCCCGGGCTTACTTTTTTGTACGTTCTTCCGCTGTCGATGCACCGGCTGTAGCATACGCCTTGAAAAGGAGAACAGCCATGATCCTGATTACAGGCGCATCCGGAAATACAGGCCGCGCAGTCCTCGACGAAGTACGTAGGAGCGGAGCGGCGCATCGAGCAATGTATCGCAGCGAGGACGACGCGAAGCGGGCTCCGGCGGGCACGCACGCCGTGATTGCCGATTTTGCGGACAAAGAGAGCCTCAGAAAAGCTCTCGACGGCGTCGACGTGGTCTTTCTCGTCTGCTCGCCGATCCCGCAGCTTGTTGAGTTCGAAAGCAACGTTATCGATGCCAGCCGTGATACCGGGGTGAAGCACATCGTGCTGAATTCCGCCCTGGGGGCGGGCGATTATCCGAAGTCGTTTCCGAGTTGGCACCGCGCTGTCGAAGACAAACTGCGGACGTCCGGCATCGGATACACCATCTTCCGGCCGAACAGTTTCATGCAGAACATCGTGGCGTTCGACGCGCCGAGTATCCGCCAGCAGGGAGCGTTCTACGCCGCCATGGACGACGCGCGCATCAGCTACATCGACCTGCGTGACATCAGCGCGGCAGTCGCAAAGGCGCTGATCTCACCGAAGGACCACTCCGGCCAGGTTTATGAGCTGAACGGCCCGCAGGCGGTGACCCAAAGCGAGCTTGCCGCGAAAATCTCTCAGGCGTGCGGGCGCCCTGTGAAATTCGTTGACATCCCGGAAGAAGCGCAGCGCAAGGCCATGCTCGAGCAGGGCATGCCGGAGTGGCAGGTGGACGCACTTCTGGGTCTGCAGCGCTATTACACCGGCGGCCAGGGTGGCGAGGTGACCAATGTTCTGCCGAGCGTGCTCGGCAGGCCGCCCATCACCCTGGATCAGTTTCTGGCGGAATTTAAGGACAGCTTCCGCACCGCCGCATAAGAGCGAGAGAAGCGCTATGCCGCCCGAAAGTGTGAATCCGAAGACCGGCATGAGCCTCGCCGAGATGAAGGACTTCGTCCGCAATCACTTCGAGGAGTTTGTCAACGGCAAAAATCTGGACATCGGCGACGTGAACTTTGCCCCGGAGTTTGAAGACCACGGCGCCGATGTTCCGCCGGGCACGCCTCCCGGCCCCGCAGGGGCCAAGGCCTACGTCGGCGGAGCCTACAGGAAGTTCCCGGACATTCATGTAGACATCCTCGACCTGATCGCCGAGGACGACCGCGTGGTGGTGCGCAATCACTGGACCGGCACAGAGGCCTCATCCGGCACAAAGTATGAATTCTCGGGCATCGTGATCTGGCGCATCGCGCACAGCCAGCTCGTCGAGCGCTGGGCGTATCTCACACCTCCGCAGCCGATCAAAGCCTGACCAATCCCTCTCACCTTGAAAACTTCGCCCATTGGGGGCGGAAAACCCGCGAACACATCCTCGGAATTTGGTGTATCCCGGGCCACTGATTCCAAGTCGACGCGACCATCAGGGAGCGGCGACCTCGCACACTTTTGACGGGACTCCGTAATTCCGAAAATGCCGTACCATCGCGTTAAGGGTGCCTTTGCGGGAGAAGAGAGGGATAGCACATGAGACAGGTCTTTCGCGCCGTCAGCCTGGCTTTTTTGCTCACAGGCGCAGGAATTGCTTCACCCCAGGCCAGCAACCAGGCTTCGATCGATACTGCCTGGAACGTTTTGAACACTGGACTGGAAGACAACAACAAGGAAATCCGCGCAAGGGCCACACGTATTCTTGGAGATCTCGATGGCAATCCGAAGGCGGAAAAAGCAGCACTTGACGCGCTAAAGAATGACAAAGAGCCCGAGGTGCGCGCCGCCGGTGCCCAGGCGCTGGGAGAGATGGGGGCCAAAGATACAACGACGGACCTGAACGACGCCTTCCAGGACCCGGACCCCTCGGTGATCATTGCTGCGGCGCACTCTCTCATCCAGCTTGGAGACAACCGCGGATACAACGTCTATTATGCAATCCTCACCGGCGAACAGAAGACCGGAACCAGCCTGACGGAGCAGCAGAAAAAACTGCTGCACGATCCAAAGAAATTGGCGGCGATCGGAGGCGAGGCAGCGATTGGCTTTATCCCCTTCGGTAGTGTGGCGCTTTCCGGTTACAAGCTGCTCAAGCGGGACGATACTTCTCCCGTTCTTGCCGCGGCTGCCCTGATGCTGGCCAAAGATCCGGATCCGAAGAGTGGTGACGCGCTGGCGAATGCATCCGCGGACCAGGAGAAATGGCTGGTCCGCGCCGCGGCATTCCAGGCGCTTGCCAAGCGCGAAGATCCCGGATTGATAGGTGCAGCCGAAGCGGGCCTGCAGGATAGCAAAGCGGAGGTCAGAATCACAGCCGCGGCCGCCGTGATTCATCTGCACGACGTCGGCTCCCGGCCGCAGCCCGCTCCGAAACCAGAAAAGAAGCCCACCAGGAAGCCGAGAAAATACTAGGCAAACCGCGGGCCGGCCCTGTCTTACGGCGCATCTTCAGGCCGGCCCCAGCCTAACAGCGTTTACTGCCGCGCAACTCCTCCCGGCGCGACCAGGACTCGCTGCGGAGCGTCGATCTTCACATCCGGCTCGTTGAGCTTGACTTTCAGGCTGACGATCTCCGGCTTCGATTTCACCGGGGCATTAAATCCCAGTTCATATTGGTTCTGCAGACGCTGGCTAAGGTCGCCGAAGAACGGCGCGAACGACACTGGATTGCCGATTCCCTGCCAATAGGCCTTTCCTCCAGTCACCTGCGTTACTTGACCGAGAAGGCTCTCTCCGGCGTTGTTCTGATACAGTCCCCGGTCGTATCGTCCCTGGTCGTGCCAGTAGATCGAGTCGACGATCAGGCCGGCGCGAATCGAATCTTCGATTGCCGCCTGAACGTACGGGTTCTCGGGATCAAAGCGGAGGTTATAAGGGTCGACGCCGTCGGTAATCATCACCACTTCGCGGCGGTTTTCCGGATTGTTTGAGGGCCAGTGCTTCGCCAGGTCAGAGAGGCAGAAGTACGGGCTGGCGCTGCTCCCTGGCGTTCCGCCGGGTAGCCGCAGGGCCTTCAGAGCTTGGGCCTTGTCAGATATCAGCGGCTGTGAAAACACGGCGCGGCCATTCTCCATGTAAGCAATCCCGACCGACGTGGTTGGCGGTAGGGAGTTCACGAAGCGTTCGATGTCGCCGAGCTGACTGCCAATGCTGCTGCGGGCCGATCCATCAATAAGAATGACGAGCTCAAGATCGGTCCCGCGCAGGGGAACCAGCCCGGTAACAGGCGTGGATTTACCGGCGACTTGAACCCCAATGTCCTGTTGGCGAAGCGGGGCCGGATGCTCATTGCCCTTGCCCGTTGCCGTGATAATCGCTTTGACGGCCGCGGTGTCACCTCCCTGAGCGAGAGCAGGCGAAACCGCCGCCAGCAGGCTCAAAACGGTGGCGGCAAAAAAAGTTCGATTCAGCTTCATGTCGTACTCCTTCGTGGACCGTGCGCGCCCGGCATCCACTTTGCCAAACCACGCATTGACCCCTCTATTACAGATGTCAAACCCTCACCTCAGGGCTTAGTTGTTTAGACGGGAATCGTCTCGCAAAGGACCAGACGGCAGGACGTGTATGCTTTTCAACAAGATGAAACGCGTCGTCACCGCTGCCGTTCTTATTCCTTTTGTTTTGTTGTTGATCTTCTGGGCTCCGCTTTGGATTCTGGTGCTCGTCGCCGCCGTCGTCGCAGAGCTCGCAGTCTGGGAATATCTGAACCTGGCAGACGCCATGGGGGCCAGGACACCGCGCATCGCCGTATCGGCCGCCGTCGCCATCCTGTTTGTATGCATCTTCCGGCGTCCGGACTTCCTCGGCACGCTGCTCAGCGCTCTCTCGCTCGCTCTGTTTGCCCTGTGTGCCTTCCGCTCGCCCATGAACCGCGTCCTGCCCGATGCCGCCTACTCCGTCTTCGGCATGCTTTACATCGGCGTGCCGCTCACCACGCTTCCCCTCCTGAGCGAGCAGGAGAACGGCCCGTCGTTGCTGATCTTCCTCTTCTTCGTCGTCTGGGCCGGAGACAT